>DBVQ01000040.1:0-418 GCA_002308155.1 Christensenella sp. UBA1260
GTTGCAATCATCGAGCTCAAGGACGACAGTATGACGCATGAAAACCTTGATTCGCTCATGCAAATTGTGGCGGACAGCGGTGCGCAAGCAACCTACATCTCTTTCAATTTTGGACTGCTTGACTATATTCGCTCAAAAGACAGCGAGGTTGAACTTCAACTGCTCTCATTCAAGGGCGTCGTCGGGCTCATCAACGACCCAAAACTCACCTACAGTCAAGAGATGCAACTCGTCATTGACAAACGCATGAATCTCAGCTGCAACTATCAATTCCTTGCCAAAGAGGTTGCTGAGCGTTTCCATGCAGCAGGGCTCAAAGTCGGCGTGTGGACAACCAACGACCCTCGGACGGCAATTTGTTGCGCCGCAGATTTCCACGCTGACTACATCACCACCGACGTCCGCCTCTACAACGACA
>DBVQ01000040.1:457-14468 GCA_002308155.1 Christensenella sp. UBA1260
AAAAAGCACTCTTATGAGTGCTTTTCTTTTTTATCATTTCTTTACGCTTTTTCTTCCTGCTTCTTCGGCTTTCTGAAGACAACAAACTTCTGCCAAAGAAACTCAAGCACTAAATTATAGAACATGCAAGTCCCAAGTGCTACGATAAACGCAAGCGTCTTGTGCCCGCCTGCAACGATAATCGCATTTCTTATCGTGTCTATGTACCAGACTTGGAAAGGATAGAATGGAACGTAGAACAAAAACGCCAAAAACATAGCCAGCGGAACGTTGCCTGCATCCTTGAACGTAAACTTGCGGTTGAGTGTAAAGTTCCAAACGATTGAAAGCGCAAGCCCCACTGTATCGGCAATAAACGTTATCTTGTTGAGCCAAACGATAAAGAGCACTTGGTCATTTTCATCAATAAAGTGATTGAGTATTGCCTCACTAAGCAACGTTGAAACAACAAATTGTATTATGCCTGCGGATGCCGCGCAAAGGAAATACTTTATTGGCTGCAACCTCTCTTGACGTTTTCTCCTCTTTTCTCTTTCAAGACGCTCTTCTTCTGTCAGCTCTTCGGGCGACAAAACCTCAATTGAATCGTTTTGTCCTTCGAGTTCCTCTTTTGTTTTGTCAACAGGTGGAAGCGCACCGGATGTCTCGTCCGCCAAAGATTCCTTTTCTTCTGTCAAGATTTTTTCTTCTTCCATATTTTCCCCTCAAAACCTACTACAATCAGTTTACCACACAATAAAGAATAGTCAATACTTGCAAGATAGACAAAGGCGGGATTTTGTCGTTTTTCGCCGTTTGACACAATATGTATTTTTTGTCGAAAATTGCAGAACGCAAAGTTTATTTTGTCTTTTGTGATATATAAACTTTTGATTTGGCAAAAATCATGTCGTGGACATAAACACTCTTGCAGACAGAATAAAATCGACTTTTTCCTTCACGGACGACCTCGTTTGCCGTCCTTTAATGGTGGCGGACAAGGATGCTCTCATCGTCTTTTTGGATGGCGGAGTGGACAAATCTCTTTTGGACAGAGACGTGATTGAGCCGCTTCTAAGCTTGAAAACACTTGAAAAGCCTCATGAAAACCAACTGCGTCAAAGCACTTTTTATGCTGAGGATTTGAGCGTAGTGCCTATTGTCGATTTTCCAAGAAACGTTGCGGACGGCGACGTTGCACTCCTCATTGAAAACGATGACAATGCCTATATTTATTCTCTCCGCAGTCCCGAAAAACGCACTCCGACAGAACCTCCAACCGAAAGTGTAATGAAAGGTCCAAGAGAAGGGTTTATCGAAGAACTCAAGACAAATCTGTCTCTCATCCGCAGACGGCTCAAAACCCCTGCACTCAACGTAAAGATGCTAAAAGTCGGCAGATATTCGTCAACATCAATCGCAATCCTGCACCTTGACGGCATCGCCGACAAGAAAATCGTGCAGGAAATCACGGACAAGATATGCGCAATTGACATTGACGGCGTCATTGACAGCGCCTACGTGCTTTCCTACCTGCGCCCTCAAAAACACTCCTTCTTTTTGCAGGCGGGCTCAACCGAAAAACCTGACGTGGTGTCCGCCAAACTGCTTGAAGGCAGAGTGGCAATCATTGTTGACGGCTCCCCTATCGTCATCACACTGCCGTATATGCTGTTTGAAGACGTTCAGGACGGCTACGACTATTATTCGGAGGACTGGCGCGCGTCCATGATACGTCTCTTTCGTCTACTGGGTGCGCTTTTGACCGTCATACTGCCAGGCGCGTACGTGGCGCTTCAAACCTACCACTACGGGCTTTTGCCTCTCAAGTTTTTGACGACTCTGCTTGCCGCGACAAATGGCATACCCTTCCCACCTGCGATTGAAATGCTCATTGTTTTGGCGCTCTTTGAGATCCTCAACCAAGCATCAATCCGTATGCCGAGGTATTTTGGCATATCGCTCTCAGTTGTCGGCGCAATCGTGCTCGGCGATACGGCGGTAAAATCAGGGCTCATCTCATCTCCCGCCGTGCTTGTTATCGCGCTGTCCGCAATCGGCATATTCTGCGTGCCCGACCAAGTGGGCGTGATGTCCATTCTCCGACTGCTGTTTCTGCTTGTCAGCACAGTGCTCGGGTTTGTGGGGATTGCGATACTCTTCATTATGCTTGTTTCGTATCTTGCAGGGCTCGACAACTACGGCACGCCCTATCTTGCGCCATACGCACCCCGCGTCAACCCCGACCTTAAAGACGGATTTTTGAAAGTCCCGACTATAGATATGCAAAAACGCCCATATTCAATCGCAACGGACAACCAAACGAGGCAAAAATGAACACAACAAAACGACACGGCATATACAAAACCCTGACGGGCGACACAATATATAACAGTCAAGTGGCGACGCTTGTGTTTTTGACGGGCATCGCGTTCAAACTGTCCGCCACCCCGGGGATTTTGAGCGAGGATCTTGGCTCGTCCGCATTTTGGGCGTTCTTGTGTTATTCGCTCATAGACGTTTTTATCTCCGTCCTCGTGTTTTTGTTTGTACTGAGAAACGGCGATGCGCTCCTGACGGCGACAAACAATGTGGCATATAGGCTCATATCTCTTGGGGTCATGTGCTTTTTGACGCTCAAAGGCATATTCTTGTTTTCGTACGCCTCGTCCTACTTAACGCACGAGCTGTTTCAAGGGCTTGAACCCTCTTTGATATATCTATTGTTCCTGCTCCCCGTCGTATATCTCGGCGCAAAGGGCATAAGTTCGCTCTCGCGCACGGCGGAAATAATGTTCCCAGTCATATTCCTTATGATTGCCGCCAATCTCGTGTTTTTGCAGACGAAAATGGATTTCGCGCGGGTCTTGCCCGTCTTTTCAAAAGAGCCGACCGAACTTGCAAAGCTGTTTCCGCGCTACGGCGTGTGGCTTGGCGACACACTGCCCTTCCTCTTCGTTCGCATAAAAAACAAAAAGTTGCCCTATATCACGATTGGGCTCACGGGCACTTGGCTCTTTGTCAACCTCGTATTGCTACTCGGCGTGGCAATATACGGCGACGCACTAAAAACGGTCACTGATTTGCTCATCCGCATTGCGGGCTTCAACCAGCTCTCCAAAGATATCGGGCGCACGGAGTGGACAAATCTGCTCTCCGTCCTCATCGCGTCAATAATCTCGCTCGCCTTCGCCTATTTTGGAGCACTCTCCGCGTGCAAGCGCACTTTCAAAACGGCTGCGCCAATAAAAATCGGATATCCGCTTGCAATACTGCTTGCCGTGTTGCTCATACCATCCGCGCAAACTGTCACGGATTTTTCTATAGGCGATTTCGGCTACGTCATGTTTTTACTTGCAATCCTACTTCCAATCCTTGCCGCTTTTGCCTACTGTCTGCAAACGGCAAAACTTCAACACGTTTCAAAACTGCTTGACGACGAATACACAGTTGACAAACAAAAACCACAAATCAAAGACAGCGACAAGCTCGGCATACTTGACGGCTTCAAGCAAGAACAATCTTCACAAACAAGCGTATAAATCTATGACAACAAAGAAACTGCACATCTCAAAAAACCTCGCCTATTCAAAATGGCTTGCCATTCTGCTTATCGCAGTTGTGCTTGTCATATACGGCAGAACCGTCAAGAGCCCGTCTCTCACAAAGACGCAAATTGTGCTTGGCGCAGGCATTGATTATCTTGAAGAAGAACAGGTGTTTGAAGTGACAACTCAGTCCGCAATCGTCGCCTCAACCTATGGCACGGGAGATGCTCAAACCACCTACAATGTATACTCGTCAACAGGCAAGACGGTTGCCGAAGCATTGGACGGTATTTCACGAAAAATAGGGTTAAACATATCACTTGCGCATTGTAATGTGCTGTTTTTGTCAAATAGTGCACTTGCACTTGACCACTTGCAACTCTTTTATCCGCTCACGGGAATGTACTCTTTGCCCGAGCAATCCGTCATTGTTGCAAGCGCAATTCCGCCAAAAGATTTGCTTGCAAAAAGGATTGGCACAACAGTATCATCCGCACTGTTTTTGCAAAACACTTTGTCCAGTCAAGAGGGCGACGACGGCATGATAAGAACAACCGTCAAGGACTTTCTTGCATGTTCAATGTCTCGCAGTCATGCAAACGCATTGCCCTATGTTGAAGTCAAAGAACTTGAAGTCCAACCTCAAAACAGCGACGGCGAAATCAAAGACAATTTTGAGTTGATTTTAAATAGAGCGCTCGTTGTGGACAAAGACAAGACTTATATCATTGACGAAAAGCGAAGCGAAATCCTCTCCATATATCTGAGCTCAGACGCCACGGGCACACTCAACTACACATCGCAATCAGGTGAGAGCATGGAGTTTAAGGTGCTCAGTGAAAACGTCTCTTTGAACGCGAAAGGCAGGACGGTTTATGCCAAAATCAATATAAACGTTGACCTTTTGGACGTGCAATTTGTAAACACCGATAGAGTGCTGACGGGCGCGGACGAAATTGTCATGTCCTTTGCAAAGGCGCTTGAAAAAGAACTTGAAGCTCGGCTACTGTCTCTCTTTGAAACCTCAAAACAAGTGGGGATTGATTTTCTTGGCTTGCAGGACAAGGCGTATAGGAGCGTGGGCAGGACACTTGAAGAAAACTGCCTTGACACGCTGACTTTTGTCCCTACAGTAAAAATCACTGTCAGCGAATCCGCTTGAGCCTGTTGCACGCCTTCAAATCCTTGCGAATATACTGCTATGAAGGTTGATATGGACTTTGCACTCCCAGACGATGAAACTATAAAACTCATGAACGAAGCCTATGCGCGTTCAGGCATCAAAAATGCGAGCATTTTTGCGTGTGATACATCGCTTGCATGCGGAGCGTGTATGCCCCCGCGCACGTCTTTTAGTCAAACAGTTGTTTTATGTCTTTACATCATGATTTTTTTGCGCTATAATACTAAATATGGAACTCAAGTTTATGACTCCCACCGAAGTGTGGGAAGGATTCAACCCAACACAAGACCCTTTGGAATCGTCAATAATCTCAAGTGAGACTGACGAAAACTTTGTTTGCGCAAAACAATTTTTCACGGCAAAGACAACGGCGAGCGGCAAACTCCGCGCCTATATTGAGGTCTATTATGACAAACGCTGGGCGGATGACCGCGCCGCGATACTCATTTTGCCACCTCTTGCGCAGATAAATTACAAAGAGTTCGTCCGTCAAATCGTCAAAGAGGGCTATGTTGCCTGCGTGCTTGACTATGCAGGAGCCTTCCCTGATGACAATCTTCACACAACTTTCCCGCAAGAATACGCATACGCCAGCTTCCCTGAAGCTGAAAAGCATTTGCTCAGCATTGAGAGCGATGCTCGCCACACGCCGTGGTATATTTGGTCGGCAATTACTCGCCGCGCAATAACGCTGCTTGTTGAGCACAAACTTGTTGACACAGAGCATATTGGCATTTTGGGCGTGAGCTCAGGCGCGCAAGTCGCATGGCAAGTTGCGGGCACAGACCCACGAGTACGCGCACTCGTTGCAATCAACGGCGGAGGCTATTTGTGGGCGAGCGGAAAACCGCGCTTCACTTCAACAAACATCCCTGAAGACGATGAGGAGCGTGCGTTCTCCACGGGCGTCGGTGCGGAAACGTATTCACGTTTTGTCACCTGCCCAACACTGTTTATTGCCCTTGCGGAATCCACATCAAACGATATTGACCGCGTCGGCGACGTGATAAGCGGCGTCAAATCGCATTCAAAACAACTGATTATCTCAAACAGCGACGACCAAATCAGCACAAAAGAACTTGGGGCTATGCTCGGCTGGTTGAGAGCCAACTTCGCGCTCAGCGGCAAAGAGTCTATCATTCCAACGATAGCCTTTGAGGCAAGCGATGGCGAGCTCTATGTCAAAATCAACTCGGTAAAGGCGGTTTCAAAGCGCAGCCTCTTCGTCTGCTATGGTGAGCCGCACCCGTACAACAGATATTGGAAACAAATTGCAGACCTGCAAAAGGTCGGCACTCACGAATATTCGGCGCACATCCCTGTCATCAACGATAAAGAACTTATCGTTGCCTATGCGACTTTTGAGTTTGGCGATGGCAATATCGTCTCAACTCCTGTCATAGGCACTGTGCCTGAGACGCTTGACGTCAAGCCGGACGACAACCCTGCCGACGTCTATTCCTCACGCATCATATACGACGGAAGCATGGGACTTGGCAACTTTATGCCAAAGACAAGAAGCATCGTGATTGACTCAAGCATCCTTCATCAACAAGAAGGGCCGTTTGAAATAAAAGGCATAACAACAAACGAGGGTGACATTGCGCTCTATCGCAGCGCACACGAGATTGAAGCACTCTCCCGCACAACCGCATTGCACTTTGACGCATATTCACCAACGGAGCGCGACCTTGACGTCGTCATGACGACCTACCCGGGCTTCAAAAGATATATTGCCACCGCACATTTGAAAGGCGGCGAGTTTTGGCAAAAGATTCTTCTTGAAAGTTCAGACTTCAAGAGCGACGAAGGCAAGACCCTCGGCAAGTTTTCAGACACAAAGTGTCTGTATATAAAAGACGCAAACGGAGTTGTCTTCAACAACTTCCTTTGGGTGTGATTTTTGATTTTCAAAATATTTTTGCAAAAGACACGACATATACTTAGCGTATGGCAGAAGAACTTCAAGAATTGAACGACAGTTTGGACGAACAGGGGCTTGAGCCTCAAAGTTCACGCAAACGGCAGATAATCACTGCCGTGATTTGCGTGCTCGTCGTCGCAATAATTGCCGTTGCGCTTGCGCTGATTATAAAAACATACGTCATTGCCACCTACACCGTTGACGGTATATCCATGTATCCAACTTTAGACGGCGGAGCGGGCGCGGAGAACGATGCCGATGCCACAAATGGCGAAACGCTCTATCTCAACCGACTCGCCAAAGTCAAACGCGGCGACATTGTCGTGTTTATTCCTGGCTGGAACGGCAGCGACAAAGCGCTTGTCAAGCGCGTAATCGCCGTAGGCGGAGACCACTTGCAGATTGTTGACGGCAAGGTGTATATCAACGGCGAACTCCTTGACGAGCCGTATATCAACGGGGCAATGAACAACAACTATGACGGACTTGACGTCGTGATTGAGGACGGCAATATGTTTTGCATGGGCGACAACCGCAACCACTCCAGCGATTGCCGTGCGTATGGGCAAGTCCCCGTGTCCTGCCTTGTCGGCAAATGTTTTCTCATCAAAGGCATGGACGATAAACTTCGCAAACCGTGAGTTTGTTCACAAAATATAAATCTTGAGGTCGCTTTATGGCAGCAGATCCAAAAAAGAAAGCTCAAACAAAAGCCAAAAATCAAGCCAAACGCCAAGTCAAAAAAGCCGCAAAAAAGAACCCCGGCATAGTCATTGCTCTGGTTGCGCTTGTGATTGTTGTTGTTGTCGTTGCAGTTGTGCTCTATCTCAAAGTGCCGGCTGTGCATGATGCTGTTGAAAACATCATTTCTCGCCAATCATCCACCAATAACGGCGCAAACAACAATACAAATCAAGGTGGCAATTCCAACCTTGTGCTTGGCGAAGGCGAGCTCAAAGTCCACTTTATTGACGTTGGACAAGGCGACTGCATCTACATCCAATTCCCAGACGGCAAAGATATGCTCATCGACTGCGGAAACGAAGATAAACCAAATATGCCGGATTCGGTGCTCGCCAATTTACAATCGAGAATACCCGACGGAAAACTTGATTATTTGATGCTGACACACAGCGATAAAGATCACGTTGGCTATATGGATGAAGTACTTGACAAGTTTGAAGTGTCAAATATATATATGCCAAACATTAAAGCCGCACCCGGCAAAAGTTCTGCAAGAAAAGCGGAGTTGCAGAACCAGATAGATCAATTGGACACGTCAATGTTCACAGATCCCGATACGGTTGACACCATCGTATACGCGGAGTTTTTCTGGCGCGCTTTAAGCGAACCAAACTGCACAATTCATCTCAACGTTGATGCTGATGAACACACCAATTCTAACATTATAAAAGATGACGCCAACACATACAGTCTTGTTTTCTATTGTATGACAGCGGCAAAATGGGCAAGCACGTCGCTTGGCGAAGACGCTTATAAACTTAATGCGGTTTCTCCGGTCGGGATCCTTACATACAACAACAAGCGCATTGTCTTGACCGGCGACAGCAACAAAAACAACGAGCCTGATATTGCCGCAAGAATAGGACATATCGATTGCGATGTTCTAAAAGCGGCCCACCATGGAAGCGACACATCTTCTCTTCCTGTTTTCGTTGATGCAGTCACTTGTGAATACGTAGTATTCTGTTGCGGTACCGGCAATAAATATGACCATCCAACTCAAACCGCAATAAACAGCGTGCTGAAATATGCGACAACCATTTATCGTACAGACCTCAACGGAAATATTGTTTTAACCGTGGATAGTGCCGGCGAACTTAGGTTTTCAATGGATGATACATCTCCGACACAAGCGCAAGAACGCATCGGCGCGGATACAGCAAAAGCTGCATGATGCAAAATTTTAGCAACAAAAAAGGCACTCACACGAGTGTCTTTTTTTTGTATTCTTTTCACCATGCTGTTTTAACCTAAAAACCGCTCGAGTGAGATGAGATGCGCGACGCGTCAAGCCAACAATCCTGTGAATTGTTGGTAGCCAAAGCGAACAAGGTGGATGCCTTCGGCAACACCGAAGTCGGGCGAAAGGGCGCCTTTTTTGGGAGCGCGCGTACTAGAGCGTACGCAACCGACAAAAAAAGCGACCTGACAATGCAGGTCGCTCACTCGTGCGGTCTTTTTATTTGACAAGTTCAATAAGCGCAAGTGCTCTCTTCAAAGCAAGCTTTGAATTGACCTTGAATTGGAACGGAACTTCCTCATAAACTTTCTTGTGTCCTGTTGCAACGTGTGGAGTCTTGCCATCGCAGAACTCTGCTGCATAAGGATCAAGTGGGAGGTTGACGCGGAGTGATGTGCCGATGATCGTCACTTTTGCAACGATGTCGCCATCACGACGGTATGTATCGCATTGCTTTGAAATACGGCTCTTGATCTTTGGAGTGCCCTTTGGTGTTGTTGTGAGGGCGTCCTTCAAGATTGCATATCTTTCCTTGATGATGTCGTTGGAAAGTGCATATTTCTCTGCAAACGTAAGGCTCTTTCTTGCTGCCTTCTTTGCCATAACCTTGTCATAGTTGAATCTCTTGCCGAGGGAGCTGTCGAGAGAGAGGACGTCTTCTTGTTCTTCGACGAATCTCTTTGGTTGCTTCTTTGGTGCGTTCATCTTCTCGTATGCGGTTGCGCAAGGAAGGTCAAGGGCCTTGTCGCAGAAAGCACAATAGTCGTATGCTCCGCACATATCGCGATGATTGTTCACGCTGTCAATCCATTTTTGTTGGTCAAGTCTGACCTGCAAAGCTAATTTGTCCATCATTTGTCTCCAAAAAATTTAAAATCTGTTAACGATTGTTATTATACGATTTATTTTTGTTTTTGTCTAATATTTATAGGCACTTTTTAAATTTTTTTAGCATCAAACGCACTCTTTTTTTTGTTATATTTTTGGTCTTACAATAGATTTCGGCAATCTAACCACATTTTCTTTACAAAAATACGCTGTTTTAAGCATTCTAATCTATTGTATTACACAAGACATTCGCATAAGATTAAAGAAATAACTAATTGTTGTATATCTTGTTTTTTTATTATATAATCAAATTGAGGCTATAAAATGGATTTTATTTTTGCAAAATGGGGAAAATTTGAATACGACCAACTGGAGCGACATCTCTTTGATATTAGTTATCCAGAAAATGCTGAATGGGAGAACAAAATCGTTAAGACATCCTACCCTTTGCTCTCTGCATACACAAAAGACTTGCGCGCTATTGCGAAGAGTATTTTTAGTGGCAATTATCTAGATTTTATTGCAAATAATCCACATCGCTATCATGAAGAATTACTACTCGATTGTTTTGTAATTAGCCTTATAAAGGATTCGGGAGCACAAATGAAGTCATTATCAAAATACTTGCGCATCTGTGACTCATGGGCACAAACAGACTCTCTTAAATTCTATATAACTAAAAAGAACGAGGACGATTGGTTTAATTATGCAATATCTTTAACCAAGTCCAGTTATGTGTTTGAAAGACGTTGTGGAATTCTCATCTTCTTTAAGTTTTTAACAAGCGATAAATTAAATATTATATTTGACACCTTGAAGTCTTTAAAAAATGAGAGCGAATATTATGTTAATATGGCCATTGCTTGGCTTGTATGTGATGCATTTATAAAACGAAGAAATGAAACTATCAACTTTTTAAATAGCAATTCTCTTTCGAATTGGGTACGAAACAAAGCAATCTCTAAATGTCGCGATAGCTATAGAGTTTCCAAAGACGACAAAAAAATGCTCTTATCCCTCAAAAAGCAAAATGTATTATAAAAGCGAGAATAAAAATATTCTCGCTTATTATTTGGCGTTCCCGCCCAGAATCGAACTGGGAGTCTATCGCTTAGGAGGCGATTGCGTTATCCTATTACGCTACGAGAACAATTCTATAATGTTATACATTTGCGCGAGCGCGCAAAACCGAAAGACTTACACTCTCCCCAAACAAATAGCCATCTTTATATGTTGCAAGATCGAAAGGCTCAAATCCAACAGCCATTGAAACACACTTTTTAAGAATGTTAGCACCTTTTTTATAAATTGATGCACCACTATCTATTGATGATTTTGTTAATACTTCCTCATAGATATCTAATTTAATTCCTGTTTTTAATTTATCTGAATTTTCAAGGCCAGTTAAATCTAATTGTGAAAGGTTAATACCGCCACCATACAAAACATAAGGTGTATTAATGTACTTTTGGCCATCTGACTCATAATAATACCCTTCGGCTTCCGCTCTACGCGCTATAATCGCCTTAACTGGGAAGAAGTCATCTATTGACATCGGTTGTGCATCTTCGCCTGCCATTTCGTTAAGAAGAGTATTTATTGTTTCATTTAGATACGTAGTATCTATTAGGCAGCTTAAATTGACTTGATCTATTGTCTTATAATCATAAAACTCTGTCTTGCCCGTAATATGAACAAGTGAAGGATAATTTATACCAGCTACATTAGATGGAATAACTATACCTTGATCTTCAAGCATTGAAAGAATACTATTAACTGGCGATCCATCAAACATATATGGCCCATTGAAAATGGTGTCTATGCCAAGGCTGAATAATCCAGATTGATAGAACATACAATCCTTAAATGTTATCTCATTCTTATAAATCGGCTCGTCATTTGATTTAACAAGTGATATATCACTTAAAATTGAATTTAGGATTCTTGCCAATACAAGTCTGTCTGCATCAGGCATATTTAGATCAGCCTCATTCTTTGTAACATATGATGATTTGATAAGACAACCAGCTATACGATTTAAATTCCACTTATCTGTTTCTTCTCCAAAGAAGAACTCATCATATGTGAACTCATTATGCCCTTTAAACTCAAACTCTATGTTTTTAGTTTGATCTATTTTCTCATATTCATTAGAACCAACTTTAACTATAAACTCTCTACCTTTTTCTAACAAGCAGTTTTCAATAATTGTATTATTGTTTGAAAAACTTCTAAGAACAGTCTTACCGCTAGACAAATGTGAATTAACAACGTGAACATTGTCGCCATTAATTTCCATAACTGTGCCAGTATAATCGTTGTTTTCTAGAATATTTGAATAATCACAATTGGTTATATATGCATCGCGAACAGTAATATTATTGCCATCCACATAGAATCCAACATTATCTTGTCCATAAGACTTAACTATTGGGATTCCATTTGTGCCTATTAAAATATATGGCAATGGTCCTCTAAACAAATCACTGGCACTAAGTGCAACTAAATATTCATCTGTTGCAAGTGTCCCTGTTGGATATGTCAAATTATGTAAGTTCATCTTATATCCATTACCATAGAAATCTTTTTGCACACGAATACCAGCAAGAATATCTTTTGAAATCTTGTCTGAATTCTTGGCGTTGTATTGATCAATATACTCTGTATTATATGTGGATGTAAAACGATAGACTTCATTGGCAAAATTATATTTTTTAGTTCTAGGGTTATAAGTACCAAACAATTCTGTTATAGCATCTTTCTTTGTGCCATCACTATTATAAGTGTTTGCAAATGATTCCAAGTTTGTCTGCAAGCAGACAATTCTACCAGTTGCGCTTCTATTAGTACATTCTAAAAGATCAGAATAGTTATAAACGTTTACACCATCATCAACTATTTTAAACGAATATTCTTCCGTCTCAACATAGCTCTCCTCTGTGGACTTATAACGCACATAACCTTGGCCAGCGCCTGTTAGTGTAACTTTGCCTGTCATCTCGTTATATTCGATGTTTGGCGAGGTCTCAATCGTTATATATTCCATAACATCGGCCGGTCTTGCTATAACATCAATATAAAAACTTGCCGCGACTAAATCACTGCCATTTAAGTCGTATTCGCCATAATAATTATTCTTCTCAATTGCAACTTGGCTTCTAAGTCTTCGAGTATTAATAGATACCACACCGCCATCATAAATTTTAACATTAAATGACTTAGAAATGTTCCCGCTTGAGTTTGTACATGTAACAACAACACTTCCTATACTATCAAACACAAGATAAGGTTTCCCATCTCTAACTTCAATGCGCGCATGAGGTGGTTCTTCTTCGTTAACGTTTTTAACATCCCAAGTGAGCGTGGCATCAACATCTTGCTGTTTATCAGCAAGAATAGGTTTTGCTGTGAGCTCTACTTCTCCTTCTTCAAGAGAATAGACTTCATTGTTTTTATATTCCCATTCAATATTGGAAATATCGCCCTTTACTCTTGTTACCAAAAAGCTGGAGACAGCAAAGAACGAGATAGCCAATACAAACGGCAAGAATAATAGAATAAACAACGTTTTCTTTGACATAACTAATTCCTCGTCTCCAACAAAACAAACTTCTTATTAATGCTCTTTACAAACAAAATGCCATAAACAATCATAAATACAAGTGCTACAGCAAATGGTATTATAAATGCAATATAAAAGTTAAGACCCAAGTATGCCAGCACGCCAATAAGTGCAACCAGCAATAATGGGACAACTATTGATACTATTTCTATAACAGCTGAAAGGCTGGAACCTTCCTCTTTTGATTTGTTACGCAATTCTGCGGACACACAAATCATTTCCATAATAATTTCAAGAACAAGCGCTAAGAAAAATGCAAGTACCCCATTAACAACGCTAAGCTCTTTAAATGAGATCAACACAATTACGCTCACCAAAAGCGAAAGCACTGATGAGACAAATGGTACAATCATTTTTATAAAAACTTGTTTTTTATAAGATATAGGAATAAGCTTGCATATCTTAATTCCGCTATAACCTTCTTTTTGCAATATAAAGCTTGATGAGGTATTGATGATAACTGAGAATAAAGTAACGAACAATACTCCTACAATTGGAATAAGGAACGTGAACATTGATGATAAGAATGAAAATACACCTGATTTAAATATCACGTTTATTGCCTTTACAATTGCAAAAGTTAATATAGGTTGCATAAACAAAAGTCCAGCAAATGAGAAAACAGAGTTAGATGAGAAAATCAATTTAATCTCTTTAATAAAAAGTGCTCCTGTTTCACTCATGGCTGGCTTAAACTTTTTCTTTTGACCACCCTTGCTCTCTTTTTCATCTTTGATAAACTTAAGATAGAATATAGAACCAAGCACAACTCCAAGTATAAAAACCACTATGGATATAGCCAACATAACAAGTATCCATAAAGCTTTACCCTCTAAAGCTGGCACAAAAAAGCGTGCAGGGATACAATACGCTCCAATTTGTTTTAATATTTCAAGAGTTTCATTTGTAAATATAGACTCTATATTGCCATCCTTCACAAGAA
>DBVQ01000007.1 GCA_002308155.1 Christensenella sp. UBA1260
CAAGACAAGTCTAATATTTGTTCCGGCTGCGATTCAAGGTGAGGTTGTGATCCCGGACAGTGTGACAGCCGTGTCCTATAATGCATTCAATAGATGTACTGGCGTGACCTCTGTCACAATTCCTGCCAGCGTTACATCCATGAGCAATTCTGTGTTCTCAGGTTGCACGGGCTTGACATCAATCACAGTTGCAGAGGACAACCCAAATTATAGTAGTCAAGGCGGAATCTTGTACAATAAAGACAAGACAAGTCTAATATTTGTTCCGGTTGCGATTCAAGGTGAGGTTGTGATCCCGGACAGTGTAACAGTCATGTCCTCTGATGCATTCAATAGCCGTGCAGGTATTACATCTATTGTACTCCCAAACAATCTTACCTCTATAGGATGGTGGTTCAACGGGTGTACAGGATTGACGACTATTACGATTCCAGTCAGCGTGACATATATAGAAAGTTGGGTGTTTGAGGATTGCAGTTTGACGTCCATAATTTATGAAGGAACAATATCGCAATGGAATGCGATTTCAAAATCAAATGGATGGGACTATGGCACTGGCAATTACACAGTCTACTGCACGGATGGAAACATTGAGAAAGCCCCTGCATCTTCAGGCAATCAAGGCGCCGGAGGTGAAGGCGGTCAAGGAGGTGGCGGCCAAGGTGAAATGCCGGGCTAAAACAAAAAACTAACTTTAAACAATAAAAAACGAGCGTTAAACGCTCGTTTTTGTTTTAGTTTGCTTCAATCAAGCAAGCTGGTCTATCTTCTTTTTTGCTGCAAAGTAGCGGACTTCGCCGATGATAAACAGCAAGCCTGCCACGACAAACATTGTGATGCCGATGCCCATGCCTACGCTGCCCGGGACAAGGAAATAAAATGCCAAGCCGATTGAGAAAGCAAGGAAAGCCACAAGCAAGAATATGATCATAACGTTTGTGTTTGAAAGTTCAGCCATTTTTTTGCCAAGAGTTTCGTTTTGCATAAAAACCTCCTTTTGTTTTTGTTAGTTTGTGTCTTCAAGAAGTTTTTATACAAAAAAAGACGCCCGACTTGCGGACGCCTCTTTTGGCTGTTTTTTAGATTGCGCGTGTGGCTTTTTTCAAATAGGCTTTGTGCTCGTCATCAAGAAGCGGGGACACCTTGTCGTACACTTCTTTGTGATAGGCGTTGAGCCATGCTTTTTCGTCTGCGCTCAGTTCATCCACATTGATTGCATCAAGGTCAAACGGGACGAGAGTAATCGGCTCAAACTTGAAGGTCGTGCCGTATTCGGTATCTTCGTTTTTGACGCAGAGGAGCATATTTTCGTGGCGAATGCCGTAGGCGTTTTCAATATAGATGCCCGGCTCGTCTGTGACAAACATCCCTGCTTGGAACGGTGCTGTATATTCGCTCACCCAGTTGCTGACGCTTTGCGGGCCTTCGTGGACGTTCAAAAGATATCCAACGCCGTGCCCTGTGCCGTGGCGGAAGCTCTTGCCCTCTCTGAGCATAGGCTCGCGTGTGATGAGGTCAAGGGCGTTGCCGTATGTTCTCTCCGGGAAGACCGCGCGTGCAAGTGCGATGTGCGCTCTAAGAACAAGCGTAAAGTCGTGGCGCATATCCGCAGTCAGCTCGCCAAGCGCGTATGTTCTTGTGATGTCCGTTGTGCCATACAGGTATTGTCCGCCGCTGTCCACAAGCAGAAGCCCTTTTGCAAACACCTCTATGTTTGTTTCCGGCGTTGCAGAGTAGTGTATGATTGCGCCGTTTGAAAGATACCCGCAGATTGTGTCAAAGGAGAGGTCAACAAGTTTGTCGCTCTCGCGTCTGAACGCTTCAAGTTTGTCCGCAATGGAGATTTCGTCCATCTTGATTTTGCCGACGCTTTCTTTGAGCCACTTTTGGAACTTGACCATTGCCACCGCGTCCTCAAGTTGAGCCTTCTTGCTGTTTGCAATTTCAACCTCGTTTTTGATTGCCTTTTTGAGTTCAACAGGGAAGATCTTCGCCGCTTTCTTGTCATTCATGACAAGGCTCAATGCATAGTTGGTTGCAAACTCGTCAAAGAGCACCTTGCCCTTTATCGCTTTCAAGTCGTCATAGATTGCAAGATACGGTCTTATCACGATGCCGTCAAGCGCGAACTTTGTTTGTATGTCCTCAGAGAGTTTTGCCTTGTCAATATAGAGGATGAAATGCCCTTCGCCCACGAGCGCGTATGCATAATTGACCGGATTGTAGCGGATGTCGCTTCCGCGCAAGTTGAACAGCCATGCCACGTTGTCAAGCGAGCTGACGAGCGCAAAGTCGCAGCCTGCTTCTTTGACGTCCTTGACAAGGTTTTCAAGTTTGTTTTTGACGCTTTCGCCCGCCTCTTCAAACGGGATGATGTATGCCGCGGTTGCAGGGAGTGCCGGACGGTCCTTCCAAATCTCGTCAATGATTTTGCCGTCGTCAATGAGCTGGACGTTCGGGACTTTTGCTTTGAGTTCGTTCACAAAA
Organism: Christensenella sp. UBA1260; assembly: GCA_002308155.1. Classification (GTDB taxonomy): domain Bacteria; phylum Bacillota; class Clostridia; order Christensenellales; family CAG-917; genus CAG-475. The sequence continues at coordinate 2,488 of DBVQ01000007.1, forward strand.
TATACGTCCGCGATAGAGAAGTCAAAAGCCACCTTTGGGGAGTCCTTCAGGGCTCTCAAATATTCGTTGATTCTCGGCACGTCCTTTTCGCCCGCCTTCATGAGCTTTGTGCCCGAGGCTTTGAGTTCTTTTGCCGCTTGCAAGAAGTATCTGCCGTCTGTCCAGAGCGCGCTCTCTTTTTCGGTCACGACAAGCGTGCCCGCGCTTCCCGTAAATCCCGAGAAGAACTCGCGTGCCTTGAAATGATCCTCAATGTATTCGCTGCCATGATCGTCGCTTGTGAACACGATGTATGCGTCATAGCCGCGTTCCTTCATAAGTTGTTGAAGTTTTGCAATTCTTTCTTTCATAGTTCACCTCAAACAAGTCTCACTTGTTTCCAGTTGAGCCAAATCCGCTTATTCCGCGTTCGGACTCGGCAAGCTCATCGACTTCTTCGAAGTCGGCTGTGAAATACGGCGCAACAACGAGCTGTGCGACACGCTCTCCTTTTTCAATGGATTGCGGCAAGAGGGAGTGATTGTGCATCGCCACCATAATCTCGCCACGATAGTCGCTGTCCACAACGCCGACCTTGTTGGCAGGGGCTATGCCGCGCTTGGATGCGAGCCCGCTTCTTGCATACACAAGCCCAACCGTGCCCTCAGGGAGCTCAATTGACAAGCCTGTGTGCACAAACTTGGTTTCGCCGCTCTCAATCACGAGGACGTCCTCGTCCATGCAGGCATAAAGGTCTGCGCCCGCCGCGTACGGAGTGCCGTATTTTGGAAGGATTGCGTCGGGGCTCAATTTTTTGATTTTCACAGAAACATGTTTCATATCAGTTTCCTCTCGTTTGTATTTGCGCCTCACAGCGCACTTTGCTGTCGTTTGTCAGTATGATTTCGCCGTAGCTGTCGGCAACTATGTTGCCGGATTTCGGGTTTTTGACCGATGTTATCTCGCCCACGATGTCCGCGTTGACGTCAGAATATTCAAAGGACAAATCGCAGTTTACCATCTTGCAGTTTTTGAGCGTCAAGCCATTGCAGTAGCAGAGCGGTTGAGTGCCTTCAATCGTGCAGTTTTCAAACGTGATGTTCTCCGCATACCACGCAAGATATTCGCCCTTTATCACGCTGTTTTTCACGAGCACGTTCTTCGTATGCCAAAATGCGTCCTTTGTGTCAAGCACGCTGTCTTCAATCACGAGGTCATGGACGTATTGGAAAGAGTATTTCCCTTTGAGACGCAGGCGAGTGAAGGCTATGTGCGAGGACTCAAAAAACGCATATTCGCTCTCAACCGACACATCCTTGCCCACAATCCTATGGTTGCGCCAGCCAAACTCAGGGGAGATGACGGACGTGTTTAAAAGCTCTATGTCCGCGCACTCGCGTATCGCCTTGATGCCGTGCAATTTGCTGTCTCTGACAGCAATTCTTTGAGAATACCAAAGTGCCGCTCTGCAATTTGCCGTCATTTCAACGCGTTCAAGTGCGACGTTTTCGTCGTGCCAAAGCGGATAGCGCAAATCAAAAAAGCAGTCTTTGAGCGAGATGTCTCTCGCCTCTTTGAGTGCAGACTCACCGTCCTCTTTGCCTTGAAATGTGCAGTTTCTGAGTTCAACTTCGTTCACTCCGTACAGCGCACGCTCTTCAGGAAAGTTTTTGTTTTCAATTATCTTCATGGGTTTTCCCCCAAACTTAGTTCTATATTTAGTGTAGCAGAAAATCTTGTTTTTGCAAGATTTTTATATCAGCGATTTAGGGTCATCCAAAAAATCGCTTTCCGGCTCCACGACTGTCGTCGGCTCGCCTTCCAAGTTTTCCACAAGCCACGCCTCTGGCGACTGCGGAACATCAAGAGGCGTTTCGTTTTGTACGCCCGCCTCACCACTGTTTTCGTGGTTGTCAGCAGAATCAAAGGCAGGAACTGCCCCGTCGGCGACAAACTTTTTGCACCAGATTCCCGATCTCAAAATGATGAAGCCCACGACGAGTTTTATGATTTCAAGCGACATTATCACCAGATACATCCAAACTGTGTCAAGGTCTGTGAGGCGCGAGAGCATAAACGCAACAGGCACAGGGATAACCCACGTGAAGAAGCTGTCAAACAGGAAGGTGACAAACGTTCTTCCGCCTGCGCGGATTGTAAAGTACGCCGCATTGACGATTGCCTCAACAGGTACGAAGCACGCCGCAACGATCATGACCAAAGCGGCAAGATGCTTGACGTCGTCCGTGGTGTTGTAGATGTTTGGAAATACAAACGCAAGCCCGATATACAGCCCCGCAAGCAGAGTGCAGAAGAATGTTGAGAAAGCCATAAGCTTTCTCGATGTGTCCTTTGCGCCCTCTATATCGCCCGAGCCGAGGATGTTGCCAACAATTATGCCTGTCACTGCGCCCATTGTGATATAGCTCGCCGCAAACAGGTTGTTCATCGTGTTTTGGATGTTGAGCGCCGCGACTGTTGTCAAACCTCTCACCGAATAGCATTGAACTATGATGGATACACCTAGCGACCAAAGCACCTCATTGACAAAGACGGGCGTGCCCCTTTTGATGTATGCCTTGCAGTCTGCAAGCGGAACGGCGAGAGAGCGCCATACGCCCTTGAAATAAGGCAAGCGCTTTTTGTCCACGTGGCACCAGACAATGAGGATTATCATCTCCATATATCTTGAAACAACGGTTGCGATTGCCGCGCCCTTGACGCCCATTGCCGGCGCGCCGAGTTTGCCGTAGATGAGCACGTAGTTGAGGAAGAGGTTGACTGCCACTGCGACAAGCCCTGCCACCATAGGTGGCATTGTCTTTTGCGTGCTGCGCACCGTGCCTGCATACACCTGCGAAATGACAAATGGCGGAAGACCAATGGCCATCAAAGAGAGATAGGTTGTGCCATAGCCAAGCGTCGCGGCGATATCGCCCTCTGCGCCGTTGTCTGTGAGATACAGGTTTATAATTGCTTTGCCCGCTGCACCGAATATTACGATGCCAATCGCCATTATGGCGAGCCCCCAATACATGGAGAAGCGGATTGAGTGCTTCATACCTGTTTCGTTTTTTGAGCCGTAGTATTGGGCAGTGAAGATGCCAACGCCCGACGTTGCACCGAATATTGCAAGGTTGAACACAAACAGGAGCAGGTTTGCAATTGAAACGCCCGACATCTGCTCCGTGCCCACTTTGCCGACCATAATGTTGTCAAGCAGGTTGACGAAGTTGGTTATGACGTTTTGGATGAGTATAGGAACAGCAACGGCAAAGACCATCTTGTAGAATGCTTTGTCGCCGATGAGCTTGGAAAATATGTTTTGCTTCTTGTCCAGTGTCATAGCTGCTCCTCAAAAGTAAAAGAAGTATATCACAAAGTTGTCGTCCTGCAAATCGTTTTGCGCAAAATATATACAAAAATCAAAAAACAGCACCAAAAGTGCTGTTTGCAAGGCTTTATAATGCGATTTTTTTTCAGGTGCGCCAATCAATCGGTGTCTGCCCGCGGCTCTCCAAAAATCTGTTGCATTTTGAAAAGTGTTTGCATCCAAAAAATCCGTTGTATGCAGAGAGCGGAGAAGGGTGTACGCTTTCAAGAACCAAGTGTTGCGGATTGGTGATGAGCGCCTTCTTGCTACGCGCGTTTCCACCCCAAAGCATAAAGACGATTGGCTCATTTCGCTCGTTTAGATGCCTGATTATGCTGTCCGTCAGCTGCTCCCAACCTTTGCCTTTGTGCGAGTTGGCAAGCCCTGAACGCACGGTCAAAACCGTGTTCAAAAGGAGCACGCCTTGTTCCGCCCACGGCATGAGATACGGGGAGGTGTTTTTGATGCCGACGTCGCTCTCAATCTCCTTGAAGATGTTGACAAGTGAAGGTGGCGCTTCAACTCCGGGCTTGACAGAAAAACTCATCCCGTGCGCTTGCCCCTCGCCGTGATATGGGTCTTGCCCCAAAATAACAACTTTGACCTTCTCATAAGGCGTCACTTTGAGCGCGCTGAATATGTCATACATATTCGGATATATGACGTGGTGTGAATATTCGCTCTTCAAAAACTCTCTGAGCTGCTGGTAGTTTTCGCTTGCGAAATCCTCTTTTAAGATATTGTCCCAACTGTTGCCGATGTTTACCATACGAGCATTATATCACAAGATTTAGATAGTGTATAGACAATTTTTGCGTGCGAGGTATAAAAACCGCGCACAAGTTCAATACTAACATCAAGGCAACCGCCTAAAAGGAGAATATTTATGGCAAAAGCAACAGAAAAGCAACAAAGAAAAACTTCAAACGTCGAACATGAAAACGTCGAGCCAAAGACCAACGGCTCAAAGAACGCAAAATCTTGCGGCAAGACAGAGAAGGGTTGCAGAAACTGCAAATAATTGCGGTTTTGATTTGAAAAAGCGGAGGATTTTCCTCCGTTTTTCATTTTTTTCATATAAAATGAAATTACAGTTGAAAAAATCGCCGTTTGGCTATATAATGTTGATGTCAAAAACTTGATTTGCATAATGGAGGAATTATGGACAAATTTTACACCGTAGATATCAACGGCTACAAGACAGACCTTCCGATTTTGCCACTTCCGGGCATACATATCTGCTTTTTCAACTTGCATGGCAATCAGGAGCTCACCGAGCATTGCGGCAAGGAAATCGCAAAAAAGCTCCCGCCTTGTGATGTTGTTATCACAGC
>DBVQ01000009.1:0-5275 GCA_002308155.1 Christensenella sp. UBA1260
ATACGCCCCTCAAACGTACGCGTCTGCCTATTCCGCCATGACCGCTTACAGCCTACTTATTATATGATTAAATATAATCATTGTCAAGGACTTTTCAACAGTAAATTGTCAAAAAATCCAATTAATTTTCAACTAATTTTCTTTTTCTATCATTGATAACAGCAAGACCATCGCGAAGTGATTTTTCGGAGGCGTCAAGGATGTTGAAAGCAAGAGAGCGGGCTTCATAGTCCATCTTGCGATAGTTCTCCTCTGCTTCGGCTTGGATTTGAGCGGCTTGGGCTTCGGCGTTCTTGACGATTTCCGTTTCGCTCACAAGCTCTTTGGCACGAGCCTCGGCGTTGTCCATGACTTGATTGGCATATTCCTCGGCTTTTGCGATGATTTCATCGCGCTTTCTTGTGATTTCGTTTGCCTCTTTGAGCGCCACTGGATAGTTGTTTCTAAAACGCGAGACGAGCTCTAACATATTGTTGCGGTTTACAACAATATCGGTACTTGAAAAAGTTGCCTTTTTGGCTTTCAAGATTTCGCTTTCGATTTCGTTTATCAACATCTCAATTGTTTCCATAAGACGCTCCTCATTGGTTTATAGATTTAGTATAGATTATTTTTTGAATTATGGCAAGACGATTTTGAAAAATCGTATTATTTTAGGTTTTTAAACTCCGACGAGTTCAAAAGTGCGATTGCGGATATCGGCAGATTTTTGAAATCTCCGCGCAAAATCTCCTCTCTGACAACCGTAGAACTCACGTCCTTGAAGCCGTCAACTTCAATAAACAGCGTGTCAAAGCCGTGCTCTCGGTTGTAGTCCGCCATAGCCTGCTCGTATGCTTTGTCTCCGTCGCCGCGTATTCCGCGCACGAGCACCTCTGCCCCGACCTCTTTTGCCACGTCAACGGCATCGCGAGTGGAATATAGAGCTCTTGCGCCCTTCTTATACTTGCAAACTTCCTCGCAGATAGCAAGGCGCTGAACATCGTTGAAAGTATAATTCTTGTCCGGATTGACAAGACACGCAACCACAACCTCGTCAAAACGGCGTAGTGCCTCGTCAAGCACTGCTTCATGCCCACGAGTGAACGGGTCATAGCTTCCCGCCATCATCGCCACGGATTTGTGCGAAACGAACTCTGCGGTTATCGTGCCCATGACCTTCGTGCGCATCTTGTAGCGATTGTCCGTAAGCTCGTATTTCTTTTCAGAGCCATGCTCAAAGACGGCTATGCCGTCTTCCTTCAAGAGTTCGTAATCAAATATCGTTTGAAGTGCCAACTCACCGAGCGCGGTTGCATACGGCGGGTCAATGAATATGAGGTCGTATTTCGTGCCGGAAACGTATGCGGAACGTAGCGCAGACATAAAGTCCACGTTCTGCACAGTATAGTCCCCATCAATGCCCTTGAGGTTTTGATGAACAAGTGCAATGCTGTCCTTTGACCTGTCCACAAAATCAACGTGTCTTGCTCCGCGTGAAATCGCCTCTATACCAAGCGCGCCGCTCCCTGCAAAGAGGTCCAACACGTCGCTATCACTGACGTAGCCTTGAAGCACGTTGAACATTGTTTCCTTTATGCGCGTGGTCGTTGGACGCACGTCATCGTTCTTTGGTGAGGCGAGATTTTTGCCCCTGTACTTTCCTGCAACAACTCTCATTTTTCGGTATTCTAAATGTATATTTTTTCTATTCTGCCCCGCCACGCCGTCATCAGCGTATAGGGGATTGTGTTCATTTTTTCTGCGGTTTTTGTGATGTTTTCAGCGTCCAGCAAAACGATTTTTTCGCCCACGCCAAGCACTTCGTCTTGCGTGTCAATGATGAACGTGTCCATACATACGCCAATGACTTTAAACTCTCTTCCCCTGCACCAAGCAGATTGAAAACGCTCTCTGTCAATCCCGTCCGCATAGCCGCCGAACACAACCGCAATATTTGCAGGAGTTGTCGTCAAGTGATTGCCGTAGCCCACGTATTCGCCTGCGTCAACTTGCCTTGATGCCACAACTTCGCTCTGCACAGCCATCGCGCCCATGTATGCACTTATGCCCACTCGCACGCCGTCATAGGCGTATTGCTTGCTTGCAAGCGTATGACTGGACGCAATATGGCGCACCGCATTTTTGAAGTATGTGCGTACAATTTCGCACGCCTCATCAAACCTTGCCTTCTGCGTCTTTGGATGGTCGCCGAAGTGCGAATATATGCCCTCAATCTCTATTCCAAGAGCTTTCAGCTCTTGACACACCGTATGCAACTCGCTGACATCAAAGCCGAATCGATGCATACCGCTGTCAACCTTCAAGTGGATTTTGACGTTGCTTTTTGCAATCCGCTTGATCTTGTCAAGTTGCAATCTGTTTGAAAGTCCAATCGTCAACCCGCACTGCACGGCGGTCTCAATCTCTTCTATTTGCAAACAGTTGCAGAGCACGGGAGTATTGGGTGCAATGCTACGGACTTTTTGCCCCTCTTCAAGTGAGAACACTCCAAATCCGTCCACTATGTCGCAAGTTGCCTTTGCCACCTCTTCAAGTCCGTGCCCGTAGGCATCGGCTTTGAGCATAAGCATAAGTTTTGACTTGCCGATTGTTTGTTTTATGCTTGCCAGATTATCTCTTATTCTTGCAAGGTTTATGTATGCTTTGAGTTTTATTTTCCCACCCTCCGCACCACAATATGTGAAGTGCGCTCTCATGGTGAGCTCAAAAAGAAATGAGCCCTGTTTTCAGGGCGTCAAATCATTGTTTCTTTGGGCGATTGTCCTCACTCTCAAAGACTTCAATTATCATTTCGGGAAGGTGCTCTCTGACCGCTGAAAGCACATTGTCAACATCCTTTTGCGCAACGGAGATTCTGAAAGATGCGATGCCGTCTTGCACCTGTTTGCCCTTGGCAAGGATATAAATATCCTTGGTGCGGCTGTCCTCTTTGACTGCTGTTATGTTTTCATACGGGATTTTGTCCCAAAACACGCCGAGCACGACAAAGAGCGCTTTCTCTTTGAATCTATAGCCACTGTTGAACAACACGAGGCATGCTGCGACTGCAATTATAACAGCCGCCGCAAGCGAAACACCTGCCACACCGGGCATAGAAGTCGCAACTCCTTTTGCCCCTGCAAGCATGGCTATATCAAGCGCGGCAAGCGCAAGCGCGCCCGCGAGGACTATCGCGATTATGATTGTCTTTACAACGCCGAGATTCATCCTAAACTTCATAAACACCTCGATTATTTGTCTTCTCCGCTCTCATATTCCTCTTGGTTGTCCGGACGATAGCCGTATTCAACCATATTGATGACATTGTTTGCATCCACATAGAAATTGTAGCCCTTGACCTTGTAGTAGCCGACGAGCTCAACAGTTCTAAGCAAGAAGAAATAAATTGCCGGAATGAGAATCGTCATAATTCCGCCCGTTGGAAGCGAGCACGTGACGCCAAGGATATACGCGCAGAAGAACGTAAGAAGATAAGCCTTGAAATAGCCGCCAAAGTTGGATTTGACATAGATTAAACTTCTCAAGAAGTTTACATACACTCTTTCTTCCGGATGATAGACCATCCTTGGCAACCATCCGGCAAATAGCATTGCACGCAAAGTGCAGAACAAAAGTGCAACAGCGAGTGCGATTGGCAAAACAAAGACGTATATCACTTGGAAGAGCCCAAATATCACGAGTGCCATAATCGCAAAGAATATGATGTCAATTGGCAAACTCACACTCAGACGCGCGATAGAATATTTTGCGGCGTTTTTGATGTTCATTGCCATGCTGTTTGCAAATCCTATGCGCAAGTTGGAGCCCATGAGCTTGTTGATGATGTCCGCGGTTGGAAAATAGCTGAGCCCAAACACAAAGCAATAAAACGCATAGATGAACAGACCTCCAAACACGATGCCACAAGTTGCGCCCTTGTTGGTCGTCACCGAGAGGAGCATATTTTCAAGCGCATCCGTCCCCTGTTGCAAGAGTCCACGGACAGGAAGATCTCCGTCAAGAAAACCGTTGAAATGCGCCACAATTTCGCCAAAATACACAGGCGCCTCTGTTGTTGCGGCGATAACCTTGCCAAGCGGAATCATAATCGCGCACCCGACAGCAACCGTCAAAGCAAGCGAAATTAAAATCCACACAAACAGTTTGAGCGTATAGCCCATGTTTGAAAACAGAATTGATATTGTGTGTTTAAACTCCATATATCACCTCACGCAAACATAGCAAGCTTATCTTTGAGCTTTGCAAGTTTATCTTGTGCCTTTTCAAGTTTTTCTCTCTCGTTGTCCACGAGTTTTTGAGGAGCTTTTGCAACGAACGCAGCATTTGCAAGAAGACCTTGTGTCTTCTTGACAATCGCTTCCGTCTCCGCTATTTCCGCATTTATGCGTTCAATCTCCTTTTTCTCATCAATGAGTTCGCCAAGCGGGATGAGGATTTCAGCATCATGCGTGACGACTGCTGTCGTGCGCTCGCCAATCTCTTCCTTTGACTTGACAAACTTGACTTCCCCAATGCCCGCAAGTTTGTTGAGATAACCTGCGGCAGACGCAATGAACTTCTCGTCCTTTGCAATGACATAGGCTGAAAGCCTCTTGGACGGCGCAACATTCATCTCGTTTCTCGTGTTTCTTATCGCCACGACAATCTCTTTGAGCCCTTCAAAGTTGGCTTCTTCCTTGCGGAAGACGTGATGCTTGTTGAACACCGGCCAATCTTCAAGCATAAGCACTCTGCCACCCGAGTATTTTGAATAAATCTCTTCCGTCACGAACGGAATAAACGGATGCAAGAGTTTCAAAATCTCGCTGAGCACGTACACGAGCATTGCGACCGCGTGACCATGTTCCTTCTTGTCGTCGGAATAGAGCGCGTTTTTGCTCATCTCAATATACCAGTCGCAGAACTCGCTCCATGTGAAATCATAAAGACGAGCCGCTGCCATACCGATTTCGTATTTGTTAAGATTTACCGTCACTTCCTTGATGACGTCGTTGAGGCGAGTCAAAATCCACTTGTCCGCACCGTTTAATCTCGTTGGGAAGGACAAATCGTCATCCTCCTTGATGTTCATTATGACGAAACGAGATGCGTTCCAGAGTTTGTTGACAAAGTTCCTGCAACTCTCAATCTTTCCTTCGGAAAATCTTGTATCGCTGCCCGGAGCAATGCCACTTGCAAGCGAGAAACGAAGAGCATCCGCACCGTATTTCTCAATGATTTCAAGCGGGTCAATGCCGTTGCCGAGCGACTTGGACATCTTTCTGCCCTGTGC
>DBVQ01000009.1:5314-6840 GCA_002308155.1 Christensenella sp. UBA1260
CATGCGCGCCACCCAGAAGAAGATGATGTCATAGGCTGTGACGAGCACGTTTGTCGGATAGAAATAACTGAGATTCTTTGTCTTCTTTGGATAGCCGAGCGTGCTGAACGGCCAAAGTGCAGAGCTGAACCAAGTGTCCAAGACGTCCTCATCTTGATGCATCTTGCCACCGCACTTCGGGCAGGTCAAAACGTCTGTCTTTGAGACGACCATTTCGCCGCAGTCGTCGCAGTAGTATGCAGGGATGCGATGTCCCCACCAAAGTTGACGCGATATGCACCAATCCTTGATGTTCTCCATCCAGTTGAAGTATATTTTTTCAAACCTCTTTGGAATAAACTCTGTTTTCTTGTTTTTGACCGCTTTGATTGCAGGCTCTGCAAGTGGTTTCATCTTGACAAACCATTGTTTTGACACAAGGCTTTCAACCGTCTCGCCGCAACGATAGCAAGTGCCGACGTTGTGCGCATACGGCTCAATCTTTTCAAGAAGCCCAAGCGCCTCAAGATCATCAACAATTCTCTTTCTTGCAGTGAGTCTGTCAAGCCCTTGATACTTGCCTGCGTTTTCGTTCATAAGCCCATCTTCGCCGATAACTTGAACGAGCGGCAAATTGTGGCGGAGTCCGAGCTCAAAGTCGTTCGGGTCGTGCGCAGGCGTAATCTTGACCGCGCCCGTGCCAAAGCCTATCTCGCAATAGTCGTCGCCGACAACCGGGATTTCTCTGCCGACGAGTGGCAAAACAAGCGTCTTGCCGATATATTTGGACATCTTCTCGTCTTTCGGGTTTACAGCAACTGCCGTGTCGCCGAGCATTGTCTCAGGACGGGTTGTCGCAACGACGATAACATCGTCTTCGCCCTTGATTGGATATCTCAAATGCCAAAGGTTGGATTGTTGCTCTTCATATTCAACTTCGGCGTCGCTCAAAGCCGTACGACAATTAGGGCACCAGTTGATAATCCTTGCGCCTCTATAAATCAAGCCTTTTTTGTAATATTTTACAAAAACTTCTTTGACAGCTGCCGAGAGGTTTTCGTCCATAGTGAACGCTTCTTTTGACCAGTCACAGGAGATGCCGAGCCCCTTCATTTGCTCGACGATTCTGCCGCCGTACTGAGATTTCCACTCCCAAGCGCGCTTCAAAAAGCCTTCTCTGCCCAAATCTTCTTTGGAGATGCCCTCTTCCTTCAACATGTCAACAATTTTGACTTCGGTTGCAATTGATGCGTGGTCCGTGCCGGGCAGCCACAATGCTTCATAGCCGCTCATACGCTTGAAACGCGTGATGATATCCTGCACGGTGAGGTCAAGCCCGTGTCCCATGTGAAGTTGCCCCGTGATATTNNGTGAAAGGCTCCTTTTCGGGATTGACGTGCGCTTCAAAGCACTTGCCTCTCATCCATTTTTCATAAATCCGTTTTTCAAACGACGGATTGTAAGTTTTGTCCATTTGTTCCATATATTATCCTCTTTTGGCAGAGCCAAAAACCGAATTAGTCTTCTTTGTTTTCTTGTTTTTCTTC
>DBVQ01000032.1:0-2164 GCA_002308155.1 Christensenella sp. UBA1260
AGTGTACAAAGCGTACACGGTGTGCAAGAGCACGTAAACCTGACACAGTTGTTCGCCAAGCTGTGCTGTTTTAAATAATAATGTTTACAAGTCGATTCGGCACAACAATAATCTTCTTTGGAGTTGCACCACCAAGTTGTGCGCTGACTGCTTCAAGTGCCGCCTTTTCAATCTCGTCTTTGCTTGCTCCCGTTGGGACGACGACTTTGCCGCGCATCTTTGAGTTGATTTGAACTGCAAGTTCAACTTCGTCAAGCACCATAGCCTTCTCGTCAAAGACAGGATATGGTTGATTGAACACAGAGTACTTCTCACCCATCATCTCCCAAAGTTCCTCTGCAAAGTGTGGAGCAAACGGAGCAATGAGAAGCACGAGGTCTCTTGCGCACTCCTTGTAGAAAATGTTTTTCTTTTCCACTGCGCCTTCATAAGCATAGATTGCATTGACGTATTCCATAAGTCTTGCGATTGCGGTGTTGAAGGAGAAGTTTCCAAGGTCTGTCGTCACGCACTTGATTGTGTTGTGACGCACACGGTTGAGCTCCTTCTCGGCTTTGCCGAGTTCGCCTTTTTCAAAGTTCATTTCAAAGCACTTTTTGACGATACGCTCAATCCTGTCAAAGAAACGCCCGACGGAGTCAAGTCCGTTGTCGTTCCACGGACCGCCTTCAACATAGTTGAAGCCAAACATCAAGTACACGCGGAAGATATCTGCGCCAAACTTTGCGATGCTGTCGTCAGGAGATACGACGTTGCCCTTGGATTTGGACATCTTGTTGCCATCCGGCCCCAAAATCGTGCCTTGATGCACGACGGAGAGGAACGGCTCGTCAAAATTGAGATATCCCATATCACGAAGTGCCTTTGTGAAGAAACGAGCATAGAGCAAGTGCATGCACGCGTGCTCTGCGCCGCCGACATATTTGTCAACAGGCAAAACCTTGTTTATCCACTCGCTGTCAAACGGCTTTTCGCTGTTCTTTGCGTCAGGATAGCGGAGGAAATACCAGCTTGAACACACAAACGTGTCAAGCGTGTCCGCATCGCGAAGTGCAGGACGCCCGCACTTTGGACAGGTCGTGTGCATAAACTCGTCGCACTTCTTGAGCGGCGATTCGCCGTCCGGAGTAAAGTTGACGTTGTGTGGGAGTCTGACCGGCAAGTCTTCTTCCGGCACAAGCACGTCTCCGCAGTGTTCGCAATGAATAACCGGGATTGGTGCTCCCCAATATCTTTGACGGCTGACGAGCCAGTCTCTCAAACGATAGTTTGTTTTGAGACAGCCCTTGCCCTCTTTTTCAAGCTTTTTGAGCACGGCTTTTTTGCCTTCCTCGCTTTCAAGTCCGTCAAACTCGCCGCTGTTTACCATGACGCCGTACTCTGTGTATGGCAACTCATCTGGAGAGCCGTCCTTGGATTTTATGACTCTTTCAATCGGCAAACCGAGTTTTTGTGCAAAGACAAAATCTCTGTCGTCATGCGCCGCAACGCCCATAACCGCGCCCGTGCCGTATGATGCTATGACATAGTCCGCAACGAGAATCGGCACTTCTCTGCCATTGACGGGGTTGATTGCATACGCGCCCGTAGGCACGCCCGTCTTCTCGCGCGTGGAGGACATACGGTCAATTTCCGTTGCTTGTGCCGCCTTCTCTTTGTAGGCTTCAACCGCATCCTTTTGCTCAGGTGTGACAAGTTTGTCAACGAGCGGATTTTCAGGAGCAAGCACGACGTATGTCACGCCGAACACCGTGTCCGCACGTGTTGTAAACACTCTTATTTGCTCGTCGCTGTCCTTGACATCAAACACGATTTCGCCGCCGAAACTTCTGCCAATCCAGTTTTTTTGCATAAGTTTGGTCTTTTCAGGCCAGTCAAGTCCGTCTATGCAATCAAGCAGTTCGTCCGCATAAGCGGTGATTTTGAAGAACCATTGATTGAGGTTCTTCTTTGTGACGATGCTTCCGCATCTTTCGCATACGCCGCCCTGTGCCTGTTCGTTGGCAAGCACGGTGTTGCAGGACGGGCACCAGTTGACAGGTGCGTTCTTTCTGTATGCCAAGCCCTTTTTGTAGAGCTGTTCAAACATCCATTGCGTCCACTTGTAATACTCAGGCACGCAAGTCTTTATCTCATAGTCCCAGTCGTAGGTTGCGCCGATACG
>DBVQ01000032.1:2209-2644 GCA_002308155.1 Christensenella sp. UBA1260
CCTGTCTTTATGGCATAGTTTTCGGCAGGAAGACCAAATGCGTCAAATCCCATCGGGTGGAACACTTCAAAACCTTGCATGCGTTTGAAGCGCGCAAAAGTGTCCGCCGGGCCGTAGTTGTACCAATGTCCCGCGTGGAGTTTTGCACCTGATGGGTAAGAGAACATTTCAAGGCAGTAGTATTTTTTGTCCACTTTGGAGCGGTCAAACTTGTAGAGCCCTGTCTCTTCCCACTTTTTTTGCCATTTTGCTTCGATTTGCTTATAATCCATACAAACCATCCATAAACAATTTAAGTATAAATTAGTTTAATACGCAAACTATGAAAAAGTCAAGAGAATTATATCTTTCCTCACACACTTCGTGTGTTTATTGTTATTTCGTCATGCCACCCTAAATGCAACACCCTTTCCTGCTCCGCCAGGTTTCCCCAAC
>DBVQ01000032.1:2673-13691 GCA_002308155.1 Christensenella sp. UBA1260
GCCTTGCGGAGTCGGTTCCGTCTTCGCTCAAACATATTGTTTTTTGTTGTGAAAATGAAATATTTGTGCTATAATTTATAAGTTGACAAAAAACTCGCAAAGGGGCAAGGCTATGTTCATCACTTTTGAAGGATGCGAAGGCGTTGGCAAATCCACACAAGTTAGGCTTTTGAAAGAATATTTGGAGCACACGGGACAACCTGCGGTCTATATTCGCGAGCCGGGCAGCACAAAAATCTCGGAGCAAATCCGCGACGTTATTGCCAACCCTCAAAACACGGAGATGACCGACATAACTGAGGCAATGTTGTTTGCCGCAAGCCGTGCACAACTTGTGAGAGAGGTCATCCGTCCCGCCCTTGAAAGAGGCGAACTTGTCATTTGCGACCGCTATCTTGACAGCTCCGTTGCCTATCAAGGCTATGCGAGAGGCATGGGCGTTGACGTCATCAAAAAGATAAACGAGCCAGCCATTGACGGGCTTCTGCCTGACCTTACAATCTTCCTTGACCTGCGTCCAAGTGAAGCATGGCGCACCTTCAAAAACACGGACAGAATGGAGCAGGAATCTGCCGATTTCCACGACAAGGTGTATGAGGGTTATATTGCAGAAATCAAGAGTTCAAATGGTCGAATCGTACCGGTAAAACCTGATTTTGACAAAAAAGTGACTGCCGAGCGCATACTTGAAGTGTTGAGAAAGAAAGGAGCAATCAAGTGAGCAAGCCTTTGTTTTTTGAGCCTCTAAAAGCCTCCCGTGCGTTCTCTCTTTTGAAGAACGATTTTGGCAAGGGGCTCGGGCACGCATACATGATTGTATCCCCTGACGACGATGCTGTGGACGAGTTTTTTACGCTCGTAGCCGCCGCGGTGTATTGCGAAACACATGAGCCGTGCCTGGGTTGCGCCGAGTGCAGAAAGATCCTCAACGGCAACAACGGCGACGTATTTCACCTGAACGAAAAGCGCGACAAAATCAAGGTTGAAGACCTGCAAAACTTCTTGTCGGGCGTGAACGTCAAACCGATTGGCGAGCGCAAGCTCTATTTCATACACCGCGCTGACCTCATGAACGCGCAGTCGCAAAACAAGCTTTTAAAGACCTTTGAAGAGCCGCCGGCGGACGTGACGATATTCCTTGGTGTAAGCAATGAAGCCGGCATGCTCGAGACAGTCAAATCGCGTGCGCGCACTGTCTATCTTGACACGTTTGACGCACAGACGATTTATAACACACTGCTTACTCTCGGCATAGACCCCGCAACCTGCTCAGTTGCATCAGCTTGCAGCGAGGGGCAACTTGGCAAAGCCTACAGAATTGCGCAGTCCCCTGATTATGCCGAGCTTTATCGCTCTGCGATAAAACTGCTCAAAATGCTCAACCGCTCCGGCGATGTTGCGGCACTTGACAGCGCAGTATTTATGCAAAAGGACGTGGGTGCGTTCCTTGACGTGCTCTCCGTCATACTCCGCGATATGCTCGTGGCAAAAGAGGACAGCTCACTTGTGTTGCAAAAGCATATTGCAACTGACATCGAGGCGCTGACGGGCAACTTCTCCCGCCACGCACTCGCAGACATACTCCTTGCCGTCAACGAGGCAAGACGAAAATTATCACTCAACGTGAACGCCGTTGCAACGGTGGATTCACTGCTCTTCACAATATTGGAGGAAAGACATAAATGGCAATCATAGTAGGGATTAAGTTCCGCTCTACCAACAAAATATATTATTTTGACCCAAAAAATATTGAGTTCGCTGAAGGCGACGGTGTCATTGTTGAAACCGCGCGCGGACTTGAATATGCAACGGTCTCTATCGCAAACAAGGACGTGGACGAAAGCGAAATCGTTCAACCTTTGAAGCCTGTCGTGCGCAAAGCAACCGACGACGACCTCAAAAAGGTAAAGCGCAATCTTGAAGACAAAGAGCACGCGCTTGTTGTCACGCGTGAAAAAGTGACTGAGGCGGGGCTCAACATGAAGCTCGTGGACGCCGAATACACTTTTGACCGTCAAAAGCTCATTTTCTACTTCACCGCAGACGGCCGTGTTGACTTCAGAGAGCTCGTGCGCACGCTCGCATCAATCTTCAAAGTCCGCATAGAACTCAGGCAGATTTATGAGCGCGACGATACAAAGATGCGCGGAGCGCTTGCCCCGTGTGGAAGACCGTGCTGCTGCACGACACACCTCCCTGACTTTGAAAAAGTGTCAATCAAGATGGCAAAGATACAGGGGCTCTCCCTCAATCCGCAAAAAATCAGCGGCGTGTGCGGAAGGCTTATGTGCTGCTTGAAATATGAAAACGCCTATTACAGCGAAGTTTACAAGCAGATGCCAAAGGTGGGCAGCAAGGTGCATACGGCAGACGGCGAAGGCACGGTTGAAAGCAATGACCTCATCAAACAGACCGCCCGCGTCAAAGTAATGTTGAAGGACGGCTCGTTTGACGTCAAGACTTATAGTCTTGAAGATATGCAAATCGGCGAAAGACAATCCACAGAAGAGATTGATGCACTCCCCGATAATGAAGAATAAAAACCGCGTGATTTAGCGACCTGCTTTGTCAACTACAACAAATACACCCCGTCTTGTACGAAAGTACACTGGACGGGGTGATTTGTTTTGTTTTCGCGCATCTCATCTAAATCACGCGGTTTTTTGAAAAATAATTATTGCACCGCGCTTGCGGTGCAATCTATTTTATTATATAAAAGTCAGTCCACTTTTTCACTCGTTCGGGGGTGATGCCGTGCTCTTTTTCAAGGAACTCGTCCACAGTCGCATATTTGTCAAGGATTGATTTCTTTGCGATTTCAAAAAGGTGGTCGTGCACGCGCAGGACTTCGGCAACGAACTCTCGCACAGGCTTTTTGATAAATATCAAACGAAGATACAAATCAATCTTTTTGTTCTCTTGTGCTCTATGCTCGTTTGAGGCAAGATACTCCGCCTTGCACTCTTCAAACGTCCTGCCAAAGGCAAGCTCTATGAGCATTGCGGCAATGCCAGTCCTGTCCTTGCCCGCCGTGCAATGGAAGGCAAACGTCTTGCCCTCGTCCATGAGCGAGAACACTTTGTCGTATGCCTTTGAATACGCCATAACTGCATAGGTGTCCTCAATGAACTTGCGTGCGGCGTCCAGCTCTCCGCCCTTCATGTGAAAAATGTCGACCGTGTTGGCTGGCGTAGATGAAAGCCCCGGGGCGTCTGCCGAGAAGACCATCGCCTCAATGTACTCCACTCCTTCGGGCAGAACGTCCGGAGTTGCCTTGACTTCCTGTGGCGTGCGGAAATCCACAACCGCGTCCAAGTGCATATTCTCAAAATATTCCTTGTCCGCCTTGCATTTTGGCGCAAACGCACCCGTGCGGAAGATCTTGCCGCACTTGATCTCGCCATAAGGAGTGGCAAGTCCGCCCATATCTCTGAAGTTTACAAGTCTTGTCTTTGCCATGGATTTAGTGTAGCATACAACGCGCATTTTTGCAATATACAAGTTTATACGTCTCCAAAAGAAAACCGCCCTCTTATTATGATTAGTTTGCTTTCAAGGTTGATTCGCAAACTGCATGATTGAGATGAGATACAAGGAAACAAAAAAAATCACACCGCCCAATGTATTGTCATACATGACGGTGTTGATTCTTTGTAGTTGACGACGTAGGTCGCTCAATCACGCTGTTTGCTAATTATTCTTCGCTGATAGCACCTGCTGGGCAACCATCTTCGCAAGCGCCACAGTCAATACATTGATCTGGATCAACGACGTATTGACCGTCACCCTCTGAGATTGCACCTACCGGGCAAGTATCTGCACATGCGCCGCATTGAATGCAAGCATCACTGATTTTTCTTGGCATAGTAGTTTCTCCTTTTTGTTTTGTTGAACATATTTTAACACAAGGGCGGCTGATAGTAAAGAGTTTTTTGATTTTATTTTCAAACGCCCTGCTTCTGCAAAAAAGCGAGTGTTTTTTTAAAACACTCTTTGCCACCTTTCAGTTTGGTGACTATCGTCCACGCGTGATTGCCAAGGGCTCCCGTGCCTTCAAAATGCTCGTATGGGATGCCGAGTGCGTCATACTCTTTCATCATATCGTAGCCTTCATAGCGGAGCCAATCCTTGTCGCCCGTGGTGAAAAACGTCGGCGGAAAACCTACACTTATGTGAGGCGAAGCAAGTTTGCCCTCCTCTGTCGCAAGATATTCTTTTGCCTCTTTCATTGGTTTGCCAAGGAAGGAACACGTCATCATCTTGATGTCAGGAAACTTGGATTGCGGGAGAGTCTTGTCAATGAGATGCTCAAGATTGACGCATCCGCAGTGCGCAACCATCGCTTTCGGCTTGAAATCCGCAATATGTTTGAACTCTATGCCGAGTTTTTCTGCAAGCGAATTGTCTGCGGCTAGCGCGGCAAGATAGAAGATATAATAAACGCCTGCGCTCTCGCCTGCAAGCACGATGCGGGACGTATCTATCTTTTTTGCCTCTGCCACATCAAAGATTGCGTCTATTGCCAGGCATATCTCTTGAATCGGCTCGGGAAACACCTTTTTTGGCGCATAGGAATAGGAGATTGACGCGGTTAGATAACTGTTTTTTGCAAAGTTTTGCAGATAAGCGTTGCGCATATCCGTGATGCCAGAAATCCAACCGCCGCCGTGCACGTATATGACGATTGGGCGCTTTGCGTCCTCTTGAGTTTCGGGTGCGTAAAAATTGATATATTGCTTTTTCTCCTTGCCGTACGGCAAGTGTTTTTCATACACAACACCCTTTGGCGTGCGCTGATATGTCAAAAGATAAGCGAGCCCCTCTGTAAAGTTGTACCAACAAGTGCCGATTCTGCCTCTAAGATATACGCTTCTTTTCATGCCTTACTCCTTTGGAAACAGTTGGAAATAGCATTGCGCTATGCGAATACGTCTTAACTTATACTCGTGGCGTTCACGTTTCAAAACGAGTCCTTGCTTGTACGTGCATTTTGAGCAGTCGTTGCCGTATATCGTCTTGAACGGACAATGTGCAAAGGTCATAAGCGGAAGTTCGTCCTTAACTTCAACGCGTACAAGCGGCAACTTGCCCTCCTGCGCATATTCTATTGACTCCGCAAACGCAATTGCGCCGAGTTCTTTTGATTGCTGAGCCGCAAAGCGGTTGGCAACATTGTGCCCTGCGCCCGCAATGACATCGCATTTGCCTGCAAAATACAGCCCATACAAGTTTTCACTGACAACGGTTTTTATGCTACACTCTTCGAGTGTCTTTTCAATTATTTGCAAATCCTCGCCGTTGGCGATTATCGGCAACTGCAAAACGACGTCTTTGCCGTCAAGGTCAAGATTGTCAAGTGCTTTTTTGACAGCCGATGCACTGTAATCATTTGGCGCGAGCACCACTCTTTCGCCCTTGCGCAAAATCACGCTGTTCATCTCGCTTTCAATGCGGTTAAAGGACAAAGCGTCCTCATAGTCATATTTGCCCTGCGGTTCAAGAGATTTCAAAACCTTATCAACGTCCTCTATCGGTTGTGCCACGATTTCGCGCTCGTTCAAAGCAATGATTTCTTCTTTGAGTGCAGCAAGCGCATTTCTCCTCACGCTGTTCGCCACGGATTTCGGCAAAAATACGCCGTTTGTGTCAACTTGTATTTCTTCAACCTCAAAGCCACTGTCCGCAACTTTGGAACATTGAGTTTTGATTTCGTCCATGCTTGTCGGGGCGTTTGTTGCCTTTTCAAGCGGGTTGTCGGATTTTGCTTCGCCTTCAACGGCTGTGCCGTTGACTGTTGCCGCTGCCTTGACGACGAGTGGCTCGCCAACGTTTGCCTTGGCGCTCAGCCTGACAGGCACTGTGCGCTCTGCGGAAAGCACCTTCTTTTCTTCCTCGCTGTCCAGTGTAAGATTCGCAGCATATCCCGCTTTCACTGCGGTCTTGCTGACAAACGAATACAAGTTTTTGCCGATTGGTTTTGGACTGCCCACGCCGAGGCTCGCTTTTTCAACGTCGCCGTCAAAGAACTTGAGTCCGTCACCGTTTGAAAGCGGATGTGAGCTCTCAATTGTTATCTCAAAAAGTCCGTCCTTGAAAGGTGCAACCTTTTTGACAACGCCTATATGTATGCCAATATGGTTGTTGAAGCGTTTTTCAATGACAAACGGCGTACCGCTGTCAAGATATGCGCGTTCAAGATATTCCCCACGGCTAAACGAGGCTTTCAGCCTGTCTTTTTTTTCGGTTGTGAGGCTCAAACTCTTTTCGTTCGTCTCGATCGCGTCAAGAAGATGTCTATAAATTGAGACGGCTTCCGCCACAAAACCCTCGCGTCTAAGTCTGCCTTCAATTTTGAAGGAAGAAACGCCTGCGTCAATCAAATCCTTGAGATTTTCCGCAAGACTCAAATCGCGAGCGGAGAGAAGATAGCCCTCGCCCGCCCTTTCAAACTTGCCGTTCTTTTCAAAGCCGGCAACGTACGGAAGACGGCAAAGTTGTTTGCAAAGTCCCCTATTGCCGCTCGCCCCCTGCTCCTTTGAACTCATATAGCAGTTGCCGCTAAACGCAACACAGAGTGCGCCCTGCACAAAGTATTCAATCTCAAGATTTGTATGTTTGCGGATTGCCTTTATGTCTTCGAGTTTGGTCTCACGAGACAAGACAACCCTCTTGAAACCAATCTTTTTCGCCACCTTTGCGCCGTACAGATTGTGCACGCCTATCTGTGTGCTTGCGTGCAGCACTATCCCGGGGAACGCCTTTTTGAGCGCATAGGCAACGCCCAAGTCCTGAACGAGATATGCATCAACTTTTGCACGAATACAGGCGTTTACAAGCTCAAACAGAGGTTTAAACTCTTGATTCTGCAAAATCGTGTTGATTGTCGCATACACTTTGACGCCATAAAAATGAGCGCGACGAACGACTTCTCCTATGTTGTCCACTGAGAAGTTTTCCGCTTTCATGCGTGCGTTGAAATCGCCAAGTCCAAGATAGACGGCGTCAGCACCGCTGTTCACTGCGGCGTCAAAACTTTTGATATCTCCTGCCGGGGCTAAAAGTTCCAATCTCATTTTGCACCTTTTCGTTTGTCTGCGCTTATATGCTTATTATAACACGCTATTGACAAAAATCCAGTACACATTTATAATAATATTACATTTATTTGTAAACAAAAAAAACAATATATAAGGGAGAAATCATGGAAGACGAAAAAAACGTCCTTGAGCCACAAGCGGAAGAAGTCGCATTGAGCGAATCTGCCGAAGGCGAAATCCAAGAAGAAGCACCAAAAAAGAAGAGCCTCAAAGGGCTCATTGAATATATCAAAACACACGAGACTTTGCGTCAAGCCATACTGTTCTTCTTGTTCAGCATGATCTGCGGCGCAAGCCAAATGATTATAACCGCAGTCCTTCCGCTCATCCTTCGCGCGGCTTCGCCAAGCATGAGAGAACCTTTCAAATGGTTCTTGTTTGATTATACCGAAAAAGGTATCGGCGAATTCATTGGTTTTATCGTCGGATCTGTGGTCGGACAAGTCCTTACGTTTGTGCTCAACCGCAAAAAGACTTTCAACGTCCACGATCATATTCCGTTTAGAGCGATAGCATACGCAATTATGGCAGTACTTATCATCTTGATGCAAACGGCGATTGGCGGCGGCATCACCGGTGCTCTCGCAAAGGCTGTTCCTGATGCGAGCGATTTGATTTCAACAATCTTCAACCTTATTGCACAAATGGTCGCAGGTATTGCAGCGCTTGTGGTAAACTTCCTTGGCAACAAATTTTTCATTATGCGCAAGTTCAAAGGCTCTGAGGATGCCGCAAGTGCCGAAGAACCCGCTCAGCCCGAAGAAGAAAACAAAGCGGAATAAAGCATTCTTTGCAAACAACACTACACCAATCACAAAACAGCACCTCGCAAGGCGCTGTTTTTTTACTGCCCAGTAAGTTTTTTGTAAAAATTCCAAAAATCTGTTGTGGATTTTTCCGCGTTGTTGTATTCTTTGCATTGTATGAGCACGACACAGATAAAAGGCACGATGAATATGACGGAAGGCAGTCCATACAAACTTATGGTCAAATTTGCCTTGCCGATTTTGCTCAGCCAGATTTTTCAACAATTCTACAACACGGCGGACACCTTGATAGTCGGCAGGTTTCTCGGCACAAACGCACTTGCGGCTGTCAGCTCGTCGGGTCCGCTCATATTCCTGCTTAGTTCGTTCTTTATCGGAACGGCGCAAGGCGCAGGCATAGTCATATCTCGCTATTTCGGCGCAAAGGACTATGACAAAGTCTCTCGTGCAATCCACAACAATTTTGCCTTTGGTCTGCTTGCAGGCTTGTTCCTCACAATCATTGGCGTTGGACTGACGCCTTTCCTGCTCAAATGGATGAACACGGACGAAAGCGTTTTGCCACAGGCTATCGAATATTTTAGGTTCTACTTTATCGGCTCGCTTGGCATGGTCATGTACAACGTGTGCAGTTCCACGATGAACGCACTTGGAGACAGCAAGCGCCCGCTCATCTTTTTGATAACCTCATCCATCATCAACATTACGCTTGACATAATCTTCATCCGCGTATGCCACTTTGGCGTGTGGAGTGCGGCGGTTGCAACGGTTATGTCTCAATTTTTCAGCGTTATCCTCTGCCTTATGCACCTTTGCAGACCCGGACACATCTACACCATCAACGTCAAAAAAATCCGTTTCTACAAGGATATGTGCAAGGAGATTGTCAAATACGGCTTGCCGGGCGGCGTTCAAAACTCCGTTATCGGCTTTGCCAATGTCATTGTGCAGTCTCAAATCAACTCTTTCGGCGCGTTTGCCACAGCGGCGTACGGCTCGTATGCCAAGATTGAAGGATTTGCCTTCCTTCCAATCAACTGCTTCTGTATGGCAATAACCACTTTCGTCGGGCAGAACCTCGGCGCGGGCGAAAAGAAGCGTGCGAGAACAGGCGCGCGGTTTGGGATATGCTCCTCCGTTGTGCTTGCCGAACTCATAGGCGTGGCAATATACTTTGGCTCGCCGTATCTCATCGGACTCTTTGACTCCACACCCGAAGTCATCGCCAACGGAACCATGCAAGCTCATATCTGCTCCCTATTCTTCGGGCTTCTCGCTCTCTCACACGCAATAGCCGCCGTATGCCGCGGTGCAGGCAGAGCCTTTGTACCTATGGCCGTCATGCTATCCGTGTGGTGCGTGTTTAGAATATCTTATATCGTCACAATCATGCACTTTGTGCATGAACTGAGGTTTATCTTCTGGGCATACCCAATCACTTGGGGCATAAGCTCGGTGATCTACATCCTCTACTACTATCTCAGCCACTGGCAGGACGGTTTTGACAACAAACTTGCCACCACGCCAGAAAATGCGGAAATCACGGATATTCTTGAGGCTCCGTCTCAAACCGCAGAAACTTCTCAAATCACAGTCCCTGCCGAACCTAAGCCCGAGTTCTTGTCGCCGATTGAAGACAGCCTTGACATCCCGCAGGAATTTGCGGGCACTGAGAGTGTCGGCGAGACTGTTGACACAGAACCTGCCCAAGCAGAAGGCACTGCGCCTGACGACGAAGAACCCGCTCAAACGGAAGAAGACAAATAATATAATAAACCGGTCGAAGACCGCGAAGACCGCAAAGGCCGCACCCTGCAAAACGCAGGGTGCTTTTTTGTTGGCACGGAGACGAAACATGTCAAGATGTTGTGCCAAAGCGCACACTATATATGGTGTCTGCACGCACACAACATCTAGTTCTCACTGCGCCCTGCCAAGCACTCGAAGAGCGTGTATAAAATGTTGGTTATACAATTAGATTGCGGGTTATTTTGCCGATTTCAAAAAAATATACATTAACATAGCCGAAAATGCAAATCTTGGGACACGAAATGTGGAATATGCAAAAAATGACAATTTTTGACAAAAACACTATATCTTGTGTTTCACGCAAATGTTTTACACTTTATTTTGCGATTTGTCTTGACATATTTTTTTGATGCGGTATAATGAAAAAGCAAATTTTCTTAAAGGGGACAGATCCAAATGTTAAGTGTCAAAAAAAGAGACGGCAACGTTGTGCCGTTCAACCTGAACAAAATCAAAATAGCAATCGAGAAGGCATTCGTCGCAGTTCACAAAAATTATAGCGACGACATCCTCGACATGCTCGCTCTCCGCGTCACCGCAGCCTTCAATGACAAGGTCAAGGACGACGTGGTCACTGTCGAAGACGTCCAAGACGCAGTCGAAGTCGTGCTCATTCAAGCAAGCTATGTCGAAGTTGCAAAGGCATACATCCTTTATCGTAAACAACACGAAAAACTTCGTACAGTCGGCTCCACACTTCTCGACTACAAGAACACAGTCAACAACTATCTCAAAGTCAACGACTGGCGCGTCAAAGAGAACTCCACGGTTTCCTATTCTGTTGGTGGTCTTATCCTTTCAAACTCCGGTGCAGTCACAGCAAACTATTGGCTCTCAGAAGTTTATGATGAGGAAATCGGCAACGCACACAGAAATGCGGAAATCCACATCCACGACCTTTCAATGCTTTCCGGCTACTGCGCAGGCTGGAGCCTCAAGCAACTCATCAAAGAAGGTCTTGGCGGTATCCCTGGCAAAATCACGTCTTCCCCAGCCAGCCACCTCTCCACTCTCTGCAACCAAATGGTCAACTTCCTTGGCATTATGCAAAACGAGTGGGCCGGCGCACAAGCCTTCTCTTCGTTTGACACATACCTCGCTCCGTTTGTCAAGATTGACAATCTTTCATACAAAGAGGTTAAACAATGCATTCAATCCTTTATATATGGTGTAAACACTCCATCTCGTTGGGGCACACAAGCACCGTTCACCAACATCACTCTTGACTGGGTTGTTCCAAACGACCTCGCTGAGCTCAACTGCATCGTCGGTGGCAAGGAGCAAAACTTCAAATATAAGGATTGCGCAAAAGAAATGGAAATGGTCAACAAGGCGTTCATCGAGA
>DBVQ01000081.1:0-3970 GCA_002308155.1 Christensenella sp. UBA1260
AACGGTTTTGGCCGTATCGGTCGTCTCGCTTTCAGACAAATGTTCGGCGCAGCTGGTTATGAAATCGTCGCAATCAACGATCTCACAAGCCCAAAGATGCTCGCACATCTTTTGAAGTACGACTCAACTCAAGGCAACTATGCATTGAATCACAGTGTTGAAAGCTGTGAAGCAGTTCTCAATGAAGATGGTTCTGTCAAAGAAGACGGTTATATCGTCGTCGATGGCAAGAAGATCACCATCTACGCAAAGAAGAACGCAGCAGAACTTCCTTGGGGCAAACTCGGTGTGGACGTCGTCCTCGAGTGCTCAGGTGTTTACACCTCAAAGGCAAAAGCTCAAGCACACATTGACGCCGGCGCACGCAAAGTCGTCATCTCTGCTCCTGCAGGCAATGACCTCCCGACAATCGTTTACAATGTCAACCACAAGAACTTGAAGGCTTCAGACAACATCATCTCTGCAGCTTCCTGCACAACAAACTGCTTGGCACCAATGGCAAAAGCACTCAACGACTATTTGCCAATCAAGTCCGGTATCATGACAACAGTTCACGCATACACCGGTGACCAAATGCCTCTCGACGGCCCACAAAGAAAGGGCGATCTTAGACGTTCAAGAGCAGCAGCAATCAACATTGTTCCAAACAGCACTGGCGCAGCAAAGGCAATCGGTCTTGTCATCCCAGAACTCAATGGCAAGCTCATCGGCTCTGCACAACGTGTTCCAACCCCAACCGGCTCCACAACAATCCTCGTGGCAGTTGTTGAAGGTTCTGCAACAGTTGACGGCATCAACGCAGCAATGAAGGCAGCAGCAAATGAATCCTTTGGCTACAACACAGACCAAATCGTCTCTTCCGACATCATCGGCAGCAGATTCGGTTCTATCTTCGATGCAACACAAACAATGGTCATCGATATGGGCAATGGTCTCAGCCAAGTTCAAGTTGTTTCTTGGTATGACAATGAGAACTCCTACACGAGCCAAATGGTCAGAACGATAAAGTACTTCTCAGAATTGAAGTAAGAGAAAAACCGCACAATTTAGCGACCTGCATTGTCAGGTCGCTTTTTTTGTCGTTTACATACGCTGAGTATGCGCACTCCAAAACAAAACGCCCTTCCTCGCATCTCATCTAAATTGAGCGGTTTTTAATATCATTTTTTAACTTAGCAATTTTTAATAATAAAGGCACTCAAACGAGTGCCTTTTTCATTACCATAATATTAATTTTAATCTACCAAAACGCAGTGTTGAACCGGAACACGCTCGCTTGGCAAATCTCCATGCACTTGGTCTATTGCGTCGAAAATCATGCTTTCCATGCGCTTCATGCAGGCGGATTGGTCGTAAGCTACTGCGCTGTGGAGATATTTGTCTTCATATTCCGCTTTCTTTTCGGGATTTTCAATCCAGTAGTCAAGCACGCGAGCGAGGTCGTGTTCGTCGCGGTTTTTAAAGATACAACTGTCGTCCACCGCGAAGTATCTCGTTGCGGAAAGTTTGCTGTCCGACACGATTGTGAGTTTGCCGACTGCGATTGCTTCAAGGCAGGAAATACCTTCAAGTTCGATTTGCGCGGGATGCACGTAGATGTCCGCATAGTTTAAGACGTCGATGATTTCCGTGCGTGAATAGAACTTGAATATCGGCTGAATCGGGAGTTCCTTCGCAAGTTGACGATAAAGCCCTTCCTTTATGCCCTCGCCGCCGAGAATGAGTTGGATTTTGTCCTTATACTTGGATAGTGCGACAGCTTTGATGAGCGTATCTTGGCTCTTTTCCGTAGCATAGCGTCCCGTTGTAAGCACGACAATCTTGTCTTTGAGTTCCTCGGGCTTCTCTGCCGGGCGACGTTTGACGTAGTCGTGGATGCCGTTCGAGATGACGTAGCCGGGCGTCTTGATGCCGATACTTCCTTCAAACTCATCGCGGATAAACTGCGTTGGATAATGTATGCAGGTGCAATACTTGTAGAAGTTTTGCCACATGTAAGAATATGTGATTTCGTTTGCCGCCTTCAACCAGTTGAGTTTGAGATAAGCGGTGATATTTTGCGCTTGCATATGGAAACCTGCGGTGATCGGAAGTCCCATTTCGTGCGCGACTTTGACGGACGCAAGCCCCAAAGTCATAGGCATCATAATATGCACTGCGTCCACGCCGTAGAGTGCCGCTTTGATAATGCGGTCCTGCGGTTTTGCAAGCGTGACGCCGACTTTGTTTACGTAGGCATTGAGCGCCTTGCCGAAGTTGAGGTTTGGCACTACCCAATGATTCGGCTTGCCTTTTGATTGTTGGTCGGCGCAAAGTATACGCACTTCATGGCCGTACTCTTTGAGCGCGCGAATAAGGTTGTAGGCAACGACTGCGCTACCGTTGTTTTCTCTGCCGTAAACGTCACAAACCACAGTGATAATCATAGCTTACACCCCCTTAAAACGCTTCGCTCGCGCTGAAAAGCGCGGTGACGACAAACAAATCGCCTTCCAAGCTGAAACTTGCGTTTCCGCCGTATTTCTCTGCAACGGCACGAATCGAGTGCGTGCCATAGCTGTTGGAACCGCTCTTTGACGAGCGTGGGAGCCCGTCTTTGCCAAATTGCACGTCGGTTTCGCAATAGTTCTCAATGCGGACGAGAAGCAACGAATTGTTCCTTGTGGACGATATGCGGATAAATCTCTTTTCTTCGTCAACCGTAGATAGATATTCGACGGCGTTGTCTATGGCGTTGCCGAAGAAGATATTGACATCCGCAACGTCCATAAAGTCGAGTGCTTTGCCCTCAATCATGGCAGTCGTTTTTATGCCGTTTTGGTTGAGCATCAAGGACTTTTGAGTGAGCAACACGTCGAGTGCATCGTTGCCCGTCTGTATGCTCGAATCGAAGATGTCCACGGACACCTGAGCAAGTTCGTCAAGAATTGCCTTGTCAATATGATATTTGGAGATAACCGTTGCAACTTGCGCCTTGATATCGTCAAGTTTTTTGTTGACGAGTTCCATGTTGGCTTGTTGCTTGTCAACTCTCTCCTTGTAGTGCTGACTGAAATTCTCGGTTGCTTCCTGTTTTTGCACGTCTCTCACCCAAATGAGATTGAAACGTTGAACAAAGAGCACAAACACGGCGAAGAACACGGAGAATCCGTCAAAAATGAGCGGGATTGCAACGCTGTTTATTCCACCGAGTCGCATATTGAAGAATTGAGAGCCGGAAATCGCCACCGTAAAGAACGCGTACATGACGTAGACGCCGAGAATGAACTTGTTGATTTGCGAGCCGAAGTCCTTGTGCGACTTGGCAAACGCCCAACCGAACAGCAACCAACAGAGCGCGAGCACGGCAATATGCGTGACAAAATACAAGACGAACCCCGCCACGCTGTAGCCTGTGTACATTGTGAAATATATTGTGTTGAATTGGAACGCAAGCGCGAGCATATCATAAAGCATCGTACCTATGGTGTGAGCCGCAGTCGCCGCAACCGTTGCAAACAATATAAGTGACGGTTTCTCGTCAAAACAAATTGCAAGAACGATGATGTCAACGACCAAGAACAACAGATACATAACCGCACGGAGCGTGTCAACGTGCAAAATGTTGTCAGCATTGAGTCCTGATCTGAACAGCCCGTACATCGCAAAAGCGACGCCCGCTGAAATGCCACCGAGTGCCAATATGCAAGAGCCGAGTCTTATCCAAAAATGTCTCTTGCGCTTGAAGGAATAGACGAAGATACCGGCATAAAGCACTATGCCGAGTGCAAACGTCAAAGTCATTGTGAGATACAAGCTCAAACTTTGTGTATCCATAGTCTCACCCCCTGTTCATAAACGCCATGAGACTGGCGATGAGTTTTGACTTTTGTTCACGCTTGACCGGCAAACAAACTTTGCCTACGTAAACGTCGTCTTCCCATACTTTGTGAACGTGTCCAAGGTTGATGAGATAACCGCCAAGACGGAA
>DBVQ01000081.1:4089-4453 GCA_002308155.1 Christensenella sp. UBA1260
GTCATGACCGCGATTGACGGCACGTCCATGTGAACGAGTCTGACTTGCAAACGGTCAAGCATTGTTGCAAATTCAAAGTAGCGGATAGGCGTCGTCAAAAAGTCGACTGCGTCAACCGTGTAGCCTTTGAGCGTAAAGTGTCTGGAACTTGTGATAAACACGAGCGGCATCTCTTTATTCGTTTCGCGCAACTTTTCAGCCGTCTCAATACCGCTCTCGTCTTGAAGTTCAACGTCCATAATAACAACGTCAAACTTGTGTTGTTTCGCAAGAAAAGCAGACCCTTTTGCAAACACTTGAACTTCAACTTCAAGAGCTTTTTCTTCCTTATAACGCTCAATATGTTCCTTGAGCGCGGAAGCGA
>DBVQ01000081.1:4481-7021 GCA_002308155.1 Christensenella sp. UBA1260
GCAATTCTAAACATATTAACCTCTATATAGATAAATCTATAAAATGATACCACTTTCAGTCGTTTTAGTCAAACGAAAAGGCGTGGTTGGAAAGTCACGCACTTTCGCCTGGTCGGAGTGACAGGACTTGTAGCGAATAAAATGAGCGTAATAGCGTAGCGTCAGCTGCGGAAGCCGCAGGTTGCAAACAAAGTTTGCAAGGCAATGTAAACATTGCCGCAAGGACTGCCCTCCGACCAATGAAAAAGCGGACTAAACTGCCCGCTTTTTCATTGGTCGGAGTGACAGGACTTGAACCTGCGGCCACTTGACCCCCAGTCAAGTGCGCTACCAAACTGCGCTACACCCCGAAATATTTGTTTGCCTAAATACTGTATCATATAAACAAAAAGATATCAAGCCTTTTCAAAAACCAAAGTCAACTTTTTAAGTCGTAAGATGTTGCAAAATTGTGAAGAATATATTATAATGCAAAAGCATTAAACCTTACCAATACGGAAACGTATCGAAGTGCTAGTGCTCAAGACGCATGGCGTCTCGCACTCTCACACGATATCCATAGATGGAAACGTATCGAAGTGGTCGTAACGAGCCGCACTCGAAATGCGGTTGACCGCAAGGTCACATGGGTTCGAATCCCATCGTTTCCGCCAATCGTGGTCTTATACGAACCTTGACGCAGCATCTAATGCCGATAAG
Source organism: Christensenella sp. UBA1260 (assembly GCA_002308155.1). Taxonomy (GTDB): domain Bacteria; phylum Bacillota; class Clostridia; order Christensenellales; family CAG-917; genus CAG-475. Next base: position 5,181 of record DBVQ01000081.1, read on the forward strand.
GTTCGTATAGATTCACCACTTGCCCGCCAATCGTAAAGAAAAACGAACCGTTTTTGGTTCGCTTTTCTTTTTATACGAGAAGATAAACTCTATTTTAGCATTGAAATAATGGATATGGTGCGTGCCAGCCTTGCAGAAGCAATAACCTTTTCGGCGTCTAAGCTATAGTGCGATGGTCGATTGAAGTGTATCTCAACCTTGTCGTCAAACAGGACTACCTTCTCTACGATGTAGTCGATTAGCATTTTAGGTTCGAGTTGAAGCGCACGCACATAGAACTCACGTATATCCGTCTCGGAAAGCTTTTGTACAACCTTGCTCTTCTCAAGTAAGATTTGCTTTTCGAGTTCAAACTGCTTGTTTTCCAATTCTGTCATTCTACTCTACTCTTGTAGACCAATTGAGGCAAAAAAGCAATCGCCCACCAAGAATTGGAGGAGCAAACTAGCGCAAAACGCTTGCTAATCGGGGAAAATAGTGTTAGAGTACTCTTGCTTGAGGATACCTATGAAACGTCTATTTGGCAAAATCAAAATTACGAAAGAGAACGTCATTACGTTCTTGATGATGAACTTCGGCACCATCATGGCGTCGTCGGGCGTCTATTTCTTCAAGTCCCCCAACAACCTCGTCACGGGCGGCGTCAGCGGCATCTCCATCATCCTGCGCGCGGCCATCCCCAAGTGGAACTCGTTGGGTATGATGGTCACGGCCATCAACGTGCTGTTGCTCATCATCGGTATCATCGTGTTGGGGCGCAAGATGGGCTTGCAGACCATCTATTGCTCCCTCCTTTTCTCGGGTTTTATGTGGGCGATGGAGTACATCCTTCCCATCAAAGAGTCGGTGACCGGCGACATCATATTGGATATGCTGTTTGCGGTCGTGCTGTCGGCGGGCGGCGGAGCGATCCTGTTCAACTGCTCGGCTTCTACGGGCGGTACCGACATCATCACGATGATCGTCAAAAAGTATTCCAACTTCAATATCACGATCTCCATGCTGTTGGTTGAGTTTTTGATCGCCCTCTTCTCGGGCTTCGCCACCAGTTGGAAACAGGCCGCCTATTCGGTTATGGCTCTTCTCCTTCACGTGGCGGTGCAAAGTACCTTGTTGGACAACCTCAACCACAAAAAGCAGATCATGATTATCACCGCCCAACCCAAGGGAGTGTGCGACTATATCAGCAACGAGTTGCACCGCGGTGCGACCGTCATCCGTGCTTTGGGCGCATACACAGGGGAATTGCGCTACATCGTCATCACCGTGTTGACCCCCGCGCAAGCCGCCGTGGTCAAGCGCAAAGCCAAGGCGTTTGACGAGGGTTGCTTCGTCATCATCACAAACACCACCGACATCATCGGACACGGCTTCCGCCGTCAAGCGTTGGACTTCGCCGACGGCAAGTCGCTGATGGACAAAGGATTGGACAAGTCGAGAGAGCGGTTGAAGGGATACGAAAAGAACCATCCCAATCACGTGCAACAGACTGCGCAAGCGGCTCACCACGAGGTGCCCGACTTTGATTTGGCCAGTATGCGCATACTGGGTATCGTCCCGCCCAAGGCGGACGAGGAAGCCATCGCCGCCACCTTGGCCGGCGAAGGCACGCCGATAGAGGAAGTGCAAAGCACCGAAGCGGGACAGGCCGCACAAGAAAGCGAGGAATAGGGGCGGTTTACGCCTCGATGTGACCCTATGGGGCGCGATAAATGCAGCCCGTTGGGTGATGATATCCACTTCGCCTAGGTGATGATATACACGCTGATCGTTAGAACTATTTCTTTGGCATCATAAATGGTTTAGAAGCTACTTAATGTGGCGCCCACGTTTCACTATAC
>DBVQ01000081.1:7086-11674 GCA_002308155.1 Christensenella sp. UBA1260
CCCGCCTTTTAGTCATCAAACATTCGTTTTACCCCAAAATTTTGCATAAAACGGCGCGTTTTTCATTACGCCGTGCCCGCCAATCATCGTGGTTCACGAACCCACGTAAAAACTCCTCGCTTTTGCGAGGAGTTAATTTTTTAATATTTCAATTCGCCGGCGAGGGTTTGGAAGACTGCTACAACTGTCTCTCTCATTATGTTCTCGAGATAGAGTATCGGCACGGACTTGGCGGGGACTTTCACAATCGCGGTATAGCCCTCTTTTTTGGCAATCTTGGTTGCCCTAAACATATGATAGTTGTTGGTTATGACCGCAAGCGGCTCGGTCTTGTCCACAATCTCTGCGGTGTATTTGAAGTTTTCAACCGTAGTCTTTGCTTTCGTCTCGGCAATGAGCTTGTCATCCGGCACGTCAAAGCCCTTCTCTCTTAAATACCGCACCATATATTCCGCTTCCGAATAGTACGGGTCATCGCTGTTGCCGCCCGTTGCGATGTAGAGTGCCCCGGGGTTCTCATCATTGTATTCAATCGCCCTGTCCAGTCTATACGCCAAATCCGTTGAAACCTCATCGCGCTCTATTGAGAGCCCGAGCACGCAGACGCTGTTCACTTCTTGCTTGTCGTACGTTGCGCCCGTGATTATGATTGCAAAGCTCAGCATGACAAACAGCAAGCAAATCGCACACGAAACAATGCGTAGCATTGTTCCCGCAATCTTCGTGCCCTTGTTTTTGTCCCATGAAAACAGTTTGAAACGTACGTCAAACGCAGGCAGAGACAAAAGGCACATAAAACCGAACTCTGACAAAAACCTTGTCACGGCGTCCAGTTTCTTTGCATCTACAACCGTCGCAAGACGATAGATCATCACTGCCAAAAAATACAGCAAAAAAGCGGCGCATACCAAAAGCAATATGTCCCCTACAATCCTTCTTGTTTTGTTAATCGGTTGCCTTTGCCTCTTCATCGCTCTGTTCGTCCAATTTGTTTTCTTCGACACTTTCGTTCGCGTCGGCGATTGGTTGCTCTTCATCGGCTTTTGGCTCTTCGGCGCTTGCATTGTCTGCATCATCCTCGTCTTTTACATTTTTGACTTCGTTGTAGAAGTTGACGATGACGGATGTCACGATTGCAACGACCACGATACCGTAAAGGCCAAGGAATATAGAAAGTATTCTGCCCACTGCGGTCACAGCTGTCATATCGCCGAAGCCGATTGTCGTAACAAGCATAAAGCAATACCAAAGTGCATCTGAGAAAGTTGGAATAGCTGGCTCAATCATCATAATAACAGTTGAGAACGCAATTATAAGAATCAAAAGCCCAAACAAAATTTCACCTGCATATGTTTTTCGGATGATTCTTTTGAGAACATTGTTATTAAAGTTGGAAAGTACTATTGAACAAACATAGATAATGCAGGTTAATGCAATAATAATGCTTGGCATGACTCCTGCAATTATAAAGCTTTCCTTGGTTTGTGTGCCAATTGTCAACGCTGTAAACACAATCAGAATAATAATCAATATACCAATTAACACATTAAGAATAATTTTGCGCACTGTATGTTTTTTGATTGTGCTGATTATACGTTTCATAAGCGGAACGCAAAGATATATTATACCTGCAATTCCAAATAGGCCATAATTTTTAGCATTCACGCAAGACACAATACCAGCTACGAAGCATAACACTGCATACGCAATATGGGCATAATGATATTTGTTCTTTTGCATCACTTCCCTATAACCCATAAATAAAAGTTCATAAGCCCCAAGAAGGATTATAGAGATGCCTAGGAAAATTCCAGCCTGATCAGTCCACGGATCTTCCTCTGACAAGATTTTGCCTACCATAAGCATATCGCACATTAATGCAGCACAAAGCACCAAACTACATGCGATTTTAAAAATCATATATTTTTGTTTGTCATTAAATTGTTTCATATTTCAAACTCCTATTCCCCAATCATTTTTGGACAATGGATGACAATGGCTCCAGCATTTTTGTGGCGATAACCATTGCTTCAAGATATATAAAAATCAATACTATGATTGCAAGAATCGGGATAAACATTTCAATTCTTGTGTTTTTGTACGAGCGCGTATATGAGAACAGCAACATAATCGGTGCCGCAACGATAAGTGCGCTACTTCCGCCGACGCCGCTTTTAATCAACACATCGGTCACATACAACACGGTTGCAATGGCTTCTTCACCGCTGCTGCCCGAAGGATCTACGGCAGCAATGGCTGCAAAACTCAACAAAACGTAAATTATTAAATCCAAAATGCCTGCGATAATCATAATTATCGCAAGGAACTTCGAAAACTGCCAAGAATTGGCTTTCGTTTTCAAAAATTCTTCGTATTGCTCATGTGTCTTGCCGCGTTTTCTGTATATTCGCTCTCTCGCTTTGATAAATAATGCTATCAAAACAAACACTATAAACGTCATTGGCGGTTTGGTCGTAAGCAATGGATAAAGATATGGCGACAGTATGACTTTCCCAAATGCGCTGCACAATTTGAGCACAAAACTGACAATCTCCCAGGCAATCGGCAGAATTGCAAGCAGGCGGAACCAAATAAGTTTTTTGCCGACAAACACCTTTTTTGGACGATATATGAGGAAAAATCCAAATATCGTACAAATAAACAAGTCCACAAAGATATTGAATGACAAATAACCGTTCTTTATCGTTGCCACCAAAATCAAGTCAATCATTGCGACTGCGCTTTCCCTGTCAATTTCAAAAACATACATTAATATCGCAGGCACATAGCGTTCATGTAACAGGATGAAAAGAATATAAAATATCAATGCCGCACCGCCATACAAAACGAGCATTGAACTGAACTTTCTCGAACCGTTTAATATCGTTGCAAAAGTGGCTATTAAGAAGAGTGGCATCATAACTCCGCTCAACATCTTCAAAATTGACGGCCACAGACCTACGCTTTGCCCGAAATTTCCTTGGTCAAGAGTAGCGCCGATCTCCAACAACAAGCCTACTTGTGAAATAATCAAAAACAGCCACGCCAAAATCCTCAGCCATCTGTATGACAAAGGTCCGCGATACTTTATATCGTTTTCAAGCGTATACTCGTCGATTTTTCTGCGCTTACGTCTTCTGTGCTTTTTGGCTTCCGGTTCAGCGTCATTGTTTTTGGGTTCAACATCCCCTTCGCCGCTCTCTATCGGCGCTTCATCAACACCACCGTCTTGCATCTCTTGCACAGGCAAATCCACATAATCTTGTTCTTCTTGCACATCCTGCGCAACGTTGTCAGTCACAACCGACTCATCGTTTAAAACGTTTTCAGCGTTATCCGTCATATCTTTCTCCAAATAAAAACGAATATTAATATGATAATGTTATCATATTTTATAAACTATTACAATAAAAAATTGCAGACACTTTGTGTCTTTATTAAAAACAGTTTCTCAAACCGCTTAAAAAATAAAAAATAATAATAAGGCATAAATCCGCTTTAATAAGAGCATACTCTTTTGTCGTTTAATAACACAACAAGGCAAGAAAACTGCGATATTTAACAACACAGCCTAAGGGCTCGGTTTAGTCGTTTGATAGCACAACAAAGCAATAAAACCGCGATATTTGGATGCATAACAAAAAAAAGCCCGCCTTCACAAGCCCTAATGTACAATAAGTACATGAGGTTGGAAAGGCGGGATTTGCCGAAGTTAGGCGCTAAATAGCGCGGTTTTACGCTTTGCCGTTGCAGCCGAGGACGTCGACGATTTTGTGCTTGACAACTTGTTTGACTGCTTCTCTTGCCGGTCCGAGATATTGACGTGGGTCAAAGTGAGAAGGATTGAGAGCAAAGTGCTCGCGGATTGCGCCGGTGACTGCGAGTCTCAAGTCGCTGTCAATGTTGATCTTGCAGACTGCCATAGATGCAGCTTTTCTGAGCATATCTTCCGGAACACCGCGTGCGCCTGGCATTTGTCCGCCGTATTCGTTGACTTTGTCAACGAGCTCTTGCGGGACGGATGATGCGCCGTGCAAAACGATTGGAAAACCAGGGAGACGACGTGCAACTTCTTCCAAGATGTCAAAGCGGAGTTGTGGCTCGCCTTTGAACTTGTATGCGCCGTGAGATGTGCCGATTGCGATTGCAAGTGAGTCAACGCCTGTGCGGCTGACGAACTCTTGAACTTGGTCAGGATCTGTGAAAGCTGCGTCCTTGTCTGCGACTTTGACTGCATCTTCAATGCCTGCGAGTTTGCCGAGTTCTGCCTCGACGACTACGCCGTGATCGTGGGCATATTCAACGACTTGGCGAGTGATGTCAATGTTCTCTTGGAAAGGATGTGCACTTGCGTCAATCATAACGGATGTGAAGCCGCTGTCCACGCAGTCTTTGCAGAGAGCAAACGTATCACCGTGGTCAAGGTGCAAGCAGATTGGAAGACCGCTTGTCTCGACTGCTGCTTCGACCATCTTTGTCAAGTATGTTGTGTTTGCATACTTTCTTGCGCCGGATGAGACTTGCAAAATGAGTGGAGCGTGCTCCTCTGTTGCTGCTTCAACGATGCCTTGGATGATCTCCATGTTGT
>DBVQ01000081.1:11685-23591 GCA_002308155.1 Christensenella sp. UBA1260
GCATATCCGCCTTCGTATGCTTTTTTGAACATTTCAGTTGTGGTAACTAATGGCATAATAAGCCTCCATAATTTATTGCTGTCAATATTATATAACTATTGCACAAAAATATCAACCCGAAACTTTTAGATTTTATAAAACAAATTTATACAAATTTGAGCGCAAAATAATGTTGACAATATTTTTGGTTTTATTTATACTTTTTTTGAGGCAAATATGATAACAACAATTATAGAGTTTTTCAGAAACACATTTCACAACGATTATCTCACGTTGTACGTAATCTCGATAATACCTATTATCGAGCTTCGTGGTGCAATCGTGTTTATGTCAGGCATGTTTGACACGCTCAAAGAGATGATTATCGGCATGTTCTGTTGTGTCGCGGGCTCAACAACCGTCATATTGCCACTCCTGCTCATCACACGTCCGCTCATTCGCAGGATGAAGCGCACAAAATGGTTTTCAAAAATCGCCAAAAATATGGAGGCAAATCTTGCCGACCGTGCCTCATCCGCCTACGATGAAGAGGCAAGCGAGGGCAAGCTCAAAAAGAAACTGTCCTCCGACACCAAAAAGGCGTTNNGGGCTCTTTGCATTTGTCGCAATCCCTCTCCCAATGACGGGCGCATGGACGGGCTCTTGCGTGGGCAGCTTTTTGGACTTCCCGATTTGGAAAGCCGCCCTCTCAGTGTTCTTTGGCAATATTGTCGCGGGCGCAATCCTCACTGCAATTGCCTATTTCTTGCCGCAACAATATGCGGACTTCTTCCTGTACGGATTTGTCGTCCTTGCAATCGCACTTGCCGTCATACTCTATTTCACGCGCAGCAAGCGNNCAAGAGAAAAAGCGTGCGGAACAAATCAAAAAATACGGCGGCAAAGACCAATATGACCTTGAACTCTTGAAGCAGGACGCCAACGAAATGGGTCAAGTCCTCATCAAAAAAGAGTATATTGATGAAAACGGCGACCGCCATATCGTCATCGGCAACGACAATAAAAAGAATGAAGAAATCGTAGGAAAAGACGACGTTATATAATTCAGGTATTATTTTGCAAAAAATTTTGAGCCCAATGAGGCGCGCAATTCAAGACTACAATATGATTGAAGACGGCGACAGAATATTCGTCGGGCTTTCAGGCGGAAAGGACAGCATTTTGCTCGTCTCCGCCCTTGCCGCGTATCAGCGTTTCTCCCCCGAACACTTCACTCTTCAAGCCATCACGATTGATATGGGCATGAAGGAGACGGACCGCACAGTGCTTGACAAAATGACGGAATATTGCGAGAGTTTGGGCGTCAAACATCACATCGTCAAAACGGATATAGCCGAAATAATCTTTGACGCGCGAAAAGAGAGCAATCCGTGCTCACTCTGCGCAAAGATGCGTCGCGGCGCCTTAAACAACGAAATTAACCGTTTGGGAGGCGGAAAACTGGCACTGGGGCACAACGCGGACGACGTGGCGGAAACAATGCTGCTCTCTCTCCTCTATGAAGGACGCTTCTCCTGCTTTGCCCCAACCGCTTATATGGACAAGTCCGGCGTGTCTCTCATTCGCCCTTTAATCTATATTGAAGAGTACGACATCAAAGCCGCAGTTGAAAGGCTCGGGCTCCCAATCCTCAAAAACCCCTGCCCTGCAAACCACAACACCAAGCGCGAATATGCCAAAAACCTCATAAAGCAACTCGGCAACGATGTGCCAAACGCAAAGCAAAGCATACTGGGCGCAATCTACCACCCCGAACGAATGAACTTATGGGACAAAAAAGACCACGAATAACGTGGTCTTTTTTAATATGGATTAAATAAAAATTTTATTCTTTACACAATTATCAATTTTTAATTCTGTTGTTGTGCCGAGACAAGCGTATATGTTCCTGTTCTCAAAAAGCCCTGTTCATACTCGGGTGCGTGTGAAGTCGCAACAAACTCGTTTATAACGATTTGAGGATTGTTTGCATTGACGTCAAAGCTTCCGTGAACGTTGAAATCAGGCGGATAATAGATGCTGAAAGTCGTGTCGTAGATTTTTTTGTCTTCTTTGGTCACTTTTTGATATGGATCATGCTGTATATAAAAATAGATTGCGTCCTTGTTTTGACCGATTAGATAAACGCCTTCCACAACTTCGTCGCCGTTTTTGTAGCTGAACAAATAATATGGACGTGGTTTTGTCGCAAAAAAGGTTATGCTGACGTTTTCATCAAGCACATAAGTGCCTGACGGGATCATATATCCGTCCGCATATTTATATTCGTCTTTTTCTTGCGCGAACGCCTTGCCTTCCTTGACGTACGTGCCCATCTTGTACGGCAATTCGCTTATACGATAGTTGTGAAAATAGGTGTTGCCGTCAACCATCGACAATTTCTTTTCGGCTTGCATTATCGTGAATTGCTTGAAATCGCCGTCTGCTGCCGTCGTGAAATCATCCGAATAGCAATAGAGCACGTCTTCTTTTTCACCGTCCTTTTTGTCGAGACACCAACTGAAAACGTATGTTCTCTCCTTGCCCGTTTCGCTTGGCTGAACAACCCTATAAGTCCCCGCAAACTTTTGTGCGCCGTCTTCAACGTAGGCAAAACTCATCTTGCCACTTGAGCCATCAAACTCAAAATAAGTGTTCGTCGGCTCTTTGTTTTCATCAAGGAAAAACCATTTGCCCGTTGACGGAGCAAATTCTTTGTCATAAGATTTTGCATCGCCTGCCGTGCCCGTTATTGCGCCAAAAAGCCCGCACCCCGCGAGAGACGCGACCGACAAAACAAGCAAAAGCACAACTGCAACAATAAGTGCTATCTTTTTCATAATTTTATCCAAATAATATCCAAGCACAAGATTGGTGTGAAGCACCGATTTGAGTCGTTTCGCTCTCTTGCGATTTAGCACCAATGTTGTGCGCGGAAGCGGCGAGAAATTTGAGGCTATCGGCATCACATTTGCTACGCAAATGAAATGCAAATTGGCTCAATTTTCGAGCTCGTCGCAAAGCCTGTAGAACTCGTCAAAGACCTTTTCGGCGACTTTGTCGTCAAGTTCGACTTCGAGATCGCAGACGCCGTCCTCGTCCTCTACAACGTGAAATACGATTGCCTCGTTGTCCTTTATGCCTTCAAGTTTGGATGCCGGTTTCAAGATGCAGTAGAGCTCGCCGTCCTCCTCGTTTGTGCCGAGCGGAATAACCGCCACTTGTTCAAACTCCACGGGGTTCTCTTTGTCGTCGTAAAGAGTGATGTTGTCGTGATTGTCGTCGTCAAGCAATATGTCAAGTATGTCCTTGTATTCTTCCATAATAGTCTCCTAAGCGTTTTTTACATTATACCCTGCCCGAAGTTTTTGAGCAAGCAATTTAATCAGGAAAAGACAACTCTGTTGAGTTTATTCCCGAAATCTCGCACGCGATGATTGAAAAACTTCCGCCGTCCCTTCTCACGATAATTTTGACGATAACCTTGTCGCCCTTGTCGCTTGTTTTGAACTCAACAGGCTCTTTGGACGGCATATTTTCAAAGCTCTCTTTGAGGCGCAGGACATATTTGTAATATTCCTCGTCAATTTCATTGTAAAACGCCTCGTCAAGCTCCACAGTTTGTTTTTCGACCATTTCCATTGGTTCTTTGTGATAGCGATAGCCAGCGCCGTCCCCAGCGTACATGCCGTCAAATACGCCTTCCTCAAGCTTGGTGTAGCCCTTGCCCTTGACAAAGTGATACTCTTCGCCATCCACAAGAATTGAATAGCTGTACGATTCTTCAAGCAATTCAAAGAGATCTTCCGCCCCTATGCCCTCATAGAGTTTGACAGGTTTATGCGAGCTTTCCTCTTTGTGGCACGCCCAAAATGCGGTGCACGCCACCGCCAAGAGCACAACTATCAAAAAAAGCATGAACAATCTCTTCATGCTTTTATGATATAGTATTTTGTCTGATATTTCAAGAGCGAGTTTACTCCTACACGGTTATTTGAGAAAAGTATAATAATACAAAACCTCTCAATTTTGATGAGATGCGCGAAAGGACGCTTGTTTTTGGATGGACGCGTACTCACTCGTACGCAACCGACAAAAAAAGCGACCTGACAAAGCAGGTCGCTAAATTGTGAGGTTTTAAACTCATTAAATGAGTTTAAGAATGCATGTTGCAGCTGCGTCGCCTCTACGATTTCCAGTCTTGAGGATGCGGGTATAACCGCCGCCTTGGCCGAGTTCGTTCTTGCGTGCATCATACTTTGGAGCATACTCTTTGAAGATCTTTTCAATGAGTGGGTGCTTTGTATCTTTGATGCGTGCTTTGAAAGCGGCTTTGGACTCTTTGTCGCCCTTCACTTCTTGGATGTCAACAAGTTCAGCCATGAGTCTTCTGCGAGCTGCGAGCTTCTTTGGTCCGTCGTTTGTAAACTCGACTGCAACCACATCGCCCTTTGCGTTTTTGACGTTCTTTTTGACTTTGACGTCATCTTGATACGTTCTGATTGCTAAAGTGATATATTTTTCTGCGAGGCTGCGAACAGATTTTGCACGGTCAACAGTTGTTTCGATTTCACCGTACCAAAGGAGTTCGGAAACCTGATTTTTGAGCATAGCCAGTCTTTGGTCTGTGCGTTTTCCTAATTTATTTGGCATTGTGTCCTCCTTAGTCTTCTTGAGCCTTCAAGCCAAGGCCGAGGTCTTCGAGTTTCTTGACGACTTCTTCGAGAGATTTTCTGCCGAGATTTCTCACTTTGAGCATATCGTCTTCGGTACGCTTTGTGAGGTCCTCGACTGTGTGAATATTTGCGCGTTTCAAGCAGTTGTATGAACGCACTGACAAATCAAGATCTTCAACTGACATCTCGAGAATCTTGCGGGTTCCGTCTGGCTTTTGCTCGACGAGAATATCTTTTTCCGCCATATTTTCAACGAGGTCAACAAAGAGTCTGATGTGGTCGTTCATAATCTTTGCGGCGAGAGACGTGATTTCCCTTGCGGAAGTTGTGCCGTCTGTCGTCACTTCAAGTGTGAGCTTGTCAAAGTCAATGCTTTGTTCAACACGAGTGTTTTCAACAGCATAGTTGACTTTGACGACCGGTGTGTAGATAGAGTCGATCGGGATGAAGCCGATTGGTGCATGGTTGTCCTTGTTCTTTTGAGCTGGGACATAACCTCTGCCGCAGTCAACGTAGATCACCATATCAAGCACTGCGCCCTCATCGAGTGTGCAGATGATTTGGTCTTGATTGACAACTTCGACGCCGAGTGGGCATTCAATATCGCCTGCCCTCACAACACCGACTGAGTTTGCTTCGAGATGGCATTCTTGCTTGCCTGCTGTCTCGAGAGCGCTCGCCACTTTGAAACGTACAGTTTTGAGGTTGAGAATGATTTCGGTGACTTCTTCTTTGACACCCTTGATAGTGGAGAACTCGTGGTCAACTCCCGCAATCTTAATGCCAACTGCTGCGGCACCCGGAAGTGCAGAGAGAAGAATACGGCGCAATGCGTTGCCAACAGTTGTGCCAAAACCACGCTCGAGTGGCTCGACGACGAACTTTGCACAATTTCTGCTTTCGTTCTCTTCGCATGTTATCTTTGGACTTTTGATCTCCATCATATCTTAATCCTCCAAACTTATTATTTAGAATACAACTCGACGATAAGGTGTTCTTGGATGTCGAGGTCGATATCGCTGCGCTCTGGAAGTGCAACAACTTTGCCTGTCAAGGTTGCGTTGTCAAACTCAAGCCATTTGACGAGGTTCAAGTTCTTTGTTTCCTTGACTGCGTCCCACATCGTAGAATCCTTTTTGTTTTCTTTGACTGCAATGACGTCGCCTGCTTTCACAAGGTAAGAAGCGATGTTGACGTTCTTGCCATTGACTTGGATGTGTCCATGGTTGACGATTTGACGAGCCATAGCACGGGATGAACCAAGACCAAGACGATAAACAACGTTGTCAAGACGTCTTTCGATGAGGCAAAGCATGTTATCACCTGTGACACCGCGCATTTCGGACGCTTTGTCATAGTACATCTTGAATTGTTTTTCTGTCACGCCATAGTAGCGTTTTGTTTTTTGCTTTTCACGAAGTTGTACGGAATATCCGCTTGCTTTCTTTCTGCTCTTGCCGTGGTCGCCAGGTGCTGCATACTTCTTGAGAAGTGGGCACTTGTCGGAGTTGCACTTTGCGCCCTTCAAATAGAGCTTGCAACCTTCACGTCTGCATTGACGGCAATCTGCACCAGTATATTTAGCCATAGTTTACCTCCAATTACAGTCTTCTCGCCTTTGGCGGACGGCAACCGTTGTGTGCGATTGGAGACACATCTTGAATGAGAGTGACTTCCATACCGACATTTGCGAGTGCGCGGATAGCGGATTCTCTGCCTTGACCCGGACCTTTGACATAAACCTCAACAGTTCTCATGCCTTGGTCGTAAGCAATCTTTGCAGCGTCTTCGCTGACCATTTGTGCTGCGAACGGAGTGGACTTTCTGCTGCCGCGGAGTTTGAGCTTGCCTGCGGAAGACCATGAAATCGCGTTGCCGTTCATATCAGTGATGGTGACGATTGTGTTGTTGAAGGAAGCGTGAATGTGCACTTGACCTTTCTCAACGTGCTTGATATCTTTTCTCTTTTTAATAGCTTTTCTTGCGATACCTGCCATAGTTCAAGCCTCCTTATGATTTCTTGCGAGAAACTGCTCTCTTTGGGCCCTTTCTCGTACGAGCGTTTTGCTTTGTGTTTTGACCACGGACAGGGAGACCCTTTCTGTGGCGTACGCCGCGATAGCAACCGATTTCCATGAGTCGTTTGATATTCAAACCGACTTCACGTTTAAGATCACCTTCGACGTGCAAGTTCTTTTCAATGTAATCACGGATGAGTGAAACTTGATCTTCTGTGAGATCCTTGACTCTGATGTCAGGATTGATGCCTGTTTCGCTCAAGATCTTTTGAGAAGTTGGAAGACCGATACCATAGATATAGGTAAGTCCGTATTCAATTCTCTTTTCGCGTGGGAGATCCACGCCGGCGATTCTTGCCATTTTCTACCTCCAAATAGTGTAAAAATGTTTTTTTGTATCTATGCCACGTACAGGTAGTTGCCTTGAAATTGGAATGCAGCAACCAGCCGCCCCGTACAAAATTGCCTCAATTTTCGCCAAAATATAATAATATTTTGCTTGCTTTAAACGCACAAAATCCCCGGCAAACTGTCTTGCAGGGATTTTTTTGCGCTAAAATGACGCTCAATTTGCAATTATACCAAAAAATATTCTGCAAATCAAGCAAATGCGCAATATTTTTTTATTAACCTTGGCGTTGTTTGTGATTTGGATACTTTGAGCAGATAACCATAACTCTGCCGTTTCTCTTGATAACTTTGCATTTGTCGCACATAGGTTTGACACTTGGTCTTACTTTCATAATAACCTCCACGAGTTTGAGTATTTTGACCAAAAGGTTTCGTTATTTATTGCGGTAAACGATTCTGCCTTTTTCGAGGTCATAAGGTGACATTTCAATTTTCACTTTGTCGCCTTCAAGGATTCTGATGTTGTTGATGCGCAATTTGCCGCCGAGATATGCGAGTATCTCGTGACCATTTGAAAGTTGAACTCTGAATTGCGTCTTTGGCAAAACTTCAATAACCTTGCCTTCGGTTTCAATAACGTCTTCTTTGGACATAAACTCCCCTATAATTATTTTTCATTGTAAAAACGGAGTGCGCTATAGAGCTCTGCGTCGAACACCTGCGTGCCGTTTTTAAGTTTTTCTGCAATCTTTTCAAGCACATCGCCGTTTGATTGCAGGTGCTTCACATTTTTGAGTTTTGCCTTTGCGATACGGCGGAGGTCGCCATCCGCAATACGGACTTTTTGTTCGTCAACGATCTCCACAACCGCGTAGTATTTTCCGCTGTCGCGTCCTACCTTTGAAAAAACAACCTGTCCAAGTTCCATATCACAAAGTCAATATTTCTGCGCCGTTTTCGGTGAGCGCAACCGTGTTCTCATAGTGCGCGGACGGCTTGCCGTCAAGAGTCACACATTTCCAACCGTCTTCCAGCACCTGCCACGTCCCCATGTTGACCATAGGTTCAATTGCAAGCACCATACCCACTTCAAGTTTTGGGCCATGCCCTGCCTTGCCGTAGTTTGGGACGGACGGGTCTTCGTGCATTTCTCTGCCGATGCCGTGTCCGCACATTGCTCTGACGACTCCGTAGCCTCTACTCTCGTTATACTCCTGTATGGCGTGCGAAATGTCGCCGAGTCTGTTGCCAACCTTAAATTGCTTGACGCCCTCAAAGAAGCTCTCTTCCGTCGTTCTCACAAGCGCTTTCTTTTCTTCGCTCACTTCCCCGACAAGATACGTCCTTGTTGCGTCAGCTTGCCACCCGTTGAGTGCCAGCACTATGTCAAGCCCCACGATTTCGCCCTCTTTCAAACGTCTGTCCACAGGGAATCCGTGCACGACCTGCTCGTCAACCGACGCGCATATCGTCCCCGGGAATCCGCCGTAGCCAAGACAGGAAGGAGTGCATCCGTGTCTCTTGATATAGTCATAGGCAAATTCATCAAGCTTTTTGAGAGATACGCCGGGCTTCACTCTTTCGCCAAGTTCAAGGAACAAGTCGCGAAGGATGTGCCCTGCCTTTCTCATACACTCGATTTCTTTTGGGCTTTTAAGGTTAATCATTGAGTACCTTTTTGACAGCAGCGAAGTTTTCTTCGATGCTGTTTACCGCCTTAACGTTCACAAGCTTGCCTTGCGCACCATAATAGTTGATGAGCGGAGCAGTTTGCTTCTCGTAGGTGTCAAGACGCTTTTTGACTGTCTCAGGCTTGTCGTCGTCGCGGATGAACAAAGGTTTTCCACACTTACGGCAATTTGTCTCGCCGCCAAGCATAGAAACGTGATATGTTTCGCCGCACACGCAAACTCTTCTGCCACTGAGTCTTTCAATGATTGTTTCAAACGGTACGTCGATGTTGATTGCGAGGTCAATTTTTGCGACCTTATCAAGTGCTTCCGCTTGTGCTATTGTACGTGGGAAACCATCGAGGATATAGCCGTTTTTGCAATCCGCTTCTTTCAGTCTGTCCTCAACGAGGCCGATGACGACTTCGTCCGGAACAAGACCGCCTGCGTCAATATATGACTTTGCTTTGAGACCGAGCGGAGTGCCCTCTTTTATATTGCGACGAAGAATATCGCCCGTAGAGATGTGCGGGACTTTGTACTCTTCTGCAATAAGTGCTGCTTGAGTTCCTTTTCCTGCGCCAGGTGCGCCCAACAAAACTATATTTTTCATAAGACGGTAATATTTTGCAAAACGACGTATGCGGACTTTTGCTCGCATACGTTTTTTGCCTGCTTGTGTCGATTATTTGAGGAAGCCTTTGTAGTGCTTCATCATAATCTGCGATTCAAGTTGCTTGTTGATTTCAAGTGCGACCGAGACAACGATGAGAAGTCCTGTTGCGGAGAACGCATTGTTGAACTTCAAGTCAAATGCACCGTTTGAATACTCACCTGACAATGCTGCAAAGACAAACGTCGGCACGAGTGCGATAATCATAAGGAAGATTGCACCAAACAATGTGATACGGTTGTTAATCTTTCTCAAGAAGTCGCTTGTCGGTTTGCCCGCGCGAATGCCCGGAATAAATCCGCCGTACTGTTGAATGTTTCTTGACACGTCATCCGGATTGAATTGGATTTGCGCATAGAAATAGCTGAATGCCAAGATGAACAGTGCGAGTGCAATATAGTAGACTGCCGTGCCAGAGCCGAGGTATTGAGCATACCAAGCAGCAACATAAGTTCCGTTGACCTGTGCATCACTGAAGAAGAGTGAGATGATCATTTGTGGGAACATAATGAGGGACGAAGCAAAGATGATTGGCATAACGCCGGATCCGTTGACGCGGATCGGGATATATGTCGTTTGTCCGCCGTACATTTTGTTGCCTTTGATTTGCTTTGAATACTGTACGGTTATTCTTCTCTCAGAACCATCAATAAAGACGATGAACACAAAGATTGCAACAACAATCAAGATGTAGCCGATGATGTTCCAAATATGGGCCCATTCACCGCTTTCGATGATAATCTTCAAGGAGTTTGCCATCGTTGTTCCTGCTGTTGCCAAGATACCAACGAAGATTATGATTGATGAGCCGTTTGCGATGCCGTGTTCGGTGATTCGCTCGCTCAGCCACATAACCATCGTGGAACCTGCGACAAGAATTACGATTGTAAACGCCATTGAAACATATGGATGATCCCAAGCCAATTCAAACTCAAAGCTGTTGATACTGCTTTGGAAAGCCACAACAACACCGATTGCTTGCACAACACCGAGCACAATTGCCACGATTCTCGTGATTTGTGTGAGCTTGTTTCTGCCGGCTTCGCCCTCTTTTGACATTCTCTCAAGCGCAGGAATAACGAGCGTCAAGAGCTGCATGATAATGAAGGCGTTGATGAACGGCAAGATGCCCAACGCAAATACGGTTGCATTTTGCAAAGAACCACCGGTGATTGAACTCAACAGCCCAAGGAAGTCCGTTGCCGCGCTGCTTGCAATCTTCTCTGCCAACAAAGCATGATTGAGTGTTGGAACAGGAATAAAGCAACCAATTCTGTAGACGAGGATGAGAGCGAGAGTAATCCAAATCTTCACTCTGATTTCTTTCGTCTTAAAAGCGTTTTTTAATGTTTCAAACATTATAGCACCTCAACTGTGCCGCCTGCCTTTTCAATTTTTTCTTTGGCAGATGCGGTGAACTTGTCTGCTTTGATTGTGAGCTTCTTTTCAAGATTGCCGTTGCCGAGAACTTTGAGTCCGTATGGCAAAACCTTCTTGATAAGGCCGCTTGCAACGAGTTCGTCAATACCAACAACTGCTCCGTCTTCAAATCTGTTGAAAACGTCAACGTTGACAGTATTATAAGCGTGTTCAAATCTCTTGTTGTTGAAACCGATTTTAGGAAGACGCCTTGTCATTGGCATTTGTCCACCTTCAAAGTTTGGACGAACGCCGCCGCCGCTTCTTGCCCATTGACCTTTGTGGCCACGAGTAGATGTTTTGCCCATGCCGGAGCCGATACCACGACCGATTCTCTTTTCAGCGGTTCTTGCACCTTCTGCCGGTTTAAGTTCATGAATACTCATAAGACTGTACCTCCTTTAGATTTCCTCAACTTTTACAAGGTGAGAAACCTTGAAGAGTTTGCCTCTAAGCGCAGGGTTGTCATTGAATACTCTGGAGTTGCCGATTTTGTGCAAGCCGAGTGCTTCAAGATTTGCCTTTTGGTTCTTGAGAATACCGTTTGGGCTCTTGATGAGAGTGACTTTAACTTGTTTTTCTGCCATTTTCGTGCCCTCCATTAGTCAGAGACGACTTCAACACCACGGAGTGCTGCGATTTCGTCTTCGTTTCTCAAGCTGTCGAGACCGTTGATGGTTGCCTTTGCCCAGTTGATTTTGTTTCTGGAGCCGAGTGTCTTGGAACGGATGTCCTTGACGCCTGCAACTTCAAGCACCATACGTGCGGCGCCGCCTGCGATAACACCGGTACCTTCTTCAGCAGGGAGAAGCAAAACTTCACCGCTTTCAAACTTACCGATTGTTGCGTGAGGAATTGTGTTGTTTTTGAGAGAAATCTGATGCAAGTTGCGCTTTGCTTGTTGCGTAGCCTTTTCAATTGCTTCAGGAACTTCAGCTGCCTTGCCCATGCCGAGACCAACTTTGCCAGCACCGTCGCCGACGACTACGAGTGCACTGAAACGCATATTCTTGCCGCCCTTAACAGTCTTTGTGACACGGTTGATTGCAATGAGCTTTTTGGTCAAACCATCGTTCTCTTCTCTGTTTCTATCATTTCTTCTATCACGATTTTCTGCCAT
>DBVQ01000063.1:0-1889 GCA_002308155.1 Christensenella sp. UBA1260
TAAAAACAGTCCACAGGACTATTTTTTACGCGTCGCGCCCTGAAGACGCACCAAAACGAACACACAGGTGTTCGTTTTTTTTGTGCTTCCAGTGACTCAAACCCTACTGGTCCGCGCCCGACTTCGGCGTTGCTGAGGACATCCGCCTCGTTCGCTTTGGCTAAAAACAGTCCACAGGACTATTTTTGACGCGTCGCGCCCTGAAGACGCACCAAAAGTACTCAACGGCAGTTGAGTGCTTTTTTTGTTTATTCTTGGAATTATTATATAATTTTATTTTCTGTTTGCGGTTTTTTGGGATTGATGATAATATAGGAGTGAAATTGGTGAGGATGGCAAGTATGAGTGCAATTGGTTTAAAATCAAAACTCAAAACCGCAGTGGCGGCAGTGTTCGTCGTGGTGGAGATTGTGCTCTACGCCTTGTTCCTTGCCGAAGACTTCGGCGGCGCGGACGTCGGCGACAACGTGTGGCTCAAATACGCAACTGTTGTTTTGGCTTTTGCGTTTGCGCTCACAAGTTTTGCCTTTGTCAAAAAGGCGGACAAGGTGGGGCTTTATGACGCGATACTCTTGTCGCTTGCTCTTGCGCTTACGCTCACGTCCGACTGGTTTTTGCTTGTGCAGGGCGATTTCTTTGAAATCGCGCTCATCACATTCATCTGTGCACAACTCTGCCATTTCGCTCGCATAGGGCGCACAAAGCTATGGCTTGTCATATCAATTGTTTTGCGCCTTGTGCTGCCAACTGTGATAATCGCTGTGCTGGCATCGCTTGGCGAGTTGAGCGGTTTGTATGCGCTTGTTGCGATATACTTTGTGCAACTTGTCATGAACTTTGCTGAAAACGTTGCGCTTGCAATTGTGGCAAAGGACAGGGTGGAGAGAATAAAAGCAATAATACTGTCATTGGGCTTCTTGCTGTTTATAGGCTGCGATATCTGTGTCGGGTGCATGAACTTGTACGGAGAAGCCGGCGAGCTCATTTGGCTGTTCTACACGCCGTCACAGGTGCTTATAGCATTGTCTTGGAGGAGAAATTATGAAAGCACGACCGATTGATATCATTTGTTCGGTTTTGGCGTTTTTGGTGACGCCGTTCTTTTTCATCTCCTTTGCGGTGAGCATACCCGCGGTTTTCCGTCCGTTTTACTACGCCTGCATAACTCCGCTTCACATTGAGGAGACGAGCGGCTATTCGCGCGAAACGATAGTTGAGGCATACGACGACGTCATGGAGTTCATTTGGGAAGGCGCGGAGTTCAAGACGGGCAGCCTTGATTGGACAGAGGAGGAGAAGGCGCACTTTGAAGACTGCATCCCGCTCTTTCAGTTGCAAGTGATTTTGGCATGCGTGCTTGGGGCGTATCTGATTGTATATTTGATTCTCATCAAAAAGAAGGTGCTCAATCCCGCGCGGTTTAAGGGCATATCGTCAGTGTCATACGGTGGCATGCTCACGATTGCGCTCATGGCAATAATCGGCATATTTGCCGCCATAGACTTTGACAAATTGTTCAACCTCTTCCACGCAGTATTCTTCCCGGGCAAAGACAACTGGGTGTTCAATGAGGACATTGAAGAGGTCATAAAGATTCTGCCCGAAGAGTTCTTTGCCGTGTGCGTAGGATTTATCGTCGGGCTCGTTGTGCTACTCTCGGTCATTGCAATAGTCGTCGGCGTGGTGTACAAAGTGAAAAACGACAAGAGAAAACCCATCGAAACAGAAGAACTTGAAGAAACAAAAAAATCCGCTCAGTGAGCGGATTTTAATTTTATAATAAAATTAATACCTTCTGTCGTCGCGATAATCTCTGCTGTCGCGGTAGTCTCTATTGTCGCGATAGTCGCGGTCATCGCGTCTTTGGTCACGATAATCCCTGTCTCTAT
>DBVQ01000063.1:1901-7410 GCA_002308155.1 Christensenella sp. UBA1260
CGATAGGAGCGGGAGTTGTCATAGTCAAACTCATCTCTTGCACGCTCGCGTGAAACGGATTGTCTGCGTGAGCCTTTGGATGGCTTGAAGAGCAAAAAGACGATGAGTGCCGCAGGGATGCAAATGCCGATGATGAGGATTATGCGCAGAGTCTTTGACGTGTTTGGCACAATATCGCCCGTCTTTGGCGTCTTTGCGATCTCTTCAAGAAGCTCCTCGCGCTCCGCCTCTGTGCGTGCCTGATATGGGATTTTGTCGTTGACAAACAAGGATTTGTCCACCATGCCGTACTTTGTGACACCTTCTTTTGTTGCGGAAACAAAAAACTCTTCGCCTGTTGCGTTGAAGCCGATAAATCTTATTGTATAGCCGTTTTCGTTGGTGATTGTTGACTCGCCAAAACTCACTTGAACATTGTTAATAAGAGTCAAAAGCACGTCAGGGTACGGGTTTTCGTCCATCTTGAAAGTGACTGTTTGGACAGTCGTGCTCTCGTTGTATTCAACATACCATTTGCTTGTGTCAAGCCCCATATATGAGAAGGAATAGTAGTCAAAGTTGGCTGCCGCAATTCTTCTGTGCTCAACGTTTGTCAAAAAATAGCTCTCCGGAAGATAGAATATCACATTGTCTGTGTCAAGGTCTTTTACAACTATGCTCGTGCCGCCCGCATACGCGCTGTGTTCTAGGTCTGAAGGGGCAATTTTGATGCAATCCGTTGTGACAACATCCACGTCTTCGCCATCCGCATAGGCGGTGAAAGCAGGAAGATATATCAAAAGTGCCATTGCGACAATAGCTGCAAGCACAACGGAAATAATGACGTATAAAGCTGTTTTTGGAGCAACAGATTTTTTCATATCTATATAATACTATAATCCTTTCCAAAAAAAAAGTATTTATTGTATTTTGGTGGATTTTTTTTGTTTTTACCTCAAAAAAGTTGGCATAATTTTTTGAAAAATCGCCCGCCTAGGTCTTATGATTTTGTTATGAAAGACGGCGAAATTGTTGAAAAACTCCTACAAATTGAACGCGAACAGCATTTCCGCGACGGCGATGCTCTCAAAAACTACAATCGTTTTGTCGTGCACGAAAAGCAGATGGCTTTTCACAAATGCCCAAAGCGCAATAGGTGGGTGTTTGGCGGCAATCGCTCGGGCAAGACGGAGTGCGGCGCAGTGGAGAGCGTATGGATGGCGCTTGGCATACATCCTTATCGCAAGAATCGCGACAACGTGTTCGGCTGGGTGGTCAGTTTGACGCAACAGGTGCAACGCGACGTGGCGCAAGCTAAGATACTCAAATATCTTGCACCGAGATACATTGTTGACATCATAATGCGCGAGGGCAAAAAGTCCTCGCCCGAGTACGGCATAATTGACCATATCGTCGTGCGCAACGCCTTTGGCGGGCTGAGCAAAATTGGTTTCAAATCCTGTGACCAAGGGCGTGAAAAGTTTCAGGGCGCATCGCTTGATTTTGTTTGGTTTGACGAAGAGCCGCCCAAGGACGTCTATGACGAGTGCAAGATGCGCGTCTTTGACAAGGTGGGTGATATCTTTGGCACTATGACGCCGCTCAAAGGACTCACGTGGGTGTATGACGAGATAGAACTCAACTCTTTGGGTTCAAACGAGGTGTGGTGCGAATATATGGAGTGGGCAGACAACCCGTTTCTTGACAAGCACGAGATAGATTTTATGACAAGCATTATGTCAGCGGATGAACAGAAGTCCAGACGCTACGGCAAGTTCTTTTCGGGCGAGGGACTTGTGTATCCGGAGTTTGACGCAAACGTGCACGTCATAGAGCCTTTCAGGGTGCCGAGAGAGTGGTACTCAAACATCTCAATAGACCCGGGGCTCAACAACCCGACGTCCTGCCACTTTTACGCCGTGGACTTTGACGGCACAATATACGTCGTTGCCGAGCACTATGCCGCGGGCAAATCAATTGACTATCACGTTGAAAAGATATTTGATATCGCCACTCGTCTTGACTGGCCAAAGGACTCAAAAGGCAGGCTGTATGCGCTCATAGACAGCGCCGCAAATCAGCGCACTTTGTCCAGCGAAAAGAGTGTGGCAGAGCTGTTTTCCGAAAAGGGCATATTGGTCAATACAAACGTAAACAAGGATTTATACAGCGGAATACAGCGAATAAAGTCTTTATTTTGTCAAAAACCGCCAAAACTATACATTTTCAAAACCTGCACAAATCTTATTCGTGAAATCAAATCGTACTGGTGGGGCAAGAACGACCGTCCCAAAAAAGTGGACGACCACGCGCTGGACGAACTCAGATATTTCGTCATGTCGCAACCTGCTCCATCCGTGCCAGTCAAAGAACCAAAGAGCGAGATATCGCTTGACAAGGAAAGACTACTCAGGAGCGTGATAAGACAAAACAAATGGATGAACAAATTGTAAAAGCCCTGCTCAAAAAGGCGATTGGCTATACATATGACGAGGTGCAGGAAGAATACACAATCACCGATGATGGCGAGAGTGTCCTCACCAAAAAGAAGATTGTCAAAAAGCATTGCCCACCGGACAGTACGGCTTTAAAAGCGTATCTTGAACTCAGTCCCGACAAGTCCTATGAGGCTATGACGGATGAAGAACTTGAACAAGAGAAAATCCGCCTGCTCCAAGAACTCAAGAGGCAGGAAGAAAAACAGGATAAAAAGCAAAAACAAAAAACCAAATCAAAAGACGGCGAAAGTCGTCTTTAATTATAGGAGAAAAATATGTCAAAGTATGAAGACGAAATCGTGGCGCAAGTCGTTGCGGATTTCAAAAAGAGGCAGGAACAGCGTCGTCCAATCGAACTCAACTGGCGACTCAATATGAACTTTGTGCTCGGCAACCAATTTGCCGAGATTTCGCCAAAGGGAGATATTACGGAAGTTGACAGACAGTATTTTTGGCAACAGAGAGAAGTCTACAATCACATCGCGCCGATTTTGGAGACGCGCCTTGCAAAACTCGCTCGCGTCAAGGCAAGACCAATCGTTCGTCCCGTGACGAGCGACGATTTGGACGTGGCTTCAGCATCGCTTGCGACAAAACTCATTGACGCCGTGTGCAAGGACAACGAGTTCGCATCCTTGCTCGCGCAGGCAAATATGTGGAGCGAGATTACGGGCTCGGCATTTTTCAAGGTGGTGTGGGACAAGGACGCAGGCAAAGCGATAGACCAAGCAAACGAAATCCGCGAGGGAGACGTCAAAATCTCTCTTTGCCCACCGTTTGAACTCTTTCCGGAAGACGTGTCAATTGCAGACATTGACAAGCAGTCGTCAATTATGCACGTCAAGGCACTCACCGTTGACGAGGTCAAAAAGATTTGGAACAAGGATGTCAAGGGCGGAGAAGTCAACGTGTTTACGTTTGACAACACTCAGGTCGCGGGTGGACTCGGCTACACAGCGACTCTGCCAAAGATTGTCAGCGAAAAGCGTGAGGACAGCGTGACCGTCATTGAAAAGTATGAGAAGCCGACAAAGGAGCATCCAAACGGCAGACTCATCATCGTTGCGGGCGACAAACTTGTGTTTGACGGCGAACTTCCGTTTGTCAACGGCGAAGACAAGACGAGGACATATCCTTTTGCAAGACAACAATGCCTTGAAAACCTTGCCAACTTCTTTGGCACATGCGTGGTTGAGCGCATAATCCCCGTGCAACGCGCCTACAACGCGGTCAAAAACAGAAAGCACGAGTTTATGAACCGCATCGCACTCGGCGTGTTCGCGGTGGAAGACGGCTCTTGCGACACGGACAATTTGGAGGAGGAAGGCTTGCCACCGGGAAAGATTCTTGTGTACCGTCAAGGCAGCACTCCGCCTATGATGCTCGCCCCGGGGCAAATCCCCGCGGAGTTTTCACGCGAGGAAGAAAAGTTGTTGAACGAGTTTACTATGATAAGCGGCGTCAGCGAGGTGACAACCTATTCGCAAGTGCCGACCAACGTCGCATCGGGTACGGCAATCTCACTCCTGCTTGAACAGGACGACACGAGAATATCTCTCACGGCAGACAGTTTGCGCGACTGCATAAAGCGCGTGGGCAAACACATATTGCGCCTATATCGTCAATTTGCAAAAGTGCCGAGAGTAAAGCGCATAGTCGGCGACAACGGCGAGGTTGAATTGGCATCCTTTTCGTCAGGCAACATTGAGAGTGAGGACATTGATTTTGACACAATCAACGAGATTGAAGACACGCTCTCTGCAAGAAGAGCCATGGTCTATGATTTGTTGCGCATAGGCATCTTTGCCGATGAAGACGGCAAGTTGTCAAGTGCGACAAAGGCAAAATTGTTTGAGATTCTCGGCTTTGGCAATTGGGAGCACGGCAACGACTACAAGGAGAATCATCTCAAAAAGGCAAGACGTGAAAACTTCGAGCTTGAAAAAGGCGACGTCGTGCCTGATGTCTATGATGCGCACGAGATACATATCGCGGAGCACGTCAAGTTGTTTGTATCGTCAAAGTGTGACAAGGACCAAAAACTCAAGGAGAGAGTTGCCGACCATATCAAAAAACACAAGGAACTTATGACTCTTGACGCAGGAGTGAAAGAGCTTGAAAGCAAGTTTGAAGGCGAGGTGCAAGATGAACGATAAGGCAATTTTTGAAGACCCTGAATTGATGCTTGAAGAAAACATCTTTGACAATAGTAAATCACAAAACGCGGTGTTTAGCGATGCAAATCCCGAAGATAAACAAGCTGTTGTGAAAATATTTGAACAGATAGAGATTGCTGCAGATGACAAAACTGCGGCAGATATTCCGCTTGACGAGAGCCAAAACGATGAGTCAAAAGACGACAAAGAAAACGGTCAAGAAGACAAGGCGGAAAACATTGAAGAAAACAAAAATAAACAAGAAAAAGAAGATCGTAAATACGGCAAGTTCAAAACCCCGGAGGAACTTTTGCACGCATACTGCGAACTTGAAAAAGAGTTTACAAGACGTTCTCAAAGGCTCAAAGAGCTTGAAAATGCAAGTCGTGAGCCCTTCAAAACGGATGAAGATTGGAAAGCCGCGGTGGACAATTTTTTTGAAGAAACCCCGTCCGCGAAAGTCTTTGCAAAGGACATTGCAAACGAGATTATCTCTCATCCTGAACTCAAACAAAACAAGAACTGTCTAAATATCGCACTCACTCGTGCGCTCGTTTCCAAGTTCCGTACACCCGAGCAAATGATGAACGACGGACAATTTTTGAAGGACTACGTACTCACGTCAAAGGCGGTGAAAGATGCTGTTATTGCCGAATACTTGCAGGGGCTTAAAGCAGGTGAGCCCCCATNNTGTGCTCGGCGGTGGCGGACGGCAATTTGCATCCTCACCCAAGCCTCCAAAGACGATTGAGGAAGCCGGATTTATGTTCCTCAAAGAAAACAAATAAAGGAGAATACTATGGTCACATTATCCAGTGCAGACAAGGCTCTTAAAACCTTTTATCTCGGCGTACTCGCCGACCAACTCAACGTTGG
>DBVQ01000063.1:7450-7641 GCA_002308155.1 Christensenella sp. UBA1260
TGGGGCAAAGAAGTCAAAAAACTCGCTCCATACGGCATCAACGGCGGCGTTGGCTCCGGTGCTGAAAACGACAACCTTCCTGCAAGCGGTGGCAACAACTATGCACAATTCACTTTGAGCCTCAAAAACCTCTTCGGCAAGATTGAGCTCTCCGACAAGGCAATCCGCGCATCCCAAAACAGCGCAGGTGC
>DBVQ01000063.1:7694-15276 GCA_002308155.1 Christensenella sp. UBA1260
CTTTTGAAGGCAAGCAAGTTCAATTTTGGCCGTATGCTCTATGGCGATGGCTCAGGTCAAATCGCAACGACAGTCAGCAATACAGGCTCAAGCTACAACCAAATCACGGTCAACAGTGTCAAAAACCTCATTGAAGGTATGACTATTGACATGTATTCCGCACTTGGCGTAAAAGATACGACTTTCTCCGGTTCGAGAATTGTCGCAATCGACAGAGAAAACAAGATTGTCACATTGAGCGTGACAGCGGCATCCGCTTACGGCGCAGGCTACAAGATTTACGTTCAAGGCTCCAAAAACAACGAAATCACAGGTCTTGAAGCAATCTTTGGCACGAGTGCATCACTCTATGGCCTCACAAGAGCGGACTATGCCTTCCTCTCTCCATACAAGAAGACAGTGCAAGGCGCAGTCACAATCTCCGCAATGCAAGACGCAATTGACTATGTTGAAGAAAACGCAGGCAGCAAGATTGACTTTATCGTCGCAGCATACGACGTGAGAAAGCAATATGTTGACTTCCTTGCAAAGAACCGCACAAACGTTGACTACCTCGTGCTCGACGGCGGCTACAAGGCACTCTCATATTCCGGCATTCCGTTCGTTGCAGACAGATTTGTCAAAGATGGCGATATGTATCTCTTGAACAGCCAAGACTTCAAGCTCCATCAACTCTGCGATTGGAGATGGCTCGAAGGCGAGGGCGGAACAGTGCTCCACCAAGTTGCAGGCAAAGCATGCTACAGCGCAACGCTCGTCAAATATGCTGACCTCCTTTGTGAGCGCCCAATGGGACAAGCAAAACTCTCCTTCACGGGTGTCACAGCAAACGACTACTACACAGTTGACTTTGATGAGCAAGGCGGCACAACGGTACGCTCACAAATCGTGTTGCCGGGCGGCTATCTCACTCAACCATCAAACCCAACCAAGTCCGGTTATACATTTGATGGCTGGTACTACAACGGCGCGAAGTTCAATTTTGCAACCGCAGTCAACAACGATATGACTCTCGTTGCAAACTGGGAAGAATGAGAACGTATCTTCAAAAAATCGATAATGACCTTTATTCAATCGCGGACAGACTCAAAGAAATTGACCCTCGCTATGAACTCTTTTGGAACAGGCGAGCACATCGCTTTGAGATATATGCGCAAGGGGTACTGCAAATTGCGGTACCCTTTGACCGCCTCGACGAAAGAACGGTGCGCCTCGCGAGAGAGACGCGCCTTGAAAACGCCGAGAGACTCATCCGCCGCATAGAGGATGAAAACGCGCGCCTTGACGCTCAAAATCGCGCGAACATTATCGAAAAATGCTTGGCAAGAGCGGAGGTGTAATATGACAGTAAAACAAATTGTTGCCGAGTGTGTCCAAAAGATGGGACTCGACAACTTTTTAGACAACCAAACATATACGAGCGACGAGCAGAAACTTGTGGCGCGGTTGGTCTTCAACGTGAACGTTGTTTACCGCGAGATTGTGTCGGCATATCTTCCTCTCGTTGACACGGCAAACGTCAATGTGGTTGGCGGAGAACTTGCGTTTTCAAGCCTTCAAAACGTGCGCATACTCTATCCGATAAGACTTGTCGCAGGGGACAATGAAATAAACTTCAAATCCTATGCGACAAAAATCAAGTGCGACTATTCGGGCGCGGCAAAACTCACTTATGCGTATTTGCCCAGCACGGACTTTGTGCTTACGGACACAATAACAGACGCGCGCATAACATCAAGCGTCCTGGCTTCGGGCGTGCTTGCCGAATACTATTTTCAAAACAAGGTCTTTGACCTTGCCAAGAACTTTGACAGCGAGTTCAGAGAAGAAATCGCGAGGCTCAAATACAAGGGCAGGAGTATGTTTTTGAAAGAAAGGAGGTGGTGAGTGTGAACAACATTCGCGTTGACAGAAGAAGGGTGAAAATCGGCTTTGAAGGAATTGTCAATTCGGTTGATGAAAGCCTTTTGGATTTTGCTCACACAAAGCGAGCATACAACGTCACTTTTGAAAAGAACATGTTGACTTCTGCGCTTGGTATTGACAAGGCGGCGGGGTTTTTGCCATATCCTGACAAAACGAGACACGAGTTTTCGGCGCTGGCATCGTCAAAGCACATAAAAAACGTGTTTTATTATATGTACAACACGGCGGGAACTCCAGACTATCGTTTGGTAGTGCACCTTAAAGACGGCACGTTTTGGCACACAAAAGTTATGTCGTCAACGGGTTGGTCGCAGATTGAAGATCTTTTGATTTCCGGCAACGTCGAGGCTGTCAACTATAGGTTTAATGGCGAAGATATTTTGCTCCTTGCAACAGAGGACAGCAAGCTCTATTATCTCAAAGGCGACACGGCGTATGCCTGTGATGACGCGCCGAAATTTGCGTCTATCACAGTGCACAACGAAAGAGTGTTTGGTTGCGTCAACGGAGCAAAGACGAGGCTTTGGTTCAGCGACGATTTTGACCCAACCAACTGGGACGTAAACGCGCAAGACGCTGGTTTCATTGAGTTCGCGGACGAGTGTGGAAATCTGATAAAAGTCATATCGTTTCTCGGCTATCTCTATGTGTTCAGAGATTATGGAATATTTCGTCTCACAGCATACGGCGACCAGAGCACTTTCGTGCTGAAAAAGGTGTTTATTGATACGGGACGCATATATAAAAACTCAATTGTGCTATGCGGCGACAAAATCATCTTTCTCGCAGACGAAGGGCTTTTTGCCTTTGACGGCTATGAAGTTGTGCGTATTGCAAAGGAGTTTCCTGTTGTCAACAACAAGGATGAAGCAGTTGGGGCATACCTTGACAAACGCTATTATCTTGCGTGCAACATAGATGTTGACGACGCATTTGTCGTGAGTGGCGGGACAAACAATTCTGTCGTTATTTACGATATTTTTGAAAAGTCAATATGCATGATTTCGGGAGTGGACATCAATTCACTTAGAGACGTGAAAACGCACAGTGGCTCCATGCTTGTTTGCTCGTTTGCAACCAGCAATAAAAACCGATTGGGCATGATCAGCGAGTCAGGCAAAATGCTGACGACAAACCTTAAAAAGGTTTATATAAGTCCGGTTTCCGATATGGGAATACAAAGCGCGAAGACCGTGCGAGAAATTGTTGTCAAAACTGCTTATGCAGTGACATTGAGAGTCGTGCTTGACGGAACAACGTATGAGTATTCGGTTTCTGCCAAAGACAGTCCGCAGAGAATTATCGTTGAAAAATGCGGGGAGCGTATTGGATTTTCGCTTGAGACGACAGGGCAGCATTTGTCTGTCGCGCCGATTGTTGCCGTGATTGATGTTATGAGAAGGTGAATATGAACGTAAATGAACTCTTGGAACAAATCGAACAACTGCTCATCCGTGTGCAACTTTTGGAACAAAGAGTTAAGGCGCTCGAGGATGAGGAATAGGAGGCAATATGTCATTTTGGGATGAACTGAAAGACCTGTTCAAAACCGACGAACAAAAAGACGAGGAACAAAAACAAAAACTCGAAGAAGCTAAGAAAGGTGAAACCGAGCTTGAAAAGACGCTTGCTGAGATGGAGGCGAAGTTCAACTCCAACAAAGTTGAGCCGACCTACGATCTTGACGCGCTCTTTCCAAAGGAGTCGGGGCTCAAAGAGATTGAATATGTGCCGAGAACGGACGAGGACATAATTGCGTCCGCCGGCAAAGAAGTGAATTATAAGAAGGCAAAGGACAAAAACAAGCTTGAAAGCGACTATGCATCCAACCTCTCCGCGCTTGACAAGAGCAGGGAGCAGGCGGACAAATCGCTCAAAGAGCGATACCAAGACCTTGAAAACGTCTACAACGAGTTGAGACAAAAGGCGGAAAACGACGCTATCAAGCGCGGTGTTGCAAGAAGCAGCATAATTTTGTCCAAACTCAGCGACTTGGACGAGGCGAAGATGCTGTCGGCGGGCGAGATTGAAAGCGCATATCAAGAGACGATCGGCAACATCAACACCAAGATCAATTTGCTTGAAAACGACAAAAACCGTGCACTTGACGAACTTGACCTCAAATATGCGGACGAGCTGGCAAAGAACATTGCCGATCTCAAAGCCGAACGCGACGATGTTGTTGCAAAATATGAGAAATACAACAATCAAATCCGCGAGAAGCAAACAAAGTTTGAGGAGCAAAGACAGTCCAACATTGAGAAGTTTTTGAAGGAGAAAGAGGCCGAGCAAAAAGAGACGGAAAAAGCGCAAGAGGAGTATGAAAAGACTCACGGCTACAGCGGCGAAAAACTCGCCGAGTATCAAAACCGCTACAATCTTGCCTACGACTTTTATATGTCGCTGTCTCCGGACATCGCGGTCAATGCCTTGAAATCCGCAACGAATATGCAATACTATCTTGGCAACTACTATGACAAACTGCTCTCGGCTTTGAAGTCAAGAGCGGCAAACGTAAACGGCTCAAGACGCACTTACGTCTGAGCAAAATACGGCAAATGGCGGCGAGGGCGCAAGCTCTCGCTGTTTTTTGTTGACGCAGGGAGCAAAAAGTATTATACTTTTTGATATGAACGCTTTGACTATCGTGCACGAAACAATCAAAAGCTATGTGAAAGAGGGCTCGTTCTGCATTGACGCAACCGCAGGGCGCGGCTTTGACACGGCGTTTCTCTCAGAGCTCGTGGGCGAGAGCGGCAGAGTGATTGCGTTTGACGTGCAACAAGAGGCGGTGGACTCCACAAACAAGTTGCTTGAAGAAAAAGGCTTGCACGCGGACGTGGTGCTTGACTCGCACGCAAATATGGACAAATATGCGGAGGGAAACAGCGTTGACTGCATCGTCTTCAACCTCGGCTATCTCCCAAAGGGAGATCACAGCATATATACGCACTTTGAGTCCACTCGTGAAGCGATTGGAAAAGGGCTCAAACTCTTGAAACGCGGCGGGCTTATGTGTGTGTCCGTCTATTATGGTGGGGACAGCGGTTATGAGGAGAAAGATGCGCTTCTGCCATGGCTCAAAACGTTGGACGACGAAAAATATCAAGTGCTCGTCACGACTTTCCACAACTGGAAGAAAGACCCGCCAATCCCTGTGTTCATAATCAAAAATTAGGAGTTGAAAATGAGTATTTACGAAATAATTTTGGTGATCGCATTCGGCATAATGACAATCATTGGCTTTGCGTCGATGGGCATTGACAAGTATAAAGCGCAAGAAGGCAAATGGCGCACGAAAGAGGCGACGCTGTTTGCCATCGCAATATTGGGCGGAGGCGTTGGCTCCATGCTTGGGATGTGGGTGTTCCGCCACAAGACCAAACACTGGTATTTTGTGGTGTTTTTCCATCTGTTCGCATTCATAGATATCGCCGCACTCGCTGTCGGGTTGTACTTCTTGATTTAATATGATTTGTACAATTTAAATGCACCTCATTTGAGGTGCATTTATTTTTTGTTGTGATTCCAATTCTTTTTACAGACTCTGTC
Organism: Christensenella sp. UBA1260; assembly: GCA_002308155.1. Lineage (GTDB taxonomy): Bacteria > Bacillota > Clostridia > Christensenellales > CAG-917 > CAG-475. The sequence goes on from DBVQ01000063.1 coordinate 13,173, forward strand.
TCAAATCAATTTGGGTTTGATCATTGCAAATGATCACGTTGTTGTATTTTTGTGCAATATATTCTTTCACTTCATCAGAGAGCAGAGCATCAGTCAAGACGTCGATTTTTGTTTGGTAGATTTTATCGTTTTGGTAGTCGTTTTTGCGGGCGGCAAGTCCGTTGGCTTTGCCTGTCACTTGTGCCGAATCACTCTCAACTGCGGCTCTATGATTGTTGTCTGCGCTGATATTGCCTGTGAGTGCTGTGTTGCAAGGTAGGCACACAAAGTCATAATCGGTCATTGAAGCCACGAGCAGATTTTCGGCGATGAGTCTGATTTCAACTCCTGTAGTTGAAGTCCATTTGTCTCCGTTGAAAGCAAGTTCGCCGGTGTTTGAAAGCGGATAGTTTGCGCCCTCGGTAGTTTTTGAGAATACGCCGTTTGTTTCAAGAAGTTGGAGTGCTCTTGCGGCGTTGGAAGAGTCGTTGCATATAGCAAATGAAGTGCCGTCCGCCACAGAAGTGCCGGCGCGTGCTTTGCCATAATAGACGCCAAGCGGTTCATAATGCACCTTGCAACTCAAAAAGAGTTGGGACGCATAGTCGCCTGACAATAGATATGGTTCGTGCTGAAAATAGTTTGCGTCGTAGTCCTTGTTTGCTACTGCGCTGTTTTGTTCGGACCAATCAAGGATTTTTACTTTGAGAGTGTATCCTTTTGAGGCGAGAATATCTTTTACGACACCGTTCAGTATTTCTGCGTGTGGAATGTCCGAAGCGCAAACACTGATGGTTTTTTCGTTGTTTTTATTGCAGGCGACAAGCGTGCCTGCGGAAATCGCTATAGTTGCGATAAGGGTTGTTATAAGAAATATTTTTGCGAGTTTTTTCATTTTGCGATTCTCCTTTTGTCAATTTTTTTTGCAAATCTGAGTCCTGCCTCTTGCAGGAGTTGTACAATAATCACAACGAGAATTATGAGCACCCAAAAATAGGCTGAAGTGAGATAATCTCCCGTGTGTCTTGTGTAAAAAGTGTATATGCCCGATATGAGCCCGCCTGCGCCGATATTGTACGCGAAAGACGTATAACCGATTATGCTGACCGCCACAACCGCTACGCCTGTCAACAAAGAAACTTTGCTTTCGGGGAGCAATACTTTTGTGATTAGTTGCCATTTGGTTGCTCCAAGCGATTTGACAGCTTCTATCTCGCCTGCGGGGACTTCTGCAAGCGATTGTTCAACCATACGCGCCACAAATCCAAACGCACAGACCGTCATGGGAATGAGCATTGTGTACCATTCGCCCGTACCTCTGCCAAACCAAGCTCTTGTCCACGGCATACAAAGCACGATGACGATAAGACAAGGAATAGAGCGGAGTATATTGACGACAACCCCCACGACAAAGTTGAAAATCTTGTTTGGGGCAAGCCCCGTTTTTGATGTGACGTTCAAAAGAACGCCGACAGGAAGCCCGAGAATGTAGGCGAAAGTTGTTGAAAGCACGGTGACGAGCAGAGTTTCGCCGAGCATAATGCCGAGATCATTCCAATTCATTTCCGTTTACCTCCTCATAAAGTACGCCGTGAGCGTCAAGGTATTCGCGTAGTTTTGCGATGTTTTTGTCATAATCCAACAAACTGAAAATCGTTTGCCCGTAAAGTCGCTCGTTTATGACCCTTGAATTGGCATAAAGTATGGAAACCTGAACGTCAAGGTCGCGGATTATGTTGGACACAATCGGTTCTTCGGTCTGTCCGTTAAACATCAACTTGACAAGCGGTTTGTCGTTGGATTTTGTGCAGACGTGTCCTGAATATATGAGTTTTTTTGCAGTCTCTGTTTTCGGGGAGAGAAAAACGTCATACAATTCGCCGTTTGCCGTGATTTGCGAGTTTTCTATGATTGCAACTTTGTTGCAAACAGCTTCAATCACGGACATTTGATGTGAAATGATGATGATTGTAAGCCCAAGAGTACGGTTGAGTTTTTTGAGCAGTTCAAGAATAGACTGCGCGGTGTCAGGGTCAAGAGCGCTTGTCGCTTCATCACACAACAAAACTTTTGGTTCTGTCATAAGCGCACGAGCAATTGCAACACGCTGTTGTTGTCCGCCTGA
>DBVQ01000063.1:15309-15966 GCA_002308155.1 Christensenella sp. UBA1260
GGTTTCAAGCAGACGTTTTGCTTTTGTTGTACGGTTTTTGTCTTTTACGATTTCGCCTGCAAGTTCCACGTTTTTTAAGACGGTGCGCTGTTGAAGCAAATTGAAACCTTGAAATATCATTGCAACATTGCGACGATAATCGTTGTCAAAAGTGACTTTTTTGCCGTTGTAAATGATTTCGCCTGCGTCTGCGATTTCAAGCCCGTTTATGCAACGTACAAGCGTGGATTTGCCCGCTCCCGACAAACCGATTATTCCGTATATATCGCCGTCTTCAATTTTGAGCGATATATCTTTTAGCGCGACTGTCGGATTTGACTTGTCGCCGTATATTTTTGTTAAGTTTTTGATTTCCAACATTTTTTTGTCACATTACTCCTTTGTCGTTGTTTTGCGATTGTCGTTGCCTGTTTTCAAACGCTATAATCCAAGCATACAAAAAAGCGCTTGGAAGATGTTCTCCCAAGCGCCGAGTGTTTTTGAACGACTTTTAGCGAACAGCAAAAAGCCCAGGCAACTCAACTGCTTGGGAGACGAGCATTCGCATCATCATGAGATTTCTTGTGAAAGTCATCTTTGCCACTCCTAAAAGATTGGTAATGATAGTTTAACGGAAAGTTTGAGGTTTGTCAACCGAATTGCAATGATATAATTGGG
>DBVQ01000063.1:16015-16263 GCA_002308155.1 Christensenella sp. UBA1260
ATTGACAAACAAATATGATATGATATATTTAGCGGATTATGGGATTAACCCATAATTTGTATTGTAATAACATTTTTGTGAGGTATATATATGGCAAAAATTGATTTGAACAAGTATGGCATCAAAAACGTCAAAGAAATCATTCACAATCCGTCCTATGAGTTCCTCTTTGAAGAGGAAATGAACCCAGCACTCACGGGCTTTGACAAAGGTCAACTCAGCGAGCTCGGCGCAGTCAACGTCATGAC
>DBVQ01000063.1:16291-16696 GCA_002308155.1 Christensenella sp. UBA1260
TCCAAGGACACCGTGTGGTGGACGACGGACGGCTACAAAAACGACAACCATCCTGCAAGCGAGGAGACTTGGGCGGCGGTGAAGGACATCGCACTCAAAGAACTCTCCGGCAAGCGCCTTTTCGTTGTGGACGCTTTCTGCGGCGCAAACAAGGACACGCGTATGGCTGTCCGCTTCATCATGGAAGTCGCATGGCAAGCACACTTCATCAAAAATATGTTCATCGTGCCAACGGCGGAAGAACTCGAACACTTTGAGCCGGATTTCGTCGTGTATAACGCATCCAAGGCAAAGGTGGAAAACTTCAAGGAACTCGGCTTGAACAGTGAAACAGCAGTTGTGTTCAACATCACGTCACGCGAGCAAGTCATCATCAACACGTGGTATGGCGGCGAGATGAAGAAG
>DBVQ01000070.1:0-2058 GCA_002308155.1 Christensenella sp. UBA1260
AACAATGTTTGACGTATTCTTGTGTTTTGGTAGGAAAGAGATTATAATGGCGGTATGAAAAAGAAAGTTGTTATTTTGGCATCAATCCTTATTGCGCTGGCGTTTGTTGCGCTCATCGTGGGCAACTGCTTGCTCTTTGTGCGTCTTCAAGACAAGCAAAAACAAGAGTCGTGGGCTGAGTTTTTCAGAGAGTACTACAACAACAAAGTTGCACAATATGAGGAAGAAAACAAAACTCTTCACGATGTAGACATCGTGTTTTTGGGCGACAGTCTCACTGACGGCTATGATGTTGGTGCGTACTACCCGCAATTTAACGTGGCAAACAGGGGTATCGGCGGCGATACGACGGACGGACTTGAAGCACGCCTCAAAGTGTCCGCCTATGACGTCAACCCAAAGATTGTTGTCATGCTCATCGGTGCAAACAATCTTGACACAATGCTCAACAACTATGAAAGAATTGTCGTGAGCCTGAAGCAAAACTTGCCGGATGCCAAAATCGTCCTTTTGTCAATCTGCCCAACGAGTGGAAGTCAAGCGTGGCGCAATCCAATAGCACTTGAGAATAACGCTGAAATTGAGGCGATAGCAGGGCGTCAGGACTGCACCTATGTTGACATGTTCCCGATTCTTCTTGACCCTGACACAAACGAGCTGCGCGAATCCTACACAATTGAAGGCTTGCACTTTACTGCCGAGGGCTATGAAGTGATCACCGCCGCTCTGACCCCAATCCTCACGGGGCTGCTTGCATAAAAAGTTTAAAAAGAAAAGCGTACCATATGGTACGCTTTTTTTGTGCCCAAAATGTTGTTATTTGTTTTCCTGTTCTTCTTTTTCAGGTGCTGTTTGCAGAGTGTTGCTAGGCGTATCTTTTGGAAGAGACGGCAAGAAGTTTGCTCTAATCCTCAACTTGTCAAGCGCAAATACATAGACGCCAAACATCGCTATTGCCGCGATGCCACCGACTATATAGGCAGGTGCCATCGGCACGCCAAATCCCTCGTCTGCCATGAGGATATATGTCACTGTGACCGCTGTCATAAACGCGGCAGGGATTGCGGTGAAGAGCGAGCCGTATAGATAGCGACCTTTTTTTATCAAATATACCGATGCAACCCACAGCGTTATCATTGCAAGCGTTTGGTTGCTCCAAGAGAAATATCTCCATACAATTTGAAAACCATTTGCGTTGGACACGGCAAACCAAGTGAGGAGTCCGCCGATTGCAAGCAGTGGCAGAGTGATAATAAGGCGGTTTTTGATGCTCTTTTGTTGAAGTTTGAATGTCTCGCCGAGTATTAGACGTGCACTGCGGAAGGCAGTGTCTCCCGATGTGATTGGGCAGATAATGACACCTGCGACGGCAAGCACCGCGCCGACAGTGCCCAAAGTGCCCGTTGAAATCTCATACACGACATTGGATGCGCCGAGTTTCAAGGCATTGTTCAAAAGCTCCGTTGCACCATAGAATGCCACGCCTGCAGCCGCCCAAATGAGAGCGATGACTGCCTCGCTTATCATTGCTCCATAAAAGATTGCGCGGCCTTCTTGTTCGGTGCGGATACACTTGGCAACCATAGGGGACTGCGTTGCATGAAAGCCCGAAACCGCTCCGCAAGCAACAGTGATAAACATATATGGCCAAACCGGAGTCCCTTCGGGATGCATATTTGAAAGCGTGATTTCAGGGATTGTATATTTGCCGTTTGAAAACATAATGCCGCCAATGACCGCAAGTGCCATGGTTATGAGCAAAATGCCAAAGACGGGATACAACTTGCCGATGAGTTTGTCAATTGGAAGTAGCGTTGCAATGAGATAATAGGCAAGTATGATTATTGCCCAAAACGTTCCGTTCATCCAAGGCACGGGGATAAGTTTGTCAAGCAGGGCGGCGGGACTTGTGACAAACACGACTCCGCACAGCACGAGCAGGACGACGGAGAAGATGCGCATAATCCATTTGACGCCGCCACCGAGGTATTTGCCTGAAATCTCGGCGATAGATGCTCCGCCGTTGCGTGAGCTGATCATGCCGGACATATAGTCGTG
>DBVQ01000070.1:2068-2766 GCA_002308155.1 Christensenella sp. UBA1260
CCGCCCAAAATTGAGCCGCAAACAATCCACAAAAATACAATAGGTCCAAATGCGGCACCCATCAATGCGCCGAATATTGGCCCTGTCCCTGCGATGTTCAAAAGTTGAATCAAAAATGATTTCCATGGTTTCATCGGCACATAGTCTACACCGTCTTTTTGTGCAAAAGCGGGCGTTTGTCTGCCGTCAGGAGAAAAAACCTTTTCAGTGATACGGCTATACACCATATAGCCGCCCATCAAAACTATTATTGAAATCATAAGTGAAATCATACTTTCTCCAAAACCGCCGTGTTTATACTTGAAAAGTATAACACTTTGTGCCGCAGAGTGTCAATGCAAAGAATATTTTTGCACACGAATGTTTTTTAAAACAGCGTATAAAAACAAATAAATCGAGCCCCAAAAGGGTTCGATTTATTTTTTGCAAAACAGCGCTCCAGCGCACAAAAAAAGCGTGCTGGTATTAGTCACGCTTTTAAATAAAAATCGCACTCAAATAAAAAATGTGCGTTAGCACCCCACCAAGCAAAAGATTGTGCGAAATATAGGCTGGAGTTATCATGCAGATTGACGGTTCAGCAAACAATCTGTTGTTTGGGTCAATGAAAAAATCGCGCTTGTCATGCAACACGTTCCGCAAGGGATGTGCGCAAACAAACGCGATTTTTGAATGGTGGAGGTGAGGGGATTTGGACC
>DBVQ01000070.1:2800-2935 GCA_002308155.1 Christensenella sp. UBA1260
ACTTTCTACACGTTTAGTTTATGTTTTGATTTTTCGCGGTCGGGCACACAAACAAGCCCTTCGTTGATGAGTCCCTTGTGACAACAGCCTTACGGGACGATGGGGCTGCGTTGTCTGTTTTTCTAATGCCGCTTG
>DBVQ01000010.1 GCA_002308155.1 Christensenella sp. UBA1260
ACAACAAATACACCCCGTCATGTACGACTTGTACATTGGGCGGGGTGATTTTTTTTGTTTCCTTGTATCTCATCTCACTCACGCAGTTTGTGAAAGAGGAAGCATAGATATCGCCAAGCGATATGTTATGCTCAAAAAAGACGGAAATGGACAAAACTCGTCATCATATTTTTTGTGCATCATTTAAAATGATGCTATGAGAAAAATTGTGATAACTTCGGGCAAGGGAGGGGTTGGCAAGACGACAATAACCGCGACGCTTGGTAGGCGGCTGAGTGCGGACGGGTTTAAGGTAGCGCTCATAGACGGCGACGTAGGGCTCAACAACTTGGACGTTGCTATGGGCGTTGAAAGCAGAGTGGTTTATGATATGGGCGACGTGCTTGCGGGCAGATGCCGTCCCTTTCAGGCTCTTGTTGCAGACAGCGATTCAACTGCGCGTGTGTTGCCCTCATCCATAGACAGCGCAGATGTGTCCGCGCAGGCGTTCAGGGGCATCGTTGACACGCTCGCGGACGCCTTTGACTTTGTGCTCATTGATTGCCCTGCCGGCATTGAAAATGGCTTTCACAGAGCTGTATCGTCTGCGGACGAGGCAATTGTCGTCACTACGCCGTCTGCATCTGCAATACGCGATGCGGACAAGGTGCTGAGGCTTCTTTCAACCTACAATCTTAAATCAATCTCGCTTGTCGTAAACAGGGTGCGTGCGGACTTGGTTGCAAAAGGCGAGATGCTATCTGCCATTGAAACAGCAAAGCTGTTGCACGCAACGCTCATTGGCATAATCCCCGACGATGACGTGATAACAATCTATCAACAGCTCGGCAAATCGCCTGAGTTTGCGCCCTCAAAAAAGGCGTTTTCACTTCTTGCAAAGAATATTGAGTCAAACGACAGAGTTGTGATTGAGACTGCAAGAAGGCGGAGGTGGTGGCGATGAAGATGTCTTCTCAAATGTCTGCGCGTATTCGCGATATGCTCACCAAGGACAAGTTGGGGCTCAATGACGGATTTCTTGCCGCATTCAAGGGCGACATAACTCATCTCGTCAAAGACTATTTTGACATAGAGGGACAAATATGCGTTGACGTTGTTGAAACCGAGGACGGCAAATACAAGCTTTCCATTTTGGCAACCGCGGGCAAGATAAACACTTTTGAGACGACCATGCAAAAACGTCTTTAAAAACTTTTTGACTAATCATAATTTGCCTGCGTTGTCAATATACTGTACGGTGAGGTGAGTTATGGATTTTGATGAAAACAAAAAACTTGATGTGACTGTTTCTGAAAACGAATTTGTTGAAAGCAAAGTTGAAAAGAAAAAAAGAAGAACACTCGGGCTTGACGCACTTGACTTTGCAATCATCCCTGTTGCGGTTGGCGTGTTTGTATCTCTTGGCTTTTTGTTTGCCAATTTGTTCCGAGCAACATCGGTTGTTGAGACGATAAGTCAAATGTTTTCAAACATCACAAACGGCATTTTATGATATGAAATTGAAAGTTAATCCCTTGTTTTTTGCATTTATACTGGTTTTGGTATTGCTGGGACAAGGGCTCAATTTTCTCTTTGTATTTGCTGCTTTATTGATACACGAGACAGGTCACGCAGTCGTTGCAAGGCTGCGTGGCTTTGTCCTTAAAAACGTGACGCTCATGCCGTATGGTGCGATGATGAGCGCGGACGAAAACTTTGACAAGACGTCGGGCATACTTGTGGGGCTTGCAGGTCCTGCGTTCAATCTGCTTGCCTCTCTCATTCTTCTTGGGGTGTGGTGGCTCTTTCCGTCTATTTATGGCTACACGCGGTTTTTCCTCTTTGCCAATTTGTCGCTTGCTCTATTCAATCTATTGCCAGCATATCCGCTTGACGGCTCGCGCATAATCCTTGCGGCAAGCAAAAACAAGTTGCGTGCAATAAAGGTGCTTAGAGCGCTTGGCATAGTTTTCAGCGTGTTGCTGCTTGCAGGGTTTATTGTGTCCTTCTTTTTTGCAATCAACTTTTCGCTCGGCATTATGGCTGTGTTCTTGTTTTACGGCGCGGCGTTTTCAGCAAAGGACGAAACCTATTTGCACGTGCTTTCCGCCAGCACAAAGAACTACGCCTTGGGAGTGGAAAAGAAGACAGTCAAGATTTCGGCAGACGCTCCGCTAGTCAGGTATTTTCACCACACGAGTGCCATGAGCGAAACCACTTTTGAAATTGTTGACAGCGCCGGGAGCACTGTGAAAGCGCTGAACGAAGAGGACGTAAAAAAGTTGGCGATTGCGAACAAATTGTCAAAAAGTTTCAATAAAATTGAAAAATCACAATTCTAAGCCACTGTTGCGCTTGGGTTTTGCGGTTTTAACCGCGTTTTTTTGTGTTTGACTTTTTCCTTTTGTTGTTATAGAATACTTTTATTATTACTAAACCGCGTTTGTGCGCGGGTTGAGGGGTTTATGAAATATATCGGCATTGATATCGGCGGTATGACCATAAAGGCAGGCGTTGTGCTTGAAGACGGCACAATCCTTTGCAAAAAGACGGTTGAGACGGACGCAAATCAAGAGGACGTCAAAATCGTGAAGGATATTGCAAATCTTATTGACGGATTGCTCAAAGAGAACGGCATTGAAAAATGCGAGATTGCGGGCGTTGGCATCGGCTCGCCAGGGTCCGTCTACGACGAAAAGGGCATCATAAGATATTCATGCAACATCAATTTCAAAAATACCCCGATTGCAAAACTCCTCAAAGATTTCACAGGCATTGACAACGTCAAGGTCTCCAATGATGCAAACTGCGCCGCGCTTGGCGAGACGCTTTTCGGCGCAGGCAAGGGTGCAAAGAACACGGTTATGCTCACGCTCGGCACGGGCGTCGGCACTGGCATTGTCGTGGACGGCAAGCTCCTTACGGGCAACCGCTCGGCAGGCGCAGAGGGCGGACACATCACGATAAACCTCGGAGGTCCAACCTGCGGATGCGGAAAGAAAGGGCATCTTGAAGCCTATGCTTCGGCAACTGCTCTTATGAACCAAATTGAGGATGCAGTGAAGAAGCATCCGGATAGTCTACTTGCAAAGCAAGTAGCAAAAGAAGGCTTGAGCGGCAAAGTCGTGTTTGACTGCAAAGAGCAGGGCGACAAGGTCGCAGAGAACGTGGTCAAGCGCTATCTCAAATATGTGGGCATAGGGCTTGTGAACTATGCAAATATTTTCTATCCCGAAGTGCTCATCATCGGGGGTGGCATTTCAAACCAAGGCGACAATATTGTCAAACCGCTTCAACGCTACGTTTCAAGAAACGTCTATGGAGCGGAGTACAACCCAAAGATCAAAGTTGCCTGCGCGACTCTCAAAAACGACGCAGGGATTGTTGGGGCTGCCTGCCTTGTGATGTAGTATGCAAAGTTTTGACGATAAATTAAACTCAATTTTATTGAACGTCGAAAAGCCAGCGCGATACGTCGGCGGAGAGTGGAATACTCCCGATATGACCAAGCATCGCGAGGGCGATTTTTGCTTTTGTTTTCCGGAAGTTTATGAGATTGGCATGAGCAACCTTGGCGTTGCCATACTTTATGATATCATCAACAAAGAGCCGGGATTTGTGGCAGAGAGGTGCTATGCACCTTGGCACGATATGGGAGAGGAGATGCGAAAGCACGATATTTCTCTCTTTTCTCTTGAAACGAGAAAACCGCTCAAAGATTTCACGGTCGTGGGATTTTCCGTGGGATTTGAGCTTCTTTATACAAACGTGCTCTATATGTTTGACCTTGCGGGCATTCCGTTCAGAGCAAAAGATAGAGACGAGTCATATCCAATTATGCTTGCGGGCGGACCTTGCTCCGTCAATCCTGCGCCGTTTGCGGACTTCTTTGACGTAATCGTGTGCGGCGAAGGCGAGGTCGCAGACCTTGCAATCTTGAAGATTGTCACAGAAGGCAAAAAGCAAGGACTTTCAAAATCCGAGATTTTGGCAAGAATAAAGAATGTGCAAGGCGCGTACGTGCCAGCACTACATAAGGACGGCGAAACAGTTGTCAAGGCGGTCATCCCTGATTTTGAAAACGCACCGTATCCCGAGCACCCACTCGTCCCAAATATTGAGGCAGTGCACGACAGGGCAACGGTTGAGTTGTATCGCGGTTGCGCCAGCGGGTGCAGATTCTGTCAAGCGGGATTTTGGTATCGCCCGATAAGAGAGCGCAGCGCAGAGCGCTGTGTCGCACTTGCAAAAGAGATGGTGGAGAGCGCAGGCTTTGACGAAATCTCACTCTGTTCACTTTCAACGAGCGACTATACGGGGCTTGAGCAACTTGAAGAAGGGTTGTCAGCCTTCTGCAAAGAAAAAAACGTTAATCTCTCTTTGCCGAGCTTGAGAATAAGCAGTTTCAAGCCGGAGATGGCAAAGGACGTCAAAAAGAACTCTCTTACGTTCGCGCCTGAGGCGGGCACGCAGAGGCTCAGAGACGTCATAAACAAGAACGTCAGCGAGGAAGAGATAGAAAAAATCGCCGTTGCGTTTGAAGCGGGATATGAAAGCATAAAGTTATACTTTATGATGGGGCTTCCAACCGAGACGGACGAGGATTTGGACGGCATCGTTGAGATATGCAAAAAGCTCAAATGGCTCTACTATCAAAAGCGCCACAAACGCGGACTCAACATCTCCGTCAGCTGTGCGGTGTTTATTCCAAAGCCCTGCACGCCGTTCCAATGGGAGGCGCAGATTTCGCTTGAAGAGATGCACCGCCGTCAAATGTATTTGAGAGAAAGGTTGAGAGCGGTCAAGGGTGTGAGTTTTTCCTATCACGGAGCAGAGACGTCCGTGCTTGAGGGCGCGCTCGCACGCGGAGACGAAAAACTCTCCTACGTTGTTGAAAAGGCATACAAGCTCGGTGCAAAGTTTGATTGCTGGACGGAGTATTTCAAATGGGATGTATGGCAAAAGGCATTTGCGGAGTGCGGGCTCAAAATGGAAGACTGTGTTGGGGCAATTGATACGGACAAAGCTTTGCCTTGGGACTTTATTGATACGGGCGTGAGCAAAAAGTATTTGCTTGCTCAGCGCAATTTGGCATATCAAGGCATCACGACAAAGAATTGTCGCGAAGGTTGCAACGGTTGCGGTGCCAATAAGTTGGGGAGATGCACGATATGTTAGTGTTGAAATACGAAAAGACGGCAAGAGCCTGTTTCATATCGCACATTGACCTTTTGAAGCATACCGAAAGGACGATAAGACGCGCAGAGATCCCTGTCAAGTTTTCAAACGGGTACAGTCCTCACGCACTTTTGTTCTTCTCCGCGCCGCTTGCGCTTGGCGTGAGTTCAAAGGCGGAATACCTTGCGATTGATGCAGATATGTCTGCAAGCGAATTGCTTGCAAGATACAACACATCATGTGCGGAAGGGCTCAAAGCGAGCAAGGTTTTTGAGTGCTCCAAAAATCCAAACTTGCAAGGCAAGGTTGTTGCAAGCGACTATATCTTCCCAATTAAATACCACGATATTGACTTGTCAAATGGGTTTGAAATTGAATACGTTCGCAAAGGCGAAACAAAAAAAGAGGAAGTAGGAAGCAAAATATTTGCCGTAAAGAACGTGGACGGGAAGCTCTGTTTGTGCCTTGCAACAGGCAATACAAACCTTCGTCCAGATAGACTCCTTGGCATGTTGAACGCTATGTTTGGCGCGAATATGAAAGCCACGGACATCGTCAAAGTGGCACAATATTTCAAGGTTGATGACAGGCTGATTGAAGCCGATGAGTATCTTGACAACCTTGAATAATACAAAACGGAAATTGACGTATCAGGCAGTTTATTGCGACAAAACATCAATGTAAACTCTTGATTGTGCAAAAATATTGAAGAGGCAAACACAAAATGAAACAACTGTTATTGGACTATACTCCTTATTGCACGAGGGCCGCACTTGTTGAAGACGGCGAGCTCATTGAGTTCTCAATTGAGAAGAACGCAGCAAAAGGAATTGTCGGCAACATCTACAAGGGCAAAGTTGAAAACGTCCTTTCGGGCATGGAGGCGGCATTTGTCAACATCGGGCTTGAAAGAAACGGTTTTTTGTATGTCGGTGAATCGCTTGTGGACAGCAAGAGTATCGGCGCAACAATGCCAAGAAAAAAACTCAACGTTTCACCTGGCGATATCATTATGTGCCAAGTCGTAAAAGACCAGTTTGGACAAAAGGGCGCAAGACTCACGACAGACATCACGCTCCCCGGCTACTATCTCGTGCTGTTGCCAACGTCAAGTTTTATCGGCGTTTCAAGAAAGGTGGTTTCGCAAAGGCGCAGAGAATATCTTGAACAGCTTGTGACTTCAATCTGCCCAGAGGGTATGGGATTTATCCTCCGTTCCGCCGCAGACAAGGCGCAGGATGAGGATATAATCAGCGAGGCGGAGAGCCTCATTGAGCTTTGGAGACAGGTGCAGGCGGACTACAAGCGAGCAAAAGACAAATCTGTTGTGTTTGAAGAGGGCAATCTCTTTGACCGCGCACTTCGCGATACGTTTGGCGAGGATGTTGAAAAAGTCGTCGTCAACGATGAGGAGGTTGCAAAGTCTTTGGAGGGCAAAGTCGGAGACGCGGCGATTGAAGTGTACAACGGCGAGCGCAATATTATGGCGCATTTCAACGTGTCCGAGCAAATAAACCGCATCTGCGACAGGCGTGTCTATCTTGAAAACGGCGCATATATTGTCATTGACAAGACAGAGGCCCTCACGGTCATTGATGTCAACACGGGCAAGTTTGCAGGCTCAAAAGACCTTGAAGATACGGTCTACAAGACAAATCTTGCCGCTGCAGTTTGTATTGCAAAGCAATTGAGACTCAGAAACATCAGCGGCATAGTCGTCATAGACTTTATTGATATGCAAAACGAGGAGCACAAGGAGCAGGTTATTGAGACGTTGAAGGAAGCACTCAAAAATGACCGCCTCAAAACCTCGACTGTCGGTATGACGCCTCTTGGGCTTGTCGAGCTGACAAGAAAGAAGACAAGGCTTCAAAACGACGAGTATCTGCTTCAAAACTGCACGCATTGCCATGGTGGCTATACAATCAGCAATTTGCAATTGGTGTTTATGCTCCGAGATGAGTTGCTTGATTATATGCTCTCAAACAAATGCGACGTTGTGTATGTCGGCGTCAGTCAAGTGATTTATGACACGATTGCCGAGTGCGAAGTCAATGCAAAACAAATAGGCAAAGGCATTGAAAACAAAAAGATTTACATCTATGTAGGCGAGCGTTTCTCGCGTCAAAAGCACGTCATCAGCGAAAACGCTCCTGACCCGTTGCCGGCAAATATGTTTGAGCTTGTCAATCAAGAAGACTGATTTTGACTGCAGATAAATATACACATATTGAGAAAACCATACACGAGTGCCGATATTGTGCTTATATTGCAAATCAGTAGGATTTTTAAATTGTAGCCGTTTTGCTATTGCAATAAATCGGCGAGAGTGATAGAATAATTATTGTGCAAGATATTTCTTGCAAGGAACAAATATGAAAGCATGGCGTATTGAAAACTTAAAAGACGTGAAACTTGAAGAGTCCGTTCTTCAAAGAAAAGAAGGCGAGGTCAAGGTAAAACTTGCAAGAGTGGCATTGTCGTCAACCGACTTTGCGTTTTTTGCTGATGAAAAGCACTCGTTTTATGTCCCCGGGCATTCAGCCGTGGCACACGTGAGTGAGGCGGATGAGGACAGCGGATTGAAGCTTGGCTCCCGCGTCGTCATAAGCCCATATCTCAATGTCGTTGAGCACGGTGCTGAGACTGTCAAGACCATGGGCGTTGACGTTGACGGACTTTTGCAAGATTTTGCATGTTTGCCACAAGAAAACGTTTTTGCGCTTCCCGACGGTATTGATGACGAAGAAGCAATCTTTGCCGAGTATATCGCAATGGGCAACAAAGTGTTTGCCTCTTTGGACTCCGAAAAGGGCGATTATATTGTGATTGTCGGCGCAAGCACATTGGGGCTTATCCTTGGGCAACTTGCAACATACTACCAGATGATCCCAATCCTTGTTGATATGGATGCCGAAAAGCTTGCAATTGCAGAGAAGTGGGACATCTACTATACGCTCAATCCAACCTATGACGATTTGGAGCGCAAAGTTGAGCAGATCACAGGCGGCAGGATGAGCGAAGTTGCAATCATCGCAGGCGAGAGCGTGCCTCTCAACACAGCACTCCGCCTTGTCAAAAACGAAGGTCAAGTTATTCTTGCGGGCTACGTGCTCAAAGCAAAACAACCTGTTGACACCGATGTTATTTTGAAAAAGCAACTTGTTATGCGTGGTGTATGCAATGGTGAGGGCGAAATGTCGTCCGCAATCAATCTGCTTGCCAACAAGGCAATTCATACAGAAGGGCTCATCAATCACCAAATTGATTTTGAAGAGTTTCCGAAGTTTGTGGATGAGTGCGCAAAGTATCCGCACAAGTTCAACAAGGTGCTCATCAATTTCTAAAAGTTTTTATGAAATAAAAAAGTGCGAGCAAGCTCGCACTTTTATTTTGCATTTTTTGTTCAGCCGCACACGACCATTTGCATGAAGCTGAGAGTATAGTTGATTGTGTTTTCAATCTGTGCGACCTCGTCCTCAGTGAGTTCAACAACGCCTTCCGGCGGTTTTGAAAATCCCATGTGCGAAGCGTTTTGCAATACGAAGTTTTGTACGTTTTGGGGCATTCTGTCGTGTGAATCAGCTTTCATATCATCATCAAGCACGGAGTCGTTGTCTGCTTCAAGAAGTAGAGTAGGGAGATTTGTGTTGACAAGCGTGTCCGAGACAGCAATTATTTTGCCACTTTCATCACGATCTATCTGACCTGCATAATTATCATATGAATGTGTGTCGTCATCTGAAACCGAGCGAGTGTTGTACTGCATGAGAGGAGCAAAGAATACTGCTCCGCGTGTGTTTGCCATGTTTTCACAAGCAAATCTCAGTGCTGCGCCACCACCTTGGGAGTGTCCTCCGACAAAGAATTGTACATCAGAGAACAGTTGCTGCGTATTTGTTGTGATCGGCAGCGATTTTGTATCGTATTGCCAATATGCGAGAATTGAGTTTGGAATAATCACAACATATCCCTGTCTTGCAAGTGCTTCGCCAAGATAGTCATAATTGTTTGGATTGATAAACGTACCGACAAAAAAGACAAGTCCGTATTTTGGTATAACGTTGAGTGGCTTGAAGACGCGTGCGTAAAGTTGCTCATTTTGAGCTGCTTCAGGGTTGATTGTGTAGTTTTCAACAGAAATCTCAAAATTGTTGTTTGCTCTGTAATTGACAACAGGGGTTGCGTCCCCGTTCTTTTTGTTGCAAGCAACAAATGAAAACGCGCACAGGCATAATGCTAGCACGAGTATGAGAATTATTGATGTGTTTTTGAGTGCAACTTTCATTTTGCATCTCCCAAAATTGGTTTAATATATTGTAGCACAATTATATTTATATTTCCATAGCAATTTTCAAAAAATATGATATAATCAACTTATGAGCAATGATTTTGACAAGAAAAACAAGTGCAAGTCAAGCGAGGACTCTCTCGTTTGCGAGCTTAAAAAGGTGGACGCGGTTCCTTTCCACATGCCGGGGCACAAGAGGCAGGATTTTGACCATCTTTTGGGTGCAAGCAAACTTGACTACACTGAAATTGAGGGCACTGACAATCTGCACGACGCAAGAGGCATCTTGAAGGACGCCATGGAGCACGCGGCAGACGTGTTTTCTGTGCGCGCAACGCGTTTTCTTGTTGACGGCAGCACTTGCGGGATACTTGCCGGCATCCGTGCGGCGTCAAAGCGCGGAGACGCCATACTCGTTGCAAGAAATTGCCATAAATCCGTCTATAATGCAATAGAACTCTTGGGGCTCGTGCCTGAATATATTATGCCGGAGTGTATTGGCGAGTTTGGTTTGTACGGCTCGGTTGAGCCGAGCAAGGTTGAAAGCCTGCTTGAAAAGACGGGAGCAAAGCTCGTTGTCATCACAAGCCCAACCTACGAAGGCGTGATTTCAGACGTCAAGACAATTGCGGATGTCTGCCACAAACACGGTGCAATCTTGTTTGTTGACGAGGCGCACGGCGCGCATCTCGGCTTTGACGGTTTTGAAGATAGCGCAAGGACTTTGGGCGCAGATATCGTTGTAAACAGTTTACACAAGACTTTGCCAAGCCTTACACAAACCGCACTCTTGCACGTTTGCTCAAAGAGAGTTGATATAAAGCGACTTGACGAATCGCTTGCTATGTTTGAGACGAGCTCGCCATCCTACGTGCTTATGGCGTCCATTGACGGTTGTGTAAGATATGCTGAAAACGGACTTGAAAACTGGGCGAAAAACGTTGACGATTTGAGAGCCGCATTTGCAGACTTGAAATATATAAAACTGTTTGATAAAAACGACAGAGTTTTTGCCTATGACAAATCAAAACTTGTGTTTTTGCTATCCACTTGCAATCTTAGCGGCATTGAGTTTGCAAACATTTTGAGAGAGAAGTATGGCATAGAGCTTGAAATGGCAAGCTTGGATTATGCTATTGCAATGACGGGTGCAGGCGATACAGCCGATATGTATGCGGCACTCAAGAAGGCTGTCAAAGCGATAGACAGCAGTGTATCAGTGGGGCACAAAAAGCAGTTGAACATAGAAATGTCAATTCTTAGTGAATTGCCAAAAAAAGCATTTAATCCGTGTGAAATGGATAGTTTAAGTGTTGAATATGCAAATACAAAGAATATTATTGGCAGAGTGTCCGCCGAGAATATTTGGGCATATCCACCGGGAGCACCTGTTGTTGTCAAGGGCGAAATCGTTGACGAAAATAGGCTTGCATATCTAAACTCATTGCTTGATGCAGGCGTGAGCGTCTCGTCCAGCCGCAAAAACTTTCCTGAAAATCTTGCCGTCGTAAAGAGATAGGCATTTTCTTCTTTGAAGAAAGTTTTGCCCGTTTCGTTGACAAAGACGGCTTTTGTTTTTATAATAAATACATCAATGATATTTTAAGGAGCATTACTATGAAAAGAATCGTAACCTTGAAAACTCGTGACCTCGATGAGAGCAAGAAAAACGGCGGCTGCGGTGAGTGCCAAACTTCCTGCCAATCCGCTTGCAAAACTTCTTGCGGTGTAGCAAATCAAAAATGCGAGAAAGTTTCTAAATAACTTTCAACTCAAATTATCGACAAAGACCGCCTAAGTTTTGCTTAGGCGTTTTTTGTGAAAAGATATGATACATCAATTCAAACTCAACGGCTACAATATCGTGCTTGACACGGCAAGTGCATCCGTGCATAGCGTGGACGACGTCGCATACGACGTCATTTTGCTGTACGGCAAAAAGTCCGCAGATGAGATTGCTGACGAGTTGACCCAAAAATATGATGGGCTCACAAAGCAGGATGTTTTTGATTGCCTTGACGACGTCGAGGAGTTGAAGCGCGAAGGCAAGCTGTTCAGCGAGGACAAGTTCAAACCGTCCGTGGATGCAATTGCCAAACGCAACACCGTTGTCAAGGCGTTATGCCTGCACGTTGCGCACACTTGCAATCTGAACTGCGAGTATTGCTTTGCATCGCAAGGCAAATATCATGGAGAGCGTGCGCTCATGCCGTTTGAAGTGGGCAAGCGCGCAATAGATTTTCTTGTTGAAAACAGCGGGACTAGACATCATCTTGAGGTTGACTTTTTTGGCGGTGAGCCGCTCATGAACTTTGACGTAGTCAAACAGATTGTTGCCTACGCGCGCTCAATAGAGAAAGAGCATGGCAAACTCTTCCGCTTTACGCTCACGACAAACGGTATGCTCATTGACGACGACGTGATTGACTTTGCCAACCGCGAGATGGACAACGTCGTCTTGAGTTTGGATGGAAGAAAGGAAATCAACGACCACTTCCGCAAGACTATCGGCGGCGTGGGGAGCTTTGATATCATCGTGCCCAAGTTCAAAAAGCTCGTTGAGGCGAGAAAAGGCGAAAAGTACTATATGCGCGGCACGTTTACGCATCGCAACCCCGATTTCACAAACGATATTCAAACCATGCTTGACCTTGGTTTCAATGAACTGTCTATGGAGCCGGTCGTGTGTCCGCCGACGGACAAGTATGCACTTGACGAGAACGACAAGCAAATCATATTTGGAGAATATGAAAAGCTTGCGGATATGATGATAAAGAGGCGCAAAGAGGGGCGTCCGTTCACGTTCTATCACTATATGCTTGACTTAGAGGGCGGCCCTTGCATTTACAAGCGCATTTCTGGCTGCGGCAGCGGCACGGAATATATGGCAGTGACGCCAACGGGCGAGCTGTATCCTTGCCACCAGTTTGTGGGCAACAAGGACTATCTCATGGGCGACATTTGGCAAGGCGTCGTGAGGACGGACATAAGAGACAAGTTCAAAAAGTGCAACGCCTATTCAAGAAAAGAGTGCGAAGAATGCTGGGCAAGGCTGTATTGCTCGGGCGGATGTGCGGCAAATGCGTTCAACGCAACGGGCGACATCAACGGCGTATATCCATATGGTTGCGACCTCTTTAAAAAGCGCATAGAGTGCGCTCTTATGCTCAAAGTGGATGAGCAGGGCGCAAAGTTTGAGGAATAATATGTTCACGCCGCTGACGGACGAACTGAAAGCCGAGTATGCTTCTCTCATCGGCAAAAAGGTGCAAGTTGTGATGGACAGACCCATCGGCGCGGAGCACCCAAAGCACAAAGGCATAATCTACCCAATAAACTACGGCTATATTGACGGGCTTTTGGGCGGAGACGGCGAAGAACAAGATGTTTACATCTTGGATGCGGATTTTCCGCTTGAAAAGTGCGAAGCAACAGTGATTGCCGTCGTGCATCGCTTTGATGACAACGAGTGCAAATGGGTGGCGTC
>DBVQ01000075.1:0-10688 GCA_002308155.1 Christensenella sp. UBA1260
TCTACCATTGAACTACACCCGCGCATACAAAAATTGCCAAACGCTCAATTTGACGCTTGAAAATAGTAGCATATAAACCGCTTGTTGTCAAGAACTTTTGATCATATAAAATGTTTTTTGCGCATCATTTTTCACTTCCTTATTTATGTTTGTTTGACTTATTGATTTAAGCGAATTATAATTGAATCAATAGGAGAAAGATTATGTTGGAAGCAATCAAAAACTATGAATTGAAACACAAGAATTTGCGTCTTGTTGAAGTCACAACAAAGAATTATTGGGAACTTGGTTTTCTTAAAACCAAAAGAAGCCAAGCAAAGTTCGTTGGTCCGAATTTCTATGGCATGGCGTATGCCTATGCAACGGTCGCAGAAGGGAAGTTCGCTGCAGTTTTTGGAATCTATGATGGCGAAACTCCTGTCGGCTATGCGATGGTCGGACACAATTCCTATGACTACGAAGGTTGCCCAGAAGTTTGCAAACATAGTTATGATTTGTGGCGTCTTATGATTGACAAGCACTATCAAAAGAAAGGCTATGGAAAGGACGCAACAAAACTTCTGCTTGACTATATGCTAACTTTCCCTGATGGCGAAGAAGATATGCTTACTACGTCATACGAAGAAGGCAATGTTGTCGCTAAAAAACTGTATGAGTCATTTGGATTCGTTTCAAATGGCGAAATCAGCCATGGTGAAGTCACAATGGTGCTTCCACTGAAATAATAGGAGTGTTTATGAAAAATCAAAACGGATACGTTGACAGTTTTGCAAAGCTCATTCAGTGCCCGACGGTTTCCGCGAGTGGCAAGGAATATTTTGACAAGTTCCACAAAGTGCTTGACGAAGAGTTCCCGCATATCACAAAAGTTTGTGAAAAGTTTGAGACGGGCGGCTCTGTCTTGCTCTACAAATGGAAAGGAAAGTCCCAAGACAAACCAATAGTGCTTATGGCGCACCAAGACGTCGTCCCGGCAACGGGCGACGATTGGACGGTTGAACCGTACGCCGCAGTCGTCAAGGACGGCAAAGTGTATGGCAGAGGCACTGTTGACTGCAAAAACGTGCTTTTTACGACTATGCAAGCTGTTGACGAACTTATTGAGGAAGGCTTTGTGCCTGAGCACGACGTTTATCTCAGCTACAGCGACTCTGAAGAAATTGGTGGCCCGGGCTGTGAAATCAACAGAGATTGGCTTGTGGCTCACGATGTTCATCCGGGCATCGTGCTTGACGAGGGCGGTGCGGTTGTCACGGAGATGTTTCCGGGCATGAAGCATCCACTCGCCACGCTCGGCGTCATGGAAAAGGGGCACGCAAACGTCAAAGTTATCGCACGCGGAAAGGGCGGACACAGCTCTCAACCGCCAAAGAATACGCCAATTGTCAGGCTTGCACGCTTTGTCAATTACTGCGACAAACACACAGTGTTTGCTCCAAAGATGTCGCCTGTCGCAAAAGAGATGGTGCGCTCTATCGGCAAAGTGACTCCGGGCTTTATGGGTTGGTTGTGCAAAAACGTGGGTATTTTTGGCAGCCTTCTTGTCCACACAATGCCAAAGAAATCGCCGGAGTTTTGGGGAGCAATCTTCCAAACGACGATTGCTTTCACAATGATGGAAGGGTCATCGGCTACAAACATCATTCCAAACTGCGCATGGGTGAACGCAAATCTTCGTTTCTCACCAAACGACAAGAGCGAAGATTGCATCAAAAAGCTTGAAAAAATCGCGAAGCGATTTGACTGTGAGATAGAAGTCCAAGGCTCACACGAGGCAACACCTGAAGTCAATTTCAGCGGTGAAGAGTACAACTGCCTTGTTGCAAGCGTCAAAGAGTGCTTCCCGGATGCCGTCATTGCTCCATATATGCTGTTTGGCGGGACGGACTGCCGCACGATGCAAGAAATATGCGACACAGCAATCCGCTTTATGCCATGTGTTATGACGGCAGAGCAGGACGGACGTATGCACGCCGCAGATGAAAACATTGACGTTGACGCAATCGGCAAGATGGTAAATTGCTACAAAACGTTTATCAAAGCATACAAATAAGCAGTTTATCGTCAAAAACAGCCTATTGACATTTTTATATTATAAACTTATAATATATGTATAAACCAATAAGGAAGGATTATTTATGAGCAGCATTTGGCATGACGTAGCACCCGAACGTATTACGACAACGGACTTTCTTGCCGTTATTGAGATTTCCAAGGGAAGCAAAAACAAGTATGAACTCGACAAAGAGTCCGGCGCACTTATCCTTGACCGCGTGCTTTATACGTCCACGCACTATCCGGCGAACTACGGCTTTATTCCGCGCACATACAGCGAGGACAACGACCCGCTCGACGTGCTCGTGCTTTGTTCCGAGCCAATCGTTCCGCTTGCACTTGTCCGTTGCTATCCAATCGGCGTTATGATGATGCAAGACGGCGGCGAGATGGACTACAAGATCATCGCAATTCCGTTCAAAGATCCAAACTGGAACACATATCAAGAGATCAGTGAACTTCCGCCACACATCATGGAGGAGATGTCTCACTTCTTCCGCGTTTACAAGCAACTTGAAGGCAAGCAAACAACCGTTTTCCAAGTAAAGTCCAGAGAACATGCGGAACTCATCATCAAAGAGAGCATCCAAGAGTACAACAAGAAGTTCTGCCATCAATGATTTTTTGCCCTGCTTACTGCGGGGCATAATTTTTTGGATATCGTTTCGGTATCCAATTTTTTTGCAGAAAAACTATTTTTATCATAGATAAAAGGGGAACTATGGGGAAGATTTTTGACGTTATTATCGTTGGCGGCGGCATAGTCGGCACGGCAACTCTCGACAGGCTTGCAAGGTATGACCTTGACGTTTTGCTTGTCGAAAAGAGCGACGACGTGGCCGCTTTTTCTACGCGCGCGAACAGCGGTATCGTGCACGCAGGCTATGACTGCGAGCCGGGTACATTGAAGGCAAAGTTCAACGTGCTGGGCAACGCGCTTCTTTGGAAGGATGCGGAAGACCTTGACGTTGAGCACTTGAAGTGCGGTTCTATCGTCGTTGCAAAAGAGGACGGCAAAGAGGGCATAGCGCGTCTTGCGGAGAAAGCAAAGGCAAACGGCGTTGAAGTGGAAGTTTGGGACAGACAAAAGACGCTTGAGTTTGAGCCAAACATTGCAGACGACATCACGATGAGTTTGTATGCAAAATCGGCGGGCATAGTGTCGCCGTATCAACTTGCAATCGCCTATGCGGACAGAGCGATTTTGAACGGTGCTTCGATTCTGCTTGAATCCGAAGTAAAAGCCATCAACAAAAAAGGCGAAGCCTTTGAAGTAATAACTTCAAAAGGTAATTATTCCGCCAAGGTTGTCATAAACTGCGCAGGCGAAAACGGTGCAGGACTCAACGATATGGCAGGGGCGGAACACTATGACACGGAGTATCGCCGCGGCGACTATTTCATCCTTGACAACGTGGAGAGAAAGAACGTGCATACAGTCATCTTCCCACTTCCTACAAAGGCAGGCAAGGGCATCCTCGTTGCGCCAACTGCGGACGGCAACGTCATATACGGCCCAACGTCAATCGCGACACAAAAGGACGACACCGCATCCTCGCTTGCAAGCCTTGACGAGATAAGAAGAAACGTTCCGCTCTCCTACAAAACTCCGGCTTTCAACAAATGCATAAGAATATATTCCGGTCTCCGCACGATAATCGGGCACGATTTTGTCATCGGCGAGTCCAAGCTTGTGCCAAACTTTATTATGGCAATCGGCATTTGCTCCCCAGGACTTACGTCCGCGCCGGCTATTGCCGAACATTTGAGAGATTTGGTAACCAGCAAACTTAATTGCCAAAGAAAAGCAAATACAGTTGAACAACTTCCAAAGACCAAGAGACTTATGTCTCTTGACGAGAAGGAACTCAATGCGCTCGTCGCAGAGGATGAGGCGTGGGGAAGAATTGTCTGCCGTTGCGAAAAGGTGACGGAGGCTGAAGTCGTGAGGGCAATTCATTCGCCACTCCCTGCGACAACTGTGGACGCAGTCAAGCGTCGTACACGCGCAGGTATGGGCAGATGTCAAGGTGGTTTCTGCGGCCCTCGTGTCATGGAAATCATTTCGCGCGAGCTCGGCATACCGCTTGAAAAGGTGCGCAAGGGCAACGGCGAAGACTCAAATATTGCGGTTTGCAAGGTCAAGGAGGTGAAATAATGGCAAGTTTACTCTATGACGTTGTGATAATCGGCGGCGGTCCCGCAGGTATGGCGGCGGCTCTGTCCGCAAGGAAGCAGGGGGCAACCGTGCTCATTTTGGAGCGCGACGTGCGTCTCGGCGGAATCCTCAATCAGTGCATACACCAAGGCTTTGGCTTGCACTATTTTGGCGAGGAGATGACGGGACCTGAATATGCTGATAGGTTCAGAAAACTTGTTGACGCGAGCGATATAGACGTTATGCTTGAAAGCATGGTCCTTTCGCTCACGGACGAGAAGGAACTAACGGTTTTGTCTCCAAAACTCGGGCTCTGCCACATAAAAGCCAAATCAATCGTGCTTGCAATGGGATGCAGAGAGCGCACGGCGGGTGCTATCGCGCTCCCGGGCACGCGTCCCGCAGGCATTTATACCGCAGGTATGGCGCAAAAGATATGCAATATTGACGGCTACCTCGTGGGCAAAGAAGTCGTCATTCTCGGCAGTGGTGATATTGGGCTCATTATGGCGCGCCGTATGACCACCGAAGGTGCAAAGGTCAAACTCGTGCTTGAACTCATGCCTTTCTCAAGCGGACTAAAGAGAAATATTGTTCAATGCCTTGACGACTATGACATCCCAATCAAGTTTTCACACACAATCACAAAGATTGTCGGCTCTCCGCGTATGACGGGGCTCTACTATGCTCCTGTCGGCGAGGACAGAAAGCCTATCCTTGAAAAGGAAGAATACATTTCTGCCGATACGCTTTTGCTCAGCGTCGGGCTCATCCCTGAAAACGATTTGCTGAACGGTACGAGCGTCGAGCTCAGCCGCATAACGAGCGGTGCAGTCGTTGACGAAAACCGTATGACAAACGTGGAAGGCATATTCAGCTGTGGCAACGTGCTCCATGTGCACGACCTTGTGGACAATGTTTCGCACGAGGCGGAAATCGCCGGCGAATCTGCCGCGAAGTATGCACTTGGCAAAGCGGAAAAGCAGGGCGAAGTTGTGTCAGTTGTGGCAAAAGACGGCGTTAGATACGCACTTCCGCAGAGAATACACAAGGGAGAGGGCAAAGTGCAAGTCTTCTTCCGCACGGGCGACGTGTACAAAAATTGCAAACTCATAGTTGAGAGCGGAAACGAAGTTCTGCTCTCAAAGAAGTGCCAAGTTTTGGCTCCGGGCGAGATGGGCAGTGTCATTGTTGACAAGGCAAAAATCGTCGGCGATATCGTTGTGAGGTTGGAAAAATGAATACGATTTGTATAATGTGCCCAATGGGCTGTCCTTTGCATATAGAAGAGGTGAACGGCGAAGTCGTCGTCACGGGCAACACCTGCAAACGCGGGCAGATATACGGTGTGGAAGAGTTCACACATCCAAAGCGCGCAATAACGACGCTCGTCAAGACAGAGGACGGCGGAGTCGTGTCCGTCAAGACCTCAAACACCGTGCCGAAGGAGCGCATATTTGACGTTGTCGCTGAGATTGGCAAACTGAGAGCAGGCAAAGACGCTCAAATCGGCGACGTACTTGCAAAAGACGTTTTGGGGCTCGGCGTTGACGTCATAATCACGGGGACAGCAAAGAGCGGCGTGAAATAAAGTATATCAAAACATACGAAAGTTAAAACAAAGTTTTAAAATGGAAAAACAGAAGAGACGCATTTTGAATTACCGCCCTATGTGCACAGCAGCTTTGGCACTGATAGGCGGTATTCTTTTGGGTGAAGCATTCTATGGCATTCACTTCTTTTTCCGTTTGATTCCTTTGTTCCTCATATTGGCGCTGTTTGTTGTGCTTGCAATCCTCAAAAGGACGCGGAGATTTGCCTATATTTGCGTCGCAATCATCATAGGCTTTCTTGGCATTTGCGGGTCAAGCGACATCTACAACAAAAACACCGCGATAGGTGAGTTTGAGGGCGAAATATACGGCAAGGTGTCAAGCGAGATTATCGTTGACGGCGAGGAGACGAGGTTCTTTATTGAGGACGTGTATGCCGGCGAAACCCGCTTGGAATATGATGCATACGTCATCTATTACGCCGAAACAGAGCCTGATTACAACGCCGGCGATATCATAAGATTAAGCGGCAAACTCGTCAGCAACAAGCACACAAAGTTTGACTCTTTCCACGCCTACGATGTGGCAAAGCGTGAAGGGTATATGGTGTATGTTTATTCGCCTGTTGAAAAACTTGCCGAAGGCAAACTCCACGGACTTGAACAAATCCCTTATGCAATAAAGAAAAACTTTTATGAGCGTCTTGACGGCGACAGTGCCGCAATTTGCACTGCGCTTGTGCTCGGCGACAAGGAAGGACTTGATGAGGATTTGTATGATGATATATCCGCAAGTGGCTTGGCGCACGTGCTTGCGGTCAGCGGTTTGCACATCTCAATTTTGTCCGCGGCAATCTTCTTTTTGCTGAGAAAGTGCAAGGTCAATTCAAAGATAAGTTTGCTTGTCGTTTTTCTGCTCTCCTTGCTCTATTGCTTCATTTGCAACTTCACGGCATCGTCTTTGAGAGCACTTATTATGATGACAGTGCTCAACTTCTCAATAGCGTTTGGCAAGAAGCGCGACAGTATTTCGTCTATATCGTTTGCGGCAATTCTCATATTGTTATTCCGTCCGACAGCGCTGTTTGAAGCGGGCTTCTTGATGTCGTTTGCGGCTGTTATTGGCATAGTGCTTTTCTATGGCAAGTTCCTTGCCGCATTTATGAAGGTTGTGGACAAAGTCAGTCCAAAGCGTCATATCGGCACGCGGT
Source organism: Christensenella sp. UBA1260 (assembly GCA_002308155.1). Taxonomy (GTDB): domain Bacteria; phylum Bacillota; class Clostridia; order Christensenellales; family CAG-917; genus CAG-475. Next base: position 6,977 of record DBVQ01000075.1, read on the forward strand.
TGGCAAAGGGCGTTGCATTGTCGCTTTCCGCCAACTTTGTGTCCTATCCGTTTGTGGCATATTTCTTTGGAAGGGTGCCGATTTTGTTTGTGATATCCAACCTCGTTGTTTTGCCGTATTTGATGTTTATCTACATATTCTTGCTCATAAACACGCTGTTTGCGCTGATTGTGGGGTGGAGCGGAACACTTGTCATTTTCAAATATTTGCTCTTTCCGTTCAAAGCGTATGTGGCGGCAATCGGCAGTTTGAGCTTTGCAACCGTGCCTGTCGCAATCAGTGTAATCGGCATAGTTGCCTTCCTTGCAGTGTGCGTTTTGCTCTCCAGATTTTTGTTTATTCAGAGGGCAAAAAAGGTTGCTCTTGCGCTTTCAATTTGTGCATTTGCAATAGTGTTGTCTTTGATTGTTGCATACGGTGCAAAGTCAAACAGCAGTACCGTGAGTGAGGATGTGGCTTCCTTGGAGACGTTGACATTCGAACAAGAAAGTGAGCACGTTTTGCTCCTTGATTAGTATTTTTTGTGCTCGTTTTTGAGCATACGATTTTGTTTTATTATTACAAAAAATAAAAATATCAACTTAACTCTTGATTTACGCGGATTTCTATGCTAAACTTATTATGTTTAAGTATGTATACTGCAAAGTATGCCTAGTTAGGGAGAAACATTATGGATTTTGACAACCTGAATCTTGAATCTCTTGCAAATCTACACATTGGATCTCTTACCGGTTTGTCTGCGCTTGCCGTTATCGTGGCTATTGCCGTTGTCGGCGGGTTGATTTTTATTGTTTTCCTTATAAGCGCTATTAGAGCGGTCAAGGAGAACAAGGATTCAAAAGAGGACGAGCGCGAAAAAGAGTTTTACAAAGAGTATGGTCTTTCGCCTGAGGAAATGCGCCTCAATTTGAAGCTTGCTCGTTTGAGAAAGCAAAAACCGAAAAAGGAAACTGCTGCACCTAAAACAGAAGAGCCGGCTCCTGAGGAAGCAAAAGAGGACGATTTCGTGCAAGAAGAAGCTCCAAAGGAAGAGCCTGTTCAAGAGCCTGTTGAGGAACCAGCAAAAGAGGAACCAGCTCCTGAAGAGCCAAAGGCAGAAGAGCCTGTCAAAGAGCCTGAGCCGGAACCTCAGCCTGAGCCGGAACCTCAACCAGAGCCTCAACCTGAACCTGTCAAAGAGCCTGAGCCGGAGCCTCAGCCTGAACCGGTGAAGGAAGAACCAGCAAAAGAAGAACCAGCTCCAAAGGTTGAAGAAGCACCTGCTCCAAAGGAAGAACCAAAAGAGAATAAGGATGCTGTTCTTGCTCCTGAGCCAAAGAAGGAAGAGCCAAAAGAGCAAGCTCCGCTTCCTGAAGACGATGCTCAAAAGGCAGAAGAGGTTGGCAAGAAGAAACAAGCTGTCGTCAAACCGGCGGCAAAGAAAGTTGTCAAGAAGAAACCGGATGATTGGTCCAAGTATGAAGGCGACTATGAGGGCTATTACTATGACCCAGAAGACGCTTGCTACTATGAGGGCGAAGCACCGGCAGATGTTCAAAAGAAGCTTGAAGAAAAGCGTAAAGAGCTTGAAGCCGCAAACGCAAAGGGCGACAAGAAGGTTGTCATCAAGAAGATTGCTCCTCCGTTTGCAACTCTCAAAACTCCAAAGCATCCACGTCAAGCACCAAAGGCAGTTGCAGGATTTGACGAGTCCGTCATTTACGGCAAATACGTCATTGAGCATACCGGCAACGAGTACTACTACACGCTTTATGACAGCGGCAACAAAGTGCTCTACACAAGCGGCAACTATTCAACTCTCGACTACTGCAAGAGAGCAATCACCCGCTTCAAGACGCACGTCCTCGTCGGCACCTACACAACGGAATCCGTGGACGGCAAGTTCAGTTGCGTGATCAAGCGTAAGTCATATACGCATAGGGCAGACCCGTGCAATACGTTTGAAGAGGCAGAGGCCTTGAAGAAACAAATCAAGAGCTTTGCTCAAACGGACATCATCCGCGAACAATAAGAAAATGTAGCCATCTCATTTGAGGTGGCTATTATTTTGCGGGTTATTGAGATTTTCTCAATAAATATTGCAAAAATACACGAAGTAGTTGTCGTTTTTGCTTGAAAACAAAAGCGCAGTGTGTTATAATAACAAATTGGAAAAAACAAGTGAGATACTCACTTGCAAGTTCATAATTTTGCAAAAACCAAAAGGAGATTTATTATGGCAAAAATTGTTAATGTTCATGGCAGAGAAGTTTTGGACAGCCGCGGAAATCCGACAGTTGAAGTCGAAGTTCTGCTTGAAAACGGCGTAAAGGGACGCGCAATCGTTCCATCAGGCGCATCCACAGGCGAAAGTGAAGCTCTCGAACTCAGAGATGGCGACAAGAAGCGTTATCTCGGCAAGGGCACTTTGAAAGCTGTTGACAACGTCAACAAAGTTCTCGCTCCGGCAGTCATTGGCCTTGATGCAGAAAATCAAGTTCTCGTTGACCACACAATGCTCAAACTCGATGGCACTCCATTCAAAAAGAACTTGGGTGCAAACGCAATCCTCGGCGTATCCTTGGCAGTTGCTCATGCAGCAGCAGAGTCCTTGGGACTTCCGCTCTATCGTTATATCGGCGGCACAAATGCAAAGGTTATTCCAACTCCTTGCATGAACGTTATCAACGGCGGTGCACACGCACAATCCACAGTTGATTTCCAAGAGTTCTTCATCATCCCGGCTGGCTTTGATACATATAGAGAAGCACTTCGCGCCGGTGTTGAATGCTTCCACGCATTGAAGAAAGTTGTCAAAGAAAAAGGTTATGAGACAGGCGTCGGCGACGAAGGCGGTTTTGCTCCATCTTGCCGTGAAGGCAACGAAGAGCCTCTCGCACTCATCGCAGAAGCAGTCAAGAACGCAGGCTATGTCCTCGGCAAACAAATCTTCCTCGGCATGGACGTTGCATCAAGCGAGTTCTATGAGGGCAACGGCGTCTACAACCTCGTCAAGTCCGGCGAAGGCAAGAAGACAACTGAAGAGATGATTCAATTCCTTGAGAAGCTCGTCAAAGACTATCCATCCATCATCACAATCGAAGATGGCCTTGCGGAATCTGACTGGGCAGGCTGGGCAGAGCTCACACGCCGCCTTGGCAAGAAGATCCAACTCGTCGGCGACGACCTCTTTGTCACCAACCCAGAGTTTGTCAAGAAGGGCATTGTCAACGACACAGCAAACTCCGTCCTCATCAAAGTCAACCAAATCGGTACTCTCACAGAGACTTTGGATGCAATCCGTCTTGCTCAAACAAACGGCTATACCTGCATGGTCTCCCACAGATCCGGTGAAACAGAAGACGTCACAATCGCAGACCTCGCAGTTGCAGTCAACGCAGGTCAAATCAAGACAGGTTCTGCATCCCGTACAGACCGTATGGCAAAATACAATCAACTTCTCCGCATCGAAGAAGAACTCGGTGATGAGGCAGAATATCTTGGACTTAGAGCATTTGCAAACCGCAAGTTCTAATCTATACAAAAAGAATAAAAGCGCACTCTTCGTAGTGCGTTTTTTTTGTTGCCTATAAACAATAATTATGTTATAATTTTTTAAGATTAAATCTAGAGGTATAAATATGCCAAAACAAAATATAATTGATGAACTTCGTGAGCGCGGACTTGTCAAACAAGTCGTATTTGAGGATGACCTCAAAAAGATGCTTGACAG
>DBVQ01000075.1:10731-16803 GCA_002308155.1 Christensenella sp. UBA1260
CACTTTATGCAAATGATAGTTGCAAAGCGTTTGCAGGATGCGGGGCATCGTCCAATCATCCTCATCGGCGGCGGCACGGCAATGGTCGGCGACCCGAGTGGCAGAACGGATATGCGTTCTATGATGACCAAAGAGACGATTGCGCACAACGTTGAGTGCTTCAAAAAGCAAATGGCGCGTTTCATCCGCTTTGAAGGGGAGAACGCGGCAATTCTCGTCAACAACGCAGATTGGCTGCTTGGGCTCAACTATATAGACTTCTTGAGAGAAGTCGGCGCACATTTCTCAGTCAACCGTATGCTCACGGCAGAGTGCTACAAGCAAAGACTTGAAAAGGGCTTGACCTTCCTTGAGTTCAACTATATGCTCATGCAATCCTATGACTTCCTCGTGCTCAACCGCAAATATGGTTGCGTGCTCGAGTGCGGTGGCGATGACCAATGGTCCAATATCTTGGCAGGTGCAGACCTCATCCGCAGAAAAGAGCAAAAGGCGGCATTTGCAATCACATTTGATTTGCTCACAACGAGCGAAGGCATCAAGATGGGCAAGACTGCAAAGGGCGCAGTTTGGCTCGACAAGGACAAGACTGCTCCGTACGACTTCTTCCAATACTGGAGAAATATCGCGGACGCAGACGTTGAAAAGGTGTTCAGATTTTTGACCTTCTTGCCGCTTGACGAGATTGCAGAGCTTACAAAATACAACGACGAGCGTATGAACGCGGCAAAAGAGCGTTTGGCATACGAACTGACAAGCATGGTGCACGGCAAGGAAGAAGCCGACAGCGCTCTTCAAAAGGCGCATGCAGCGTTCTCGGGAGACGCAGAGAATATGCCTTCAGCAACGATTCCTGCCGGCATGACAAGCGTTGCAGACATCCTCGTCGCGGTTGCCAAAGTGCCGTCCAAGGGCGAGGCAAAGCGTCTCATCCAAGGCGGCGGTATCAGCCTTGACGGAAACAAAGTGACAGACATTATGGCGCAATTGAGCGACAGCCAAATTGCAAACGGATTTACGCTCCAAAAGGGCAAAAAGAACTTTTACAAGGTGACAGTCGAGTGAAGACTATAAAGGTTGTCAGTGGCGAATACCAAATTGAAAACGAGATCAAAAGGTCTCGTTTTATCGCTACGGCAAAAGGGGAAGTCTCACAAGACGAGGCGGAAGCCTTTGTCAAATCCATAAAGAAGAAATATCCTGACGCCACTCACAACTGCTATGCCTACGTCGCCGACGAGCTTGGCAACATTGCGCGTTTCAGCGATGACGGAGAGCCTGGGGGAACGGCGGGACAACCAATCCTTGACGTCATAAAAAAGCAAGGACTTGTGAAAACCGCAGTCGTTGTGACGAGATATTTCGGGGGCATAAAACTCGGCGCAGGCGGACTTGTCGGAGCATATTCGGGTGCTGCGGCAGACGTGTTGAAAGCCGCAAAAATCCTTGAAAAGAAAGAGTGCCAAAGGGTGCAAATAAGTTGTGATTATGCGCTCTTTCCACCCGTTGAAAAATACCTATATAAGGCAGAGTGCAAGCCGCTTGGATTTGACTATAACGACGGCGTGAAAGGCGAGATTTTCGTGCCGATTGACGACGTCAAAAAGGTTGTTGATGACCTCAAGGAATTGACTTCCGGCAGGGCTGAATTGAACGTGCCAGATGGTGTATCGTTTGAAGCGCTTGAGTGAAAGCTCAAATGAAAAATGAGGTTTAAGTGTCAAAAATGACAGATAAAGTCCATTTTTGATTTGAAAATGAGGAATATGGCAGAGTTTGAACTTAATGAAGAGAGAGCCAAAAAGGCATACGATTCGCTTGTGAAATATCTGGCTGTTTCACCACGCAGTGAAAAGGAATGCAAAGAGAAACTCTATGAAAAAGGCTATCACAAAAACGAGGTTGAATATGCCATAGACCGCGCCAAAAAATATCGCTATATCAACGACGAAGAATATGTGAGAACGTACCTTCTTTTCAACAAGACGAAGTACGGCGCAAAGAAGATAGAATACAAGCTCACAACCGAAAAGGGCATTGACAAGCGACTGGTCGCAAACCTCATCGAAGATATGCTGAGCGACGAGTTTGAAATCTCCGTTGCAACTGCTCAGGCGGATAAATATATGAAACAAAAAAAGATTGCCGACAAGTCAGGCTATCAACGTGTTTCTGCGTTTTTGTATCAGCGAGGGTTTTCTTTCAAAATTATAAACAAGGTTTTAAGCAAAGTCTTCGATGTGACCATTGAGGACAGTGAAGAAGATTTTTGATGCGCTCCGTTTGGGCGCATTTTTTATGTCTCATAAAAACCGAGTGATATGAGCAGTGCTTCGTTCACACGGGTCATAACGTTCAAGGGGAGTTCCCCGATTTTTTCTTTTAGGCGATGTTTGTCAAGGGTTCGGATTTGTTCAAGCAACACAACTGAATCTTTTGGCAAGCCGTATTCGCCGGCGGGGAGAGGAATATGAGTGGGGAGTTTTGCCTTGCCGAGCTGAGATGTCACTGCCGCCGCTATGATCGTCGGGCTGTAGCGGTTGCCGACGTTGTTCTGCACAATGAGAACGGGGCGCACTCCGCCTTGCTCGCTCCCAACAACAGGGCTCAAATCCGCATAATAAAGATCGCCTCGCTTGACCATAGCATCCATACCGCAATTTTTGACAGAAACGTGTTATTTATTCATTTACTCTATGCAAAAAGTGGGTTGCGGAGTGATTTTTTTTGTTTTGCCACATAGATTTTAGTATGAAAATCAAAGCGGCTATTGTCGGATACGGCAACGTGGGCAAATCTGTTGAAAAATGCATTGCTGAAACTAGCGATTTTGAGCTTGTGGGGATTTTCTCCCGTCGCGCGCCAAATACTCTTAATTCTCCTTACGGCGCGAAGTTTTTTGAGCAAAAAGAACTCTTTGGCGAGAGGTTTCAAGGACAAATTGACGTTGCGATACTCTCAGTAGGCTCGGCGTTTGACGCGCAAGAGCTTGGATTAAAGACTGCGGCGCACTTCTGCATTGTGGATTCATTTGATACGCACGCAAAGATGAAGGAGTACGTTGAGACCCTGAACACAGCTGGCAAAATGTGCGGAACGCTCGCAATCGTAGGGTGCGGCTGGGACCCCGGGCTGTTTTCACTCATGCGAGCGCTGTTTGCGTCCGTTATGCCTGATTCAATTCCGCAAACGTTTTGGGGCAGAGGCGTATCGCAGGGGCACAGTGAAGCGGTGCGCAAGATTGAGGGCGTAAAGTATGCCACGCAGTACACCGTGCCAAATGAAGAGGCAGTAAGACTCGCAAGAGAGGGAAGAACGGACTTTGCCACGCGAGAAAAGCATACGAGAGAGTGCTATGTCGTTCTTGACTATGAAAAACACTTCGGCAAGCCTGAGAGCGACATAACCGAGATTGAAAAACAAGCGTTTGAAGAGGAAGTTGCCGCGCAAATCGTCAATCTGCCCAACTATTTTGCGGAGTACGATACGACGGTGCACTTTGTGAACGAAGCGGAATACCTTGCAAATCACACGCGTATGAGCCACGCGGGGCGCGTCGTTGCCGTTGAAAAGCACGGAGAAGTGGGGAGCAGAGCTGAGTTTGAACTTGCACTTGACAGCAATCCGGACTTTACGGCGCAGGTTATGGTCGCGTACGCTCGTGCAAACTATCTGCTTGCAAGAAGCGGCGAGACAGGCGCAATGACCGTACTTGACGTGCCAATCAAATATCTTTTGCGGGGCGGCAAGAGCGGAATTGCGTTCGTCTAACTCACTTGTTCAAATATATTTGAAAACCGCTTGAAAAACAGGCGGTTTTGTGTATAATGAAAGTATAAATCGCAAAAGACGGGGCAATATGAAAAACTATGACTACATCCTCTTTGACCTTGACGGCACGCTCACGGACAGCAAACCCGGTATTGTAAACTGCATCCGCTATGCGCTTGACCGCCACGGAATAAAATATACGGACGCCATTTTGAACAAGATGGTCGGCCCGCCTTTTAGGGTGTCCATGAAGGAGTTTTTCGGGCTTGAACTTGACCAAATTGAAGAGCTCATAAAGGACTATCGCGGTGTATATGAGCGCGGCGGTTGGAGAGCGATAACTGTTTATGACGGCGTGTTTGATATGCTTGAAAAACTAAGAGCAGCAGGCAAACACTTGGCAGTTGCAACCAGCAAACCGATAAAGTTTACAAGCATAATAATTGACGAGCTTGGCTTTAAAAAATACTTTGATTTCGTGGGAGGAGCATCCCAAGACGCAAGCAAGGAATCAAAGGCAGACGTCATCAATCTCGCACTTGAAAACTTGGGTGTCAAGGACAAATCAAAAGTGCTTATGGTCGGCGACCGTCTCTATGATATCGTGGGCGCAAAAGAGTGTGGCATTGACGTTGCCGCAATCCTTTGGGGCTATGGAGACAGACGCGAGTTTGAAGAATACAAAGCAGACTATATTCTTGCCACCCCAAGCGACGTTGCAGGCCTTGTTCTCGGTGGCTAAAACTGAGCTTTTGAAATCATTCTGAACAAAGGGAATTGAAAGGAAAAACGCACTTTATCTCTCGATTTTGAAGAATAAAGTGCTTTTTTGTTATCGTTTTATGGTATTGACATTGCATTCTGTCTTCTTGAAACAGACCTCAAACTCTCCCTGTTTTTGAGACTTTTCGCCATCCTTGCAGAAGTTTGTAATGCATGGAAGATTTATGTTTGCGCACGGGGTTTCTTTGAAGATTATAGTGCCTTCACGTTCCTTTTTTAGCCCCATGAAAAACACTCGAAAGAAGGGGAAGAACATCTCGATTTTGCCAAGCAATCCGTCGTGCTTTGGCGAGCGAATGAGGATGAGATGTCCGCTCTCTTTTTGCTCGTCATACGCTTTGTTGAAGTTGAAGCCGAAGCACCTTGACGATTTGAGCAGCATAATGAGAGTGAAGTCGCCAGCGTAAGTATTGTCGCCCACGGTTATTGTTGCATTTATTCTGTGCACCTTGTATTCCTTGACAACTTGCGCGAGGTAGGCGAGTATGCCAAAACGCTTTTTCATTTTTATGCTTGCGGTGTAGCCGATTGGCGTAAACGAGCCTGCCGCAAAGACGTAGGAGAACACGTCGCCGCCTGCTATGCCTACAACGGCGTGGTGCTCGGCTGTGCCTTTTGTGTGCTTCTCGGATTTTGCCTTGTCGTTTAGTGTCCCCGACGGAAAGTAGTAGACGCTTTTTTGTTTGTCGTAAACTTTGTTTAATACGTTTGATAGTGTTCCGTCTCCGCCGCAAACTGCGAGAGCACTGTATCCGTCAAGATTGGGTTCGCCGTCATTTGGGATTGTATGGCATGAATATTTGTAGCCGTCACCAAGCCTTTTTTTGACATAGTCAAAAGATATTTTGTCGCTTGTGCCCGCACTTTTGTTGATTATGATGAGACAACTTTCCATTTTATCCTCACGCCAATATACTGATTTTGTGATTATTTTGTGCAAACTCGTTGAAAATATGGTTTACACATCGCAATATATTTGTTATACTTTTCATAACTGTAGTTTTTTGCGCACACAATCTGCGTGCGCGAAGGAGCACACAATGGCAAAAAAGTTTGGTCAAATTGACTTCAAAGAGGTTTGGACGATTCCAAACATCATCACTTATTTCCGCATCCTCTGCGTGCCTGCGTTCTGCGTACTTATGGGGCTCGGCGGTGTGAGAGACAATCTCGCGCTCTTTTATTCGGCACTCGGTGTATTCTTCCTCGCAAGCGGAAGCGACATCATTGACGGCTGGATTGCAAGAAAGTTCAATATGCAGAGTGGTATCGGCATGGCACTTGACCCTGTTGCGGACAAACTTATGCACATATCCGTGCTCATCTGCCTTTCTCTTTGCACGGGGCTTACGCCACTTGGCGCACATTACAGCCCGGACAATTTTGAACTTCGCTTCTTTGTACACTATGGATTTGTCGTCGCAATCATCGCAAAAGAGCTTGTTCAAACCTGCATCGCACTTTACGTCATCAAGAAGGGCGCAACGGTCAAGGCAAATTGGCTTGGCAAGGTGTCAT
>DBVQ01000083.1:0-2793 GCA_002308155.1 Christensenella sp. UBA1260
TCCGCAATATGACAGCCTTGAAAGCATAATAGCATCCGCTTGGAAGTGGCACTCCACCCACAAGAACGGCTATAACAAATAAAGATTTTTTTGCAAGTATGACAACTTGTTGTCATGACTTTGCGTTTTAGGTGAAAATTATGACTGTAAAAAAAGCAATTATACCTTGCGCCGGTTTCGGCACGAGGTTTTTGCCTGCAACAAAGGTAGTCCCAAAGGAGTTGTTCCCAATTGTTGACACTCCTGCGCTTTCCTATATTGTGGAAGAAGCGGCAAAATCCGGCATTGAAGAGGTATTTATTATCATCTCTCCGCAAAAGCAAGATGTAAAACGTCTTTTCGCTCCAAACGTTGAACTCAACAATCAACTTGAGAGCGTGGGCAAAACGTTGGAACTTGAACTTGCCAACAAAGATTATGGCGTCAAAATCCACTTTGGTGTGCAAGAGAAGATGAACGGCAACGGTATGGCTCTCATGGTGGCAAGAGATTTTGTCGGCGACGAGCCGTTTGCGGTGTTGTTTGGCGACGACGTCATGTATACGGGCGATGGCGCTCCTGTGACAAAGCAACTCATCGATGCTTATGAGAAGACGGGAGGCAAGACAATCGTCGGTTGCCAATGCCCGCCTGAAGAGATTGCAAGACGTTGCGGAGTTATGATCGTCGGCGACGTTGTGGACGACAAAATTACGGAAGTCAGAGGCATCATTGAAAAGCCGAAGGCGGAACTTCCGAGCAAACTCGTATCTCTTGGGAGATACGTGCTCACGTCAGACATCTTTGACGCACTCTTGAAAGCTCCTGTCAAGAACGGCGAAACATATTTGACGGATGCAATCAGTTTGCTTGCAAAAGAGCCGAAAAATGTCTATGCCTGCGAGTTTGAAGCGCGCAGATACGACATCGGCAACAAGCAGGGATTTTTGGAGGCGGCAATTGAGTTTTCTCTCCGCAGAGAGGAGCTAAAAGAGGGCGTGAAAGCCTATCTCAAATCTTTGAAACTTGACTAACACACAAACCGGCAGGTGATTTGTGAGAATATGCGATATTTGCGGACAGCGAGAGGGGACTCTCGTTGACCGAACCTTGAAAAATAACGTGCAAGTGGAATACGCCTATTGTGAGGCGTGCTATAAGTCGCTGTTAAAAAGAGGTGTCAATCCGCAAATTGAAGTGGATAGAATCCGCAAATACAACGCAAAAGTGTGTCCCGTCTGCGGTACAACCGCGGAGGACGTTGACAATACGCTCCTCTTTGGATGCCCCGAGTGCTACAACTCTATGCGCGCATACGCACTGAGAATTGTGGCGGAGACACAGGGCGCAACGAGGCACGTCGGCAAAGTGGCAATCCCATTTGATTTGTCAAAAGCGGGAGCGCGAAGCGGCTATTTAAAGAGCGACTTTTCAATCTATGCAACGTCCAAAGATTTTGTAAAACGTATCTTTGATACGTCAGAGCTTAAAATCGGTGGTAAACGCAGGTTCAAAACCGCCGACGAGTGCAGCGAGAACGAGCTCACAGCCCCTACGGTCATATCGTCAAGAGTGCGCCTTGCTCGCAATCTTCGCGGGTTGGCGTTTCCAAGCAATATGCAGCCGTATTGCCACAATCTTGATGATGAATTGAGCGGTGCGTACGCTGCCTCAAAAGGCATTTTTGACGCAAGAGTGCGCAAGATTTGCGAGCTTGACAATTCGCAAAAGAAGGCGCTTGTTGAGAGACATATCATCTCTTTGAACCTTGCAAACAACGAGACGAACGGTGCGGTTATCGTGGACGGTGGGAACACGGGTTTCAGCGTCATGATAAACGAGGAGGATCATATCCGCGAGCAATGCGTTGTGGACGGATTTGACCTTCAAACCGCTTTTAAGCGTCTTGACGCTTATGATACAAACCTCATGCGCAATTTGCCTATCGCCTATGACAACGAACTAGGCTTTTTGACCGCTTGTCCTACAAACGTGGGGACGGGTATGCGCGCATCGGTTATGCTGTTCCTGCCTGCGCTCAGGTGGGAGGGTGCGATTGAAGATACTCTCGCCAAGTTCAAACGCAGTTATGGCTTGACGATAAGAGGCGTGTTTGGAGAGGGGAGCGAGCCGCTAAACGACGTGTATCAAATCTCCAATTCAAAAACGCTTGGCGTAGATGAAAAGACGACGGTCGCTCAAGTGGAAGAAGCTGTCAAAATGATGTGCTATTGCGAGAGAGTCGCGCTTGAAAAGCTCGTGCTTGACAAAGGCAACGCACTTCTTGACGACATAACAAGAAGTTATAACTTCTTGACAGGTGCAAACAAACTGACGTATCAAGAGTTTTCGGCGGAGATTTCAAACCTCAAACTCGGCGTGATACTCGGCATATTGCCAAAGGATTTAAAGACTTCGCAGATTGACAAACTTGCGCTTTTGTGCTCGCCGTCGTCAATTGAAATCGCGATGAAAAATAGATTGCAAAATCCGTCTGTGCTCCGCGCGGAGCTCGTGAGGGCGGTACTTTCGGAGGAAAGATGCTAAACTTTTCAGACAACTCAAAACAGGCTTTGATGTATGCAAGTGAACTCGCCACAAAGACGGGTGGTCTTGTGTGCACCGAACACCTCTTGTATGGGCTTTTGAGAGTGGACAATTCAACTGCCAAACACTTGCTCAATATGTGTGGACTGAGAGCGGAAAGTTTTATTAAACTTTTTGAAATGGTTGATATTGTCCCAAACGTTGAAATGTCAAGAAATGCACATAGAGTTATAGACGATGCTCGCGACGTGGCAAGCACGCTCGGGT
>DBVQ01000083.1:2870-3075 GCA_002308155.1 Christensenella sp. UBA1260
ACGGAGACGCTCCAACGCATGACGTACGACGCAATTGTGAAGAACAGCGGCAACAAACCGTCAATGTGCGGAGCATCCGGCGCGGACAAGGTGAGCGATATTCTTGACGGCTACAAGCAAAAACCGCTTGGCAAACAGAGTTATAAAGAGCAAAACGACAATATAGATGGCGACGATGCCGCTTTTGACTTGTCAAAATACGGCA
>DBVQ01000097.1:0-5043 GCA_002308155.1 Christensenella sp. UBA1260
TTCTGCTGGATTGTGGACTTCCCGATGTACGAATACGACGACGAAGGCAACCTCACGTTCTGTCACAACCCATTCAGTATGCCACAGGGCGGACTTGACGCACTTGAAAACATGAATCCACTTGACATCCTCGCTTATCAATATGACAGCGTTGTCAACGGTGTTGAACTCTCATCTGGCGCAGTTAGAAACCACGAGCCTGCAATCATGGAAAAGGCATTTGCAATCGTCGGCTATGGCAAGGATGTCATTGAAGAGAAGTTTTCCGCGCTCTACAACGCGTTCAAGTTTGGCGCACCGCCGCACGCGGGCATCGCTCCTGGTGTTGACAGAATCGTCATGCTTTTGAGGAACGAGACAAGCATAAGAGAAATCATCACCTTCCCAATGGACAGAAACGCAAGAGACGTGCTTATGGGCGCACCTTCAACTGTCACAGAGAAGCAACTAAAAGAAGTTCATATCAAAATTGATATGCCAAAAGAAGAAAAATAAAAAACATAGATAGAACAATCGCGCCGAAAGGCGCAAGAAAAGGGTAATTTATGAAAAAGAAAATTATTTTGATTTTCACAGCTATCGCACTCGTTGCAGTGCTCGCGTCCTGTCTTGTTGCTTGCAACAAGGGCTACAACTGGAAGTCAGTTGGCGGCGGCGATGCAAACGCAGCAGTTGTCTCCAACGGCGGATACGTTGTCAAGCAAGGCAACTATCTCTATTTCATCAACGGCTATGTTGGCAACGCAGAGGACAACTCGTTTGGCACACCTGTCAAACAGGCAATCGTACGTGTTGAGATCAAAGACGGCAAGCCAGACAACAGCACAGCAGTGGTTGTTGCGCCAAAGAGTGTTTACAACACTTCCAAAAAGGACGGAATTGCAATCTATGGCGAGTGGATCTACTACGTGACCAACAACAACGACAAGGACAAGACCGGCACGGCATCCACAACGGACAGCGACTTTATGCGCACCAAGATTGACGGCTCCGTCACACAGCGTATTGCGACAATCAACTCAAGAAGCGTTGACTATTTCTTCACACCGACAAGAGTTTGGTATTATGAGAGCAACGTGCTTTCCTACGTTGATTTCTCCGGCATGAAGACAAGCGGCGACATTACCAACGGCAAGGGCGCAGTGAGCGGCAAGCTTGATGCAACAATCTCTTCTATCGTTTGGGATTATGCTGTTGACAAAATCTTCTATACGAGAAGCGCAAAGGACGACAACACGTCAATGACCTACAACGAGCTTTGCTCAATTGACTTGAACGGCGCAAATGACAGAGTTCTTGCCACAATCGACACATATCTTGCAGAAGGCGAGAGCGCAAACGCAAATCCGCAAAAGGTTTTCAGCTTCACACTTCTTGACGTGTGCCATGAGGCAGACGGCTCCGCAACAATCTACTATACAAAGACACACAAGCTCAATGAAACAAAGAACGACGGTCTTTATATGAACAAAGTTGCAGACGCATTCAGCCCGGCAAACGAGAAGCTCCTTTCAACATATTCGTCAACAACGCTCTATCCGCTCGGCTATGCCGAGGGCGCACTTGCTTATAACTCTCAAAGTGTGTATTGCTGGTACAATGGCGAAAAGGACAACAGCGGCAACCTCGTTGAACCGCTTCAAGTGACAGGCGGTTCTATGACGATTTGGTTTGCAAAGAACGGCTATGCCTACTACACATCATCATCTACGGCAAGCGCACTCTACAAGATTCGCTACAACGTTGCGGAAAACGCAAATGACCCAATCATTGAAGAGGGCATGAAGATTGACTGGCTCCCACTTGACGGCGTTGAAGATGGCGACTTTGTCTGCTCATTCTTCTTTGCAACAAGCGACAACAACTATTTGCACTATGTCAACTATGCAACCTTCGACCCAACCGATGAAGATGCAAAGAGCACAATGATTGGCATCTATCTTGACAGCGAAAAACCAAAAGAGGAATAATGACAAAAACGATTTTCGTCACAGGCGGTAGCAGAGGAATCGGAGAAGCTATCGTAAGGCGCGCCACAGGAAAGTACAATGTGTGCTTCACCTACAATGCAAACGAGGGACTTGCAAGAGACCTTGAAAAAGAGCTTGCAGGTCTTGGCGTTGCTACGGTCAAATGCGACGTGCGTGATGAAAACTCCGTGAAATCCGCTGTGGAGTTTGCAAAGAAGCGCTTTGGCAGGATTGACGTGCTCGTCAACAATGCAGGCGTTTCCAAGAGCGGACTCCTCATAGATTTGGACGAAAAGGACTGGGATGACGTCTTTGACGTCAACGTGAAAGGCGTTTTTAGGATGACGAAGGCGGTTCTTCCAGATATGCTTGCAAGAAGAAGCGGCGCGGTGGTCAATGTGTCTTCAATTTGGGGACAGGTCGGCGCAAGCTGTGAAGTGGCATATTCTTCGTCCAAGTCGGCGGTCATTGGCTTTACAAAGGCACTTGCAAAAGAGGTCGCGCCTATGAGCGTGCGCGTCAATGCAGTGGCTCCGGGGGCTGTTGACACCGATATGATGAAGGAATATTCTGCAGACGAAATCAAAGACATCTGCAAAGAGATTCCGCTTGGCAGACTTGCAAAACCCGAAGAAATCGCAGACGCAGTCCTCTTCCTTGCAGAAAACGAATATACCACAGGTGCCATACTCGCCGTAAACGGCGGCTGGCACACTTCGTGTGACTAAACAAAAGACAAATGAACTTGGCAAAAAAAATTACATCTCAAATATTTGAAGGCATACTCGCAGGGCTTATGATAACAATCGGTTGCTGCGTGTATCTCGCGTGCGCCAAAGACGGCAGCACAGTGGGCAAAGTTGCGGGAGCGGTTTTGTTCTCAGTCGGTTTGCTTGCCGTTTGCTATTTCGGCTTTTCGCTCTATACGGGCAGAATNNGGGTTTATCATTGCAAACCACACGCGCGATGATGTTTCTGCGCTCCTGCTTGGGCTTCTCGGCAACGTTATTGCCGCCGCAGTGTTTGGCATAGCCATAGGCTATGCAATCCCTTCCTTGCGCGATACAGCGCTTGCTGCGTGCAACGCAAGGCTTGAACAAGAGTGGTGGCAAACGCTTCTGCGCGGCATAGGGTGCGGAATACTCATGTACGTTGCGGTCGGCGTCTTCAAAGAGAAGAAGAGCTCGCTTGGCATTATCTTTGCAATCCCTGCATTTATCCTTGCGGGATTTGAGCACTCTATTGCAGATATGGGCTACTTTGCAATCGCGGGCAGTTATAGCGCCAAAGCATTTGGGTTTATTTGGATTGTAATCCTTGGNNAACTCAATCGGTGCATGGATTATTCCGGCTCTCCGCCTCATCAAGCCAAAACAACCTGAACAACCTGTTCAAGAACAACCACAACAAAACGAAAAAACGGAATAACTTTTTAAGGAGACAGACATGCAAACTTACAAAAGTGATATTGAAATTGCACAAGAGTGCAAAATGAAGCCGATTTTTGAAATTGCAAAAACGGCAGGCATTGANNGAAAAGTACATCGAGCAATACGGCAGATACAAGGCAAAAGTTGATTTGAGCCTTCTTGACGAAGTCAAGCGTCCGGACGGAAAGCTCGTGCTCGTGACAGCAATCACACCAACACCGGCAGGCGAGGGCAAGACGACAACGACAATCGGCTTGGCAGACGGTTTGAAACGCATCGGCAAAAATGTCATAGTTGCACTTCGTGAACCATCTCTCGGCCCGGTATTCGGCGTCAAGGGCGGNNGGCGGCGCGGCAGGCGGCGGCTATGCACAGGTCGTGCCAATGGAGGACATCAACCTTCACTTCACGGGCGACTTCCACGCAATCGGTGCGGCAAACAACTTGCTCGCGGCAATGCTCGACAACCATATTCAACAAGGCAATGCCCTTGGCATTGATGTGCGCAAAATCACTTGGAAACGTTGCGTTGACATGAATGACCGTCAACTCCGCTTCATCGTAGACGGACTCGGCGGCAAGGCAAACGGCGTACCTCGTGAGGACGGCTTTGATATCACAGTCGCAAGCGAGATTATGGCAGTCCTTTGCCTCTCCAACTCAATTACAGATTTGAAAGAAAGACTTTCAAGAATCATCGTCGGCTACACCTATGACGACAAGCCTGTCACTTGTGGCGAACTCAAAGCCGCAGGCGCAATGGCGGCACTCTTGAAGGATGCATTGAAGCCAAACCTCGTGCAAACACTTGAAGGCACTCCTGCATTTGTGCACGGCGGCCCGTTTGCAAATATTGCACACGGATGCAACTCCGTGACAGCAACAAGATGCGCAATGCGCCTTGGCGACTACTGCGTGACAGAGGCAGGCTTCGGCGCAGACCTCGGTGCAGAGAAGTTCCTTGACATCAAGTGCCGTATGGCAAAATTAACACCGGCGGCAGTCGTCGTTGTGGCAACCGTACGCGCGCTCAAGATGCACGGCGGGCTTGACAAAAAATCTCTCGCAACAGAGGATTTGAGTGCGTTAGAACGCGGGATTCCAAACCTTTTGAAGCACGTCTCCAACATCAAGAACGTCTACAAACTCCCATGCGTTGTGGCAGTCAACCGCTTCCCAACAGACACGGACAAAGAGATTGATTTCATCATCGCAAAGTGCCGCGAACTCGGTGTCAACGTCGTGTTGTCCACAGTGTGGGCAGACGGTGGCAAGGGCGGCGAAGAACTCGCAAAAGAAGTTGTGCGTCTCTGCGAAGAAGAAAAAGGTGACTTCACCTTCTCATACACAGATGATGTGTCCATTGAAGAGAAGATTGAAGCAGTCGTCAAAAAGATCTATGGCGGCGACGGCGTGATCTTTATGCCAAACACCAAAAAGCAAATTGAGACTCTCACAGCACTTGGATTTGACAAGTGCCCAATCTGCATCGCAAAGACACAGTACAGCCTCTCGGACGACCCGACAAAGCTCGGCGCTCCACAAGGCTTCAAGGTCACAGTCAAAAACGTAAAAGTTTCCGCAGGCGCAGGCTTTATTGTCGTTCTCACGGGTGACATCATGACAATGCCGGGACTTCCAAA
>DBVQ01000097.1:5143-15227 GCA_002308155.1 Christensenella sp. UBA1260
TGCGTACGCTCTAGTACGCGCGCTCCAAACAAAAGGCGCCCTTTCGCGCATCTCATCAAAACTGAACGGTTTTTCAAAAAACAGGATTAATAAAAAAATACGACAATTAAAAAAGCGTGCCAAATGGCACGCTTTTATTTTTTTAAATGATTATTTTATTTCGTAATTTAGAGATTTTGCAATCTCAATGACGGCGGGATCAAACAGGACGAGAAAGATTCGCATTTCGTTGTCTTTCAAAAACGAGGTGATTTCGTCCACGGCGATTTTGATTGCTTCGGCTTTTGGGTAGCCATACACGCCTGCCGAGATGAGAGGAAAAGCCATGCTTTTGCACCCATTTGCCTTTGCAAGGGCAAGAGAACGCTTGTAGCATGAGCGGAGAAGTTGCTCTTCGCCTCGCGCGCCACCGCGCCATATCGGACCCACAGTGTGTATAACGTGGTGGCAGGGCAGATTGTATGAGCCTGTGATTTTGGCGTCTCCCGTCTCGCAACCGCCAAGAGTTCTGCACTCTTCAAGCAAGCCGCGTCCTGCGGCTCTGTGTATTGCACCGTCCACGCCGCCCCCGCCGAGCAAACTGCAATTTGCCGCGTTGACGATTGCGTCACAATCCATCTTCGTTATATCTCTCACCACGACTTCAAAAGACATATATCAACCTTCAATGATATAGATTTTGTCGTTTGGCTTGACTTGTCCCGAGGAGAGAACGCGGGTGAAGATGCCTTCTTTTGGCATAATGCAGGTGCCGACCGTGCGTGCGACCTCACAACCGTCTGAGGCGTGGCACTTTTTGCCGATTTGCGTGACGATATGAAGCGTCTCACCAATGAGGAGTTTTGTTCCAACAGGGAGCGTATGCAATGTGATGCCTTCCGTTGTGAAGTTTTCCGCAAACTTGCCAAAGCAGAGCCCCGGGACGCCGAGTGCACGCATTTTGTCTATGCTTTCCTCGCCGAGCAAACTTATTTGACGCGTGCTTCCTTTCTCCGCGTGGCTGTCTCCGACAATGCCGAAGTCCGCAAGCAAGTCAACAGCGTCTATTGAGTGCTTGACCGTGCCCTTTGTTTCGCTGATATTTGTGGCTTTGACGATGCCTTTTTGCTCGCCTTTGACGTATAGTCCGCTCTTTCCGCCTTCTTTGTACACAAGCGTGATGCCGGAGATTGTCATTGCCTTGTCCACTGCTTTGAGCATATCGTAAATCGTGAGAGCAGAGACGGACACTGCGGTCAATGCTTCCATTTCCACGCCGGTTTCACTTGTGGAGGATGCTGTGGCAGTGATATGGATTGTGTCGGCGTCCATTGCAAAATCCACCTTCACGCACGAGATAAAGATGTTGTGGCAGAGTGGGACAAGCTCGGACGTCTTTTTTGCGCCCTGTATGCCCGCTATGCGTGCCGTGTTGAACACATCGCCCTTTGGCGTCTTTCCGTCCTTTATGAGCGCAATCGTCTCGGGAGCGGTTTTGACATAGCCGTAGGCTATTGCCTTGCGCTCCGTCTTGACTTTGCCGCCGACGTCCACCATCTTTGCGCCGTTTTCGTCCAAATGTGTAAACTCCATATCATCCTCCGATATAATTCATCTTTCTCGTTTGCATCTTACCGCTGTCAATATTGTGGCAAAACGGTTTGCTTGCGACTGCTTGCAAGAGTGCTTCTTGCACGTTGCCGTCCTTCAAATACGGCTTTACATCTATTTCGCCCTCGCCGTGCAGGCAGGGGAGAAGTTTACCGTCCGAAGTCAGGCGCAGGCGATTGCAATCCTTGCAGAACTTGTTTGAGAGCGGACGAATAAACCCAACTTTCTTGCCGTCCGCAAACGCATAGTACTCCGCATTGCCGATTGTCTCAACGTGGCGCAAGCCATATCTTTCAATAATTTCCGTTGCTGAGATGCCATATTGCGCGTATGCGTTGTTCTCGGCAAACGGCATGAGTTCAATAAACCTTAGCGTCACACCCATACTGTTTGCAAAGTCTGCAAACTCTTTGACGCTTTCATCGTTTATGCCACGCATGAGCACCGCGTTGACCTTGACGTTTTTGACGTTGTCCCTTGCGGCTTTCAATCCCGCAAGCGCATCGTCAAGATTTCCGCCCATAGTGACAAAACGATATTTGTCCTTGTCAAGCGTGTCAATGCTGACGTTGACAAGCGACACAACGTCCTTCAATCTGTCAATGTTTTCAGGCAGATACACGCCATTTGTTGTGAGCCCAATCTCAACGTCCAGCTCGCGCCCCACGCGTTCTATGAGAGAAACAGCGCCTTTTCTGACGAGCGGCTCGCCGCCAGTGAAGCGCACCTTTTTGCCACCAAGGGATTTGAAGGCGCTTATCACGTCAAAGACTTCTTCAAGCGTGAGCATATCCGCGTGGGATTTCTTTTCCACGCCGCCTTCCTTCATGCAATACTTGCATCTATAATTGCAAAGGTCGGTGAGCGACACTCGCAAATAGTCTATTTCTCTTTCAAACGCATCTCTCATTTGATTATTGTTATCTCGCCAATTCCGTCAAGCCCGTAGCCGCCAAACTCTTTCATGCGGCGAGCAAACTCTTTGCTCTTCAAAACTTCAATAAACCTCTTGACTCTTTCGTCTTCAAGCAGTTTTGCGGGGACGAGGAAGTCATAGTGTTCTTCGCCGACGGGCACAAAGTCAAGCCCCATGCTGTTTGCGGCGGAATAGACGCCCATGCCGCAGTCCACAACGCCTGCCTTCACGACGCTTGCGACAGCAAGGTGAGTGGTGTATTCCTTTTCATAGCCAAGGATTTCATCCGAAGATATGCCTTCTTGCTTTAAGAGATAGTCAAACAACAGCCTCGTTCCCGCGCCGTTTTGACGGTTGGCAAACGAATAGCCGTTTTTGAGGTCTTTGACCGAAACAATATGTTTAGGGTTGCATTTTGGCACGATAAACCCTTGAATGCGTCCAAGACCGCGTATCAACGCCATGCTGCCCGACGGGAAATACTTCTGCACATACGACACATTGTATTCGCCGTTTTCGTCAAGCAAATGGATTGGAGCTATGTGTGCGGAGTTGCTCTTCAAGGCAAGTATGCCGCCCATGCTTCCAACGTGCGCAGACACAACGGGCATCATATCGCCAACGACGTCAACCGCCACGTCATGACTGCCGACAATGACAAGGTTGTTCTTTATTGCTTGTTCGGTGTTGTAAAGTTCAACGCTGACTTTCTCGCCTGCTTCAATGCCTTCGCTGTGCTTTGGCACGTCCACAAGACCGTCCGCTTTTATCATACTCATGACTTGCGATGCACCGCGGGAGAGAGGGGTGGCAAAGTATTCGCCGTCCACATAGCCGAGCGCAACTCTCAAGTATTCTTCGTTTTTCAATGAGGAGACAACTCTCTTTGTGAGCGTTGCTTCAATCGTTGGACGTTCGCTTGGCGTGAGTCCCAAGAGCGTCTCAATGAGAGGTTTGACCACCTTTTCCATGACGAGATAAGCGGAGACAGGGTAGCCGGGGACGCCGACGACGGCTTTGCCGTCCACTATGCCGAGGATTGTAGGTTTGCCCGGTTTGATTGCAAGCCCGTGTGCCACAACCGTGCCGAGTTCTTCAATGACGGACTTTGTGAAATCCTTTGTGCCTGCGGACGAGCCCGCGTTTATGAGCACGACGTCGCTATCTTTGAGAGCGGCAAGTAGAGTCTTTTTGAGGATTTCTCTGTCGTCGCGCACGATGTCAAGGCGTTTTGCCTCTCCGCCATACTCCTCAACGAGCGCGCAGAACACGCGGCTGTTGCTCTCCATAAGTTTGCCAACGGCGAGGTCGGAAGCGTGTTCCACCATTTCTTCGCCGGTTGGAATGACGGACACGACAGGTTTTTTGACCACATCAATTTTCTCGTTTCCTGACGCCAAAATTGCGCCGATGTCCATAGGGCGTATGCGACGGCGAGATGGAAGCACCATCTCGGTTGCGGCAACTGTTTCGCCCACGCAACGCAAATGTTGATACGGACGGGACGGAGAAGTTATTGTCGCTTTGCCGTTTTTCAATATGACGTCCTCAATCATAATCACGCTGTCAAACGGTGCTTTGACCGCACCGCCCGTGTTGACGTATTCATATTGTCCCTCTTTGAGCGTCAACGGGTTGACCTCGGTTGCAGTGAGCGTGTCTTTTGAGCATACGGCGATGCCGTCCATTGCGGACGCGTTGTAGGTTGGGTCGCAGACAGCGGCATAAATCGCCTTTTCCGTCACTCTGCCGGACGCGGAAGAGGCGTCTATTTTTTCTCCCGCTAGGCGGGAGAAGTTTTGAAGATATGCCGACAAAGTCTCGGCAAAATCGTTGTTTTCAATGTATGTGTTTCTCATAGAATCCCCTTGTTTGAAAAAGGATAAACTTTGACAAGCGTTCCGCTGTATATTCCTTCCGCCGTTTCAGGAAGCACGACATAGCCGTCTGCTTTTAAAGCGGAATAGAGGTGTGCGGATTTCAAGAATATCGGCGAGACAAGATATTTGTCGCCGTCAAACTCAATGCTTACGGGTTGCAAAGTCGTGCGCCCCGGGCTGGACGGGAAGTTTGTGGCGGCATAGGCGTATAAAAACGAAGTTTTTTCGCCACGTGTGGATTTCACAACGCTGTTGCACACCGTTTGGAATACGCAGAGCGCGGCAAACGGATTGCCCGGGAGTCCAAACACAGTTTTCTCGCCAAAACCTGCGATAATCGTAGG
The DNA here is from genome assembly GCA_002308155.1 of Christensenella sp. UBA1260. Lineage (GTDB taxonomy): Bacteria > Bacillota > Clostridia > Christensenellales > CAG-917 > CAG-475. Next base: position 9,874 of record DBVQ01000097.1, read on the forward strand.
TTTGCCGGGTTTGAGCGCGAGCCCGTGAAGCAGTATTTTGCCACTTGACAAGACCTTCTCGGTCAAATCCTTTGCGCCTATTGAGCTTCCACCTGACACGAGCACCCAATCGGCTTTTGCAAGCGCATTGTCAAGTGCTTTGCGGAAGAGCTCTTCGTTGTCGGGGATGCGCACGGCACTCACGACTTCGTAGCCATCGTCCACAAGCATTGCGTCAAGAAGAGACGTATTAACGTCTCTTATCTTGCCGTTTTCCGCCTTTTCGGACACGGCGACAAGCTCATCGCCCGTTGAGATGATTGCAACTTTGATTTTGTTGTAGACGTCAACTCTTTCAATGCCGACTGACGAGAATACGCCCACCATAAGAGGGGAGACAACCTCGCCGCGCTTTGCAATGACGTCTTGCGGCTTGACCTCTTCACCGTAGAGCACGGTGTTTTCCCACTGTTTGACGGGAGAATAGACTGCAAGTTCGCCGTCCAGCTCCTCAACGTTTTCCACCATAACGACGGCGTTTGCGCCCTTTGGCAAAACCCCGCCCGTTGCGATTTGAATTGCCTCACCCTTTTCAAGCGAGATTGTCGGCATCTCGCCCATGAGTATTTTGCCCTTTATCTTCAAAAAGGCGGGGATTGACGCACTTGAACAATAGGCGTCCTCTGCGCGTATTGCAAAGCCGTCCACAGTTGAGCGAGTATATGGCGGGAAGTAGTCCGGAGATTTGACGTCTTCGGCGAGTACAAAACCCACCGCATCAGCGGTGGTCTTGTTTGTTTTTGCAAGTGCGCTCTTTGGCAAGCGACTTTCAACTATGTTTTTGCAGTCCTCAAGGGACGTGACGTGAAAAAACTTCATATCAGTTGTCCGCAATTCCAAGCAGTATTCCAAGCCCGTGTTCCAAGACGGGAGCCACTATGTCAAGGCTCTCCTCAACCGCCTTTCGTGAGCCCGGGAGATTGATAATCCAAGTTTTGTTTTTGATGCCTGACGTTGCGCGCGAAATCATTGCGTTTTTTGTGATTTCCAAAGACTTTGCGCGTATCGCTTCGCTGACGCCCGGGACTTCGCGGTCTATGACGGCCTTTGTCGCCTCAGGCACGACGTCGCGAGGGGAGAACCCCGTTCCGCCCGATGTGAAAACGAGATTTATCTCGTTTTTGACATATTCTTCAAGTTTATTTTTGAGTTTGTCAAAGTCGTCGGGGAGGATTGTCAAATCCACGACGTCGTAGCCGAGTTCAGCAAGCCTTTCTTTGAGATATGCGCCGCTCTTGTCCGCATACACGCCGCTTGCCGCTCGGTCGCTTGACACCAAAATTGCCGCCGTAAACATAATTACACCTTGATGACGTCAATGGTGAAGGAGTCAAGATCCACCATGACGAGTTTGTTTTTTATTTCTTCCGTTTCGTCAAGTATGAGTTTGCTTAGAAGTGCCACTTGCAAAGACGCAACCGTCGCGACAGTAAAGGCGTTTGTCGTGTGTGGTTGTTCAGTGTAGTTTGCATAAAACTTTGAAAGCGTCTTGTCGCCGGGGAAGCATACGCACGCCTGCCCAAAACTGCCTTCAAGCCCGCCGTGCACAAAAATCTTGCCGTGCTCTTCACACTTCTTTTCAATGAAAAGGCGCGCCTTTGCCGTGTCAACACAGTCCATAACCACGTCCACCGAGTCCAAAAGACTTGCATTTTGCTCGCTGAAAAACTCGGGAACAGCCGTGACTTTGGTTTCCCCTTTGCGCTCCAAGCGATGTTTATACACGATTGCCTTTTTCTCGCCGAGCGTATCAAGGCCGCTTTCAAGTTGACGGTTCATATTGCTCTTGGCAAAATCGTCTCCGTCCACAAGGACGAGATGCTTTATGCCGAGCCTCGCCAGTTCCTCAATGACAAAACCGCCGAGCCCGCCGCAGCCTATGACCATGACCGAGTTTATTTTCAAATCAGCCTCCAGTGCCGAGCGATACGACCATGACGACATCGCCGTCTTTGAGTGGGGTTTTGTAGAGTTTCAAATCCTCAATGCTTACGTCGTTGACGTAATACATAAACTGTCTCCATGATTTCATGTTGGAGTTGTATTTTGCAATGAGTTTGTCCACAAGTTCCTTGACCGTGGATGCCTCGATTTTTACTTCTCTGTCTTTGAAATTGACGCGCGCCGCGCCGAATAACCTAACCGTAACCATATCAGTCTCCTATCTTCAAACGGCGAATAAGTTTCTTTGTCGGTCTGCCTTCCTTGTCCCAGAAGCGAGTGCGATAATACTTTTTGATGAGTTTGTCAAGCGGCACCTTGCTCTTTGGATTGTCTGGATTTTGCAGTTCGTCTGTGAGACGCGCAGGCAGAGAGTCGTCATCCTTGGTGAGCCCAAGATTGATGTCAATGAGACGCTCAAGGTTGTAGCCTCTCTCGCCGAGACGCAGGAACTTGCCAAACGTCATATTCATACCCGTTGCCGCTTTGATTGCCTTTGGATGCGGGAGCATATAGAATGGCAACTGGAAGGCGAGTGCTGTTGGGAAGCGAAGCAAGAACTTGAGCACAAGCCCGACCTTTGTGAATGCCTTGTTGAGGAATCTCGTAAATCCGCCTTGCGGATTGACAAGGACAGGGGCAGGGAGGACGGCGTAGGTTGTGAACAGACAGCTTCCGCCTGCACTTGCCGCTTCCATAAGGTCTTGGAAGGTGATACAGAGTGCCGCCTTGCCGAACGTGGTGTATGGGTCAACCGTAAGCATAAGACCTTCAAGCACGACGAGATAGCCGCCGTTTAAGTGGCATCCGCCGCGGTTGGCTACTGCGTAGCCAAGTCCGTGTCCGACTGCTCCACGCGGCTCGTATGCCGCAAGTTCCATACCCTTGGCGTTCATTGCAAACTCTTTGCCGCCGTATTTGTCTGAAAGGCGCTTGCTGCCCTCGGCGATTTCATCGCCAATGCCGCGTCTATAAGCCGTGTCTTCAATGAGTTTTGTGATATTGTCAATCTTGCCAAACTCAAGACCGTTGTCCCACATGTGTTTTTCGTTGCATTCCATTGCAAACGAAAGCGTGTCCGCAAAGGAAATTGTATCCATGCCGTATTCGTCAAGGTAGTAGTTCCAATCAAGCACGCTTTGCATATCGCGGTTCAAGATATTTGCGCCGAGAAGTCCGAGTGTTTCAAGTTCCGGTCCTTTGACCTCTTTGCCTTCAACCTTGACGACACGTTTGCAGCGGATAGGGCAGGTTGTACAGCCCTCGTTGCGCACGAGATAGTTGTCGTGAAGCTCCTCACCGCTGACGTCTTCAAAATATTCATATCTGCCGCTGCTGTAGTTCTTTGTGGCAAGCAAGTTTCTTGCGTGCATAGGTGCAACGAGTCCAACTGTGCCGAGCGCAGGCATTTGCACGCCTGTCGCAGGGTGCGTTTTGAGTTTTTTCGTCCACTTTGCACACACTTCTTTGAGTTTTCTTTGGTTGTAAACCTTTGGCATGACGTGTCCTTCGGCAACCAAGCCTTTAAGGTTTTTGGAGCCGAACACCGCGCCGACGCCGCCACGACCCGCAACTCTGTCGTCGCTGACTACGCAGGCGTAGCGCACGAGGTTTTCGCCCGCGGGACCAATCACAAACTTGTCGCCCTTGTCGGGGATAGCGGCTTGGGCGTCGCTGGTTTTGAGCCCCCAAATCGTGTCTGCGTTTTTAAATTCAACGCCATCGCGCGTGATGCGCAGATACGTCTTTTCTTCCGCTTTGCCAACAATTATGACTGCGTCATAACCTGCGCGTTTCAAGGCAAGTCCAAAATTGCCGCCGCAGTTGGACGAAGTATAGAACCCCGTGAGAGGGGAGATTGTGCTCGTATTAAAGCGTGATGAGCAAGGCGCACCGACCGCATTCAAGGGGCCTGTGGTGATGACAATCATATTTTCGGGAGAATACGGGTCAATCTTCTGCTTGATGTTGTCATAGATGATTTTTGCCGCCATGATCTTGCCGCCGACAAACAATTCTCTCTCTTTGTCGGAGAAAGGATATTCACTGACGGTTTTTGTGGTCAAGTCTATTTTTATGACTTTGCCTGTATAGGCCATTAATGGTTTTTTCATATCAGTTATTCCTCTTTCCTCTCGAATTGAGAACGTATTTTTTGGTGGCGATTATCGCGCCTTTTTTGCAGTTCTTTTCGCACACGCCGCATTTGATGCATTTGTCTTGGTCAATCGTAAACTTTTCTTTGATTTTGCCGGAGATTGCGCCGACAGGGCAGTTCCTACTGCACAAAGAACACCCGATGCAAGCGTCGCTGATTTCAACGTGGGTGACAATCTGTTGAGAGGTGTTGCACTCAATTGCAGATGCAATGCAAGAAGAATAGCAAATGCCACAGCGTTTGCACTTTTCGGGATCAATTTCCCACACTTTTTCTTCAACGTGATGAATCAAGCATCCAAACGGACAAACGTAGTTGCAATAGCCGCAGTCTACGCACTTGTTTTTGTTGATAACAAACATAACAATCCCCCATAAAGCGAACGAAAGTTCGTCGATATGATATATTTTATAATATCATATTGGACGCGAAAGTCAACCCCCAATTTGTTGGAATGCAATCTGCAAATCGCTATTGACAGCCCATATTTTAAGGTCTATAATTTAGTCAATCCGATCCCTTTTGCCTAAAGTGAAAGCCATGGTGACTGGGGCGGTAGGGTGCGACTGGAAACGGGCGTGCCTCCCATTGTGGAAAGGAGAAAAATTATGAAAAAAAGTTTCAAACTCATCGCATTGGTGTGCATTTTTGCATTACTGTTCACGTGTTTGACGCTTGTTGCTTGCAACAAGCAAGAAACCCCAAACGGCGAAACTAAAAAAGTGGTTCGTATCTCCACAACAACCTCTGTCAACGACAGCGGTCTTATGGAATATTTGCGTCCATACTTTGAAGCGGACACGGGCTATAAGTGGGAGATTTCTTCCGCAGGCACAGGCGCGGCAATCGCAGCGGCAACCTATGGCAACGCCGACGTAATCCTCGTTCACTCCAAGAAGTCTGAAGAAGAATTCGTCGCAGGCGGATTCTCTTATGTTGTGAGCGGCTACAAAGCAGAGCGCGTGTCGTTTATGCACAACTTCTTCGTGCTTGTCGGTCCATCTGCCGACCCAGCGGGCGTAAAGGCAATCAAGGCGACGCAAGGCACGACCGTTGAAGACGCGTTTGAAGCAATCGCGGACACGGCAAGCACGTTTATAAGCCGTGGCGACAAATCCGGCACGCACAACAAAGAAGTGGCTTTGTGGCCGGCGGGATTGGGAATCGCAAACGCAGCGGGCAAACCTGCAGAACCCGTCCCCGAGCTTGCTTGGTA
>DBVQ01000097.1:15297-15726 GCA_002308155.1 Christensenella sp. UBA1260
TGTCATTCAAGAACAATCCAAACGGCGACCAACTCCCGAACCTTGAAATCCTTTGGGAAGAAGACGCTTCAATGAAGAACACCTATTCAATCCTCTGCGTCAAAAAGGATGCTCCGTTTGTTAGTTCCATCACAGGCGAAGCTCTTCCGGCGGGCGCAGTTGACATTGACACAACAGCAGCAGAAGTCTTCCTCAATTGGATGACGGGCGAGCATGCATCCGCGCTCATCGCATACTATGGTGTGACCAAATACGGTGGCAGCTTGTTCACACTCGACACGGGGTATAGGGCATAATCAAAAAAGTTAAAAGCCTAACAAAAAGACCAAGTTAGATTATGGGTTCTGTGTTTGAAAAAGCCTGGGAGCTTATCCAAGGCAAAGACCCGCTTATCGGCGGAATCTTGGGGACAACCATGTATATGGCTGT
>DBVQ01000097.1:15831-16449 GCA_002308155.1 Christensenella sp. UBA1260
CTCATGGGATTGCCTCCTGTTGTCGTGGGCATCGTGCTTTATATGCTGTTTTCAAACACGGGTCCGTTCCGCGCGCTCAAACTCATATATTCCGTCCCGCTCATGATTATTGCGCAAGTAGTGCTCATAACACCGATTGCGGCAGGTATGACGGAGAGTTCGGTTTCCTCTGTTGTTGAGCGTTGCAAGCCGACTTTGAAAGGGCTTGGACTGTCTCCGATCAAGCGTTTCTTTTTGACGCTGTACGAGTGCAAATATCAGCTCGTTTCCGTATATCTATTTGCGTTTGCGAGGGCGATATCCGAAGTCGGCGCGGTGCAAATCGTCGGCGGAAATATATTGTACAAAACAAGAGTCATGACAACGGCAATCGCACTCAACTACAACACGGGCGATTTTGCCTATGCGGTTGCTCTCGGCATAATTTTGCTCGCCATAGCACTTGCAATGAACCTCGTCGCAGGCATATTGCAACTCGTGGCAAGGAGGGGACATGATAGAGCTTAAAGCCAAAAAATTGTACGGTGAAAAGCTTGCGCTTGACCTTGAATGCTCCTTTGAAGAGGGCAAGATTTATGCCATAATCGGCAGCAACGGAAGCGGCAAAAGTACGCTCCT
>DBVQ01000097.1:16576-21642 GCA_002308155.1 Christensenella sp. UBA1260
GAGCGCATGATAAAGGAGATAGGGCTTGACGTCCTCGCCAAAAAGAACGCAAACAGATTGTCGGGTGGTGAAGGGCAAAAGACCGCGCTTCTGCGCACATTGATGCAGGATTGCGATGTGTTGCTCCTTGACGAGCCAACGTCCTCCATGGACACGTCTTCTGCAAAAATTGCCGAAGACCTTGTCAAGCAATATNNAGCGTCTCACCAATGAGGAGTTTTGTCCCAACAGGGAGCGTATGCAATGTGATGCCTTCCGTTGTGAAGTTTTCCGCAAACTTGCCGAAGACCTTGTCAAGCAATATCATGAGCGCACGGGGTGCACGGTGTTTATCGTCACACACTCCGTTGCCCAAGCCGAATCCATTGCGGACGAAATCCTCTTCCTATCCGAAGGCAAGCTCTTGGAGCGTGGCAAGGACATAATAAAATACCCCGCCACTTCTGAGCTTCAACTCTTCCTCGCCACAAGATAGGAAGTTGTTTTCATTTCAATCAAAACCAAGAAAAACCCTACAAATGAGTAGGGTTTTTTGATCTTATTGTTTATAGACTACAATTTCACAGGTTGAATATTGACAGAAGCGGAGAAATGTTTTAATATTATTTTATTGATATATTAAATAACATATGGCATTTTACTATTTGAGGTTAACTTATGAAAGAGTTTTTCCCATTGTCAAAGAGCGAACAAGGCATATATGTGTCCTGTCTTCAACAAACAGACGCATACAATTTGACCAACTACATCAATTTGGGCAAAGATCTTGACGTCAAAAAGTTTGTAGCGGCAGTTGCAAAAGTTTTTGATGCACACAAGTATTTGTTCACTGTGCTTTTTGAGGGCGACGACGGCAATATCTACAAGAAGATCCGCACCAAAAAGATTGAAATCAAAGTGGAAGAGTGCAAAAAGCTTGACATCAAGTCCGAGCCGTTTGAGATGCTTGACAACCACTTGTTCAGACTTGGGCTTTACAAAGTCAAAGGCGAATATTGGTTCAAATACGATTTCCATCACATCATCTTTGACGGTACTTCAATAAGGCTGTTCATTGACGAGGTTTTGAAGGCGTATGCCGGCGAGAAGCTTGAAAAGGAAGTTTACGGCGCAAATGAGTTTGCTCTTGAAGAGGAAAAGCGCCTGCAAACAGAAGAGTATCAAAATGCCAAAGCATACTTTGAAAAGACGATTGCAGACCCCGAAGTGGATTCCAGCCTGATTTTTGACAAGTCGGACGGCGAGCCGAAAAACGGCGTTTTGAAGGCAGATCTTTCCATCACCAACGAAGCAGTCAAAAAACTCACTTCAAAATACGGCGTAAAGACGTCTGCGTTCTTCCTGTCTGCATTTGGCTATTTGCTTTCAAAAATCAACATGGACGACAAATCGCTCTTCCTCACTGTCAACAACGGGCGCACGAAGGAACTCGCGCACAGCATGGGCATGTTTGTCAAGACGTTCCCGATGTATCTTGAAAACAAGGAGACGGTTGAAGAGTATTTGCGCTTTGCGTCAAACGAACTTGCTGAAAGCACGCAAAATCTTGTTTATCCTTTCTCCGATCTCGTGAAGGATCTCGGTGTGAACGGCGGAGTCATGTTTGCATATCAGGGCGACTTCTTCTACAAAACGACTTTTAACGGCAAGGAACTCATCGTCAACCAGCTTGAACGCAAGGACGGCAAAGAAAACCTTGCAATCGAGCTTCATCGTTTGAACGGCAAGTTCTTTGTATGGGCGGAGTATAGAAGCGATCTTTACAACGAAGAGACAATCAAGCATTTGATCAACATGTACGACGTCGTTTTGAACGAGTTTTTGAAGAAGAAAAAACTTGATGACGTCAATCCTGTGAGTGAGAAGGAACTTTTGTTGCTCAACTCTTTCAACGTCACAAACACTTCATATATTGATGCTTCAAGAACGGTGCTTGACGGTTTCAAGGATATGGTGAAAAAGTATCCTGACCACAATGCAGTCGTGTTTAAGGACAGAAAATACACCTACAAGCAGGTTGACGAGCTGTCCAACAGGGTGGCAAATCATCTCATTTCAAAGGGCATAAAGAGAGAGGACGTCGTGTCCGTCCTCATCAACAAATCCGAGTTTATCGTGATTGCAAGCCTTGGCGTAATCAAGACAGGGGCTGCCTATCAGCCACTTGATCCGACCTATCCAAAGGAGAGGCTTGAGTTTATGATCAAGGACTCGGCGGCAAAAGCGCTTATAAAAGACAGAGACCTTGACGAGCTTTTAGCAGACTACAAAGGCAACGTGCTCTATACGGACGAAATAGCATCACTTTCCGATCCTTCTGTGCCAAACGTGAAGCTTGACCCGAACGACTTGTTTATCATGCTGTACACATCGGGATCTACGGGCATCCCGAAGGGCGTTATGCTTGAGCACAAAAACATCAACACTTTTGTCGCGTATCACGCAAAGAGATATCACGTTGACGAGAACGCAAGAGTGTCCGCCTACGCATCCTACGGATTTGACGCGGATATGCTCGACCTCTATCCAACGCTCACACACGGCGGGTGTGTGTATGTGATTCCAAATGAACTTCGCCTTGACCTCATCAAACTCGGCGAATATTTCAACGAAAACGGCATAACTCACGCTATGCTCACGACGCAGGTCGGCAGACAGTTTGTTGAAATGATTGACGCAAAGACGCTCAAATATATCATGGTCGGCGGCGAAAAACTCGTCCCGATTGAACCGCCGAAAAACCACAAACTTTGCAACCTCTATGGTCCAACCGAAGGCACGGTTTATTGCACGGAGTACGATGTGGACAAGATGTATTATCGTGTCCCAATCGGCAAAATGAACGAGACATACAAGTCATACATCCTTGACAAGAATATGCATAGACTTCCTGTGCTTTGCCAAGGCGAACTCTACATATCAGGTCCGCAAGTCGCAAGGGGATATCTCAATCGTGATGAAGAAAACAAAAAGGCTTTCCTCAAAAACATGTTTGACAGCGAGCCGGGCTTTGAACGTATGTACAAGACGGGCGACGTCGTGCGCTATCTTCCGGACGGCACGCTTGACTTTATCGGCAGAAAGGACGGACAAGTCAAAATCAGAGGCTTCCGTGTTGAGCTCAGCGAGGTGGAAAAGGTTATCCGCGAGTTCAAGGTCATAAAGGACGCAACGGTCAAAGATTTCACAGACCCTGCAGGCGTCAAATATATTTGCGCATATATCGTTGCGGACGAAGAGATTGACGTTGAAAAACTCAATGCATACATTGCATCCAAAAAGCCGCCTTATATGGTGCCGGCATACACGATGCAAATTGACAAGATCCCTCTCAACCAAAACCAAAAGGTTAACAAACGTGCGCTTCCTGAGCCAAAAGTCAAAGCGCAAGAAAAGGTGTTGCCGTCAACCCCTGAGGAGCAGGACGTTTATGACATACTCAAAAACATCCTCGGCACGGATTCGTTTGGCGTGACGACGGACATCTATGAAGCGGGGCTTACGAGCGTATCGTCCATCCGTTTTGCAATTTTGCTTTCCAAGAAGTACGGCAAAGAAGTTGACAACAGCGATTTGAAGCAAAACGCAACCGTGCGCGCATTGGCAGGTTGGCTCAGCGAAAAGGAAGAGCAAAAGACCTATGAAGTGCTTGACGAATATCCAATCACAAAGACGCAAGAGGGCATATTTGTTGAGTGCGCGGCAAAACCGGGGACTACAAACTACAACATTCCAATCCTCTTCAAGTTGCCAAAGGATATCGACATTGCAAAACTCAAAGGGGCAGTGGAGACCGCAATCAACAACCACGCCTATCTCAAGACGATTTTGCACATGGACGAAAACGGCGACATCTTGGCAAAGCCGAGCGACAAGCCGGCTGTTGTCAACGAGTACGTGGCGGCGGAAATCAGCGGAGACAGTTTGATAAGACCGTTTGCTCTGCTTGGCGAGTCGCTTTATAGAGCGGAAATCTACACGACAAAGACGGATGCATATTTGTTCCTCGACTTCCATCATATCGTTTGCGACGGCACGAGTGAAGCGGTCATTTTGCAAGACATAGGCAGAGCCTATGTTGGCGAAGCTGTTGACCCAGAAATGATGAACGGTTATGAAGTCGCACTCAAAGAACGCGAGGAACTCAAATCCGACAAGTTTGAAAAGGCAAAAGCGTTCTACGAGAAGTTACTCGGCGACCTCGACGGCGAGTACGTTGTCAAAAAGGATTTGAAGATTGCAAAGGATTCAAAACTCAAATCCAAGGACTTCATCCTTGACCTTAATGCGGACAAACTGAAATCGTTTGTTGAGGGCGCAAAGCTCACAATGAACGGCTATTTCAACTTTGCATTTGCGTTTACGCTTTCAAAATATCTCTACAAGACGGACAGCCTTTACACGACGATTTACAACGGGCGCAAGTCGTCAAAACTTGCAAACACCGTGTCTATGCTCGTCAAGACTTTGCCTGTCTACATCAAATATGAAGAGGACGAACTCGTCCTTGACAAACTCGCCGAGATGAAGCAGTTGCTTGAAGATTTGCAGGCAAACGACCTCTATTCGTTTGCGGACATCGCAAGCGCGTTTGATGTGAGCGCAGACGTCATGTTTGCATATCAGGGCGACTCCTTCACGTTTGACCATATTGGCGAGCACAAAGTTGAATCGGTGTTGCTTGAGTCCGACACGCCAAAGAGCGCGTTCTCAATCGACGTGTTCCTTGAAAACGGCAAGTTCCGCTCGCACGTTGAGTGGGATGAGGCCTGCTACAACCAAGGCTTTGTTGAATCCTTTGAAAGATTGTTCGAGCTCGTGCTTGAAGAACTTGCAAGCAAGAAGCGCATAAGAGACATCGACACTCTGCCAAAGAAGGACAGAGAGATGTACGATGCGTTCAACAAGACGGAAGAGCCGCTTGAAAACGTCTCGTTCAACAAACTTATTGAACGTCAAGCAAAACTCAATCCCGACAAGACTGCGGTTGTGGGCAAGGGCGGAAGATACACCTACAAGGAGTTCAATGAGAATTGCAACAAAGTTGCAAACGAACTGCTTGCAGC
>DBVQ01000097.1:21705-33537 GCA_002308155.1 Christensenella sp. UBA1260
GACAAGGCATAATCAAATCGGGCGGCGCGGTCGTTCCTGTTGATCCGAAATATCCGGACGACAGAATTGCATATATCATTGAAGATTCGTCCGCAAAGACGATTGTCACAACAAAAGAGATTGCAGAAGAAAAGAAGCAACTTATCGCAAAGGCAAATCTCAAAGTCATACTTATTGAAGAAGCTTTGAAATCCAAGAAGACGGCAAATCCGGATGTGGATATCCCGCAGTCTTCGCTTTGCTACATCATATACACGTCAGGTTCAACCGGCAAGCCGAAGGGCGTCATGATTGCGCACAGAAATCTCGTCAACTATGTTGTGGACGGCTCCAATCGCGGCACGGAACTCTATCGCTCTATTGAGGGCGGTGCGGTTGCCTGCGCGTTTGCGTCCTTCTCGTTTGACGCATCCATGCAGGAAGAGTGCGTCCCACTTTCACACGGCTACACGGTTGTCATTGCAACGGAAGAGGAGATTGAAAACCCACTTCTCCTTGCAAAGACGTTGAAAGCTGAGGGCGTGAACATAATGTTCATGACGCCGTCTTTCGTGTCCAACTTTATTGATATGAAAGAGTTTGTCGATGCACTCAAAAACTTCAAGGTGCTTGATATGGGCGCAGAGGCCGTTCCGCAGGAACTTTGCCAAAAGCTCAAATCTCTTGGCGTGACAGCACAAATCTACAACGGCTACGGTCCAACCGAGACGACAATCACTTGCACATATCACAAGGTGCAGGACGAGTACGTGACAATCGGCAAACCGCTTGCCAACACGGCACTCTATATTCTTGACAAGGCGGGACATATATTGCCAATTGATGCAATCGGCGATTTGACAATCGCGGGCGAGTGCGTGGGCATCGGCTATCTCGGCATGGACGACAAGACCAAAGAGAAGTTCATAACCCTTGACGGCAATCGTGCATACAGAAGCGGCGACCTTGCAAGATACAATACAGAAGGCAACATTGAGTTCTTTGGCAGACTTGACAACCAAGTCAAACTCAGAGGCCTTAGAGTCGAGCTTGACGAGATTGAAAAGGCACTCAACTCCTATCCGAGCATTTCACGCAGCATAATCGTTGTCAAGACAAACAACGTGGACGGCGATTATCTTGCCGCATATTTCACTGCGCCGTATGAAGTTGACACAGAGGATCTCACAAAACACATGGCAAAGACGCTCACGCCGTACATGATCCCGAAGGTCATAATCCAACTTGACAAGATGCCTTTGACCGCAAGCGGCAAGATTGACAAGAAGGCACTTCCTGAGCCTGAAGTCAAGACAGCGGAAAACAAGGGCGAAAAGAAGCAGGCGAGAAACGAGCTTGAAAAGAAACTTGTGCAAATCTTTGCCAAGGCTCTCGGCGCCAATGAAATCGGCATTGACGAGGACTTCTTTGACCTCGGCGGCACATCGCTCTCCGCATCCAAGATTGCAATGCTCGCAATCCAGTTTGGCGTGCCTGTTGCATATAAGGACGTGTTTGACTATCCAACCGTATTGGAACTTGAAAAGCACATAAAAGAGCAGAGTGGCGAAAAGCAAGAAGCGCAAGAAGAGCAAGAGGCAGTCGTTGTCAACTCACTTGACTACAACACTGTGAGATTCATAAACGACGTCAAATGCTCACGTCCGCTCGGCAAAGTGCTTGTGACAGGCGTCACGGGCTTCCTTGGCATACACATCTTAAAAGAATTGCTTGACGAAGACAAAGAGTGTGTCGTGCTTGTGCGCTCTTCAAAGATTGACGCAAAGACAAGGCTCCAAGGGCTTTTGGCATACTACTTTGACTCTCCGCTTCAAGACAAACTTGAAAAGCTTGTGACGATTGTGGATTCCGACATCACGGACGACAACCTCAAAGCAAAACTTGAAAAAGTGAAGTTTGACACAATCATAAACTGCGCGGCGCTTGTCAAACACTTTGCGGTGGATGACAGCATTGAAAGAGTCAACGTCGGCGGTGTCAAAAACCTCATTGTGATTGCAAAAGAGAGGGGTGTACGCCTTGTTCAAATCTCCACGCTCTCTGTTGCGGGCGAGAATATCGACGGCAAGTTTGAAGACAGCTTCCGCATGAAAGAGAATATGCTTGACATCGGTCAAGACATCTCCAACAAATACGTGCACTCCAAGTTCAACGCCGAAAAGGCAATCCTTGAAGGCGCGGACGACGGTCTTGACGGCAAGGTTATCAGAGTCGGCAACCTCATGAGCAGAGCAAGCGACGGCGAGTTCCAAGCCAACTCAATCACAAACGGATTTATGAGAGACCTGAAAGGCTATGCCACGCTCCACAAGTTCCCTGTCAACTCAATGGATGCAAGCGTTGACTTCACGCCGATTGACGAGGTTGCAAAGGCAATACTTTTGCTTGCAACGACGGACAAGAAGTTTACGGTCTTCCATGCCGCCAACTCACATGCAGTGCAGATGGGCGACATCATTGCGATTATGAACAAACTCGGCTACAAGATTGACGTTGTCAGCGACGAAGAGTTCTATGAGGCAATGAAGGTCATGATGGCAGACGAAACAAAGAGCATGCTCGTCTCTTCGCTCATCAACTACGCTTCAAGCGATGCGCACACACACGCGTTCATATTGACAGACAACGAGTTCACCAACAAGGCGCTCTATCATCTCGGCTACAAGTGGCCGATCACAGACGACAAATATCTTGAGCAGGCAATCAACTCGCTTGCCACGCTCAACTTCTTCACAAGGACGGACATCTGATGGAAAGAAATACAAAGCTCATAGACAAAAAGTTCTATCAATACTTATTGCCATCCGTCATGATGATATTCGCCCTGCAATTTGGGTCGCTTCTTGACGGCATCATCATTGGCAACTTGATAGGTCCAAACGCACTCACTGCGGACTCTCTTGTCATGCCTGTTTTGTACATTGTGCAAATCCCCGGATTCGCGCTTGGCGCAGGCGGTTCAATCGTAATCGCCAATTTGCTCGGCAAGCGCAATTTGGAGCAGGCAAACAAGGTGTTTTCCGGTTGCCTTATTTTTGGCACGGCGATTTCGTGCGTATTTTCAATCATCTCGCCGTTTGCGTCAAGACCACTTGCAACGCTGTTTGCTGAGTCGCTCACAGAGTATTCCTATCAATACATCTTCATCTACATGGTGACCGACCCTGTCTTGATGCTCGCTATCATGCTCGCATCGTTCATTGCAGTTGACAACAATCCAAAGTTGTCCGCAGCGTTCTATATCGTTGCAAACGCAGTGAAGGTCGGGTCAGAAGTTTTGTTCATCAAGGTTGCAAATATGGGCGTTTACGGTGCGGCACTATCCACATCGTTTGGCTATGCGATTGCGCTTGTGATGCTTGTGTTCTACGTCAAATCAAAGAAACGTATGCTTCATTTCACTTTCAATTTGAAGGGCTCTTTGCAGGAGATGAAGAACACGCTCAAAGCATCCACGCCGAACATATTGACCTTCTTGTTGCTTGCAACGCAGACGTTTGTCATCAACATCGTCTTCAGCCGTATGATAACCGACCCGGTTGATCTTGTCATATTCGGGCTTGTCAGCAACTTGATCTTCGTGTTTGACCTGTTTTCGGGCGGCATACTTGGGCTTATTCCAACGATATGCGGCGTGCTGTATGGCGAAAAGGACATATATTCGCTCAGGTCAATACTCAAAAAGATATACATTGCCAACATCATCGTCACCGCGGTTATCACCGCAATCATAATGGCGTGGCCGCAGGGCTATGCGATTGTGTTTGGCTACAACGATGCGGAGGGGATGGAATATGCGTCCTTAATCATCAGGCTATATCTCATATCGGCAATACCGCTTGAAATCAACAAGTTTTCAACCAGCTATTATCCGTCCATTGACAAGAGCATTCCATCTGTGCTCGCAGTCGTGCTGAGAGAAGGCGTATTCATTATTCCGCTCACGCTCGTGCTGTTGAAGACGAACGGCATGGTTGGCTATTCAATTGCAAGAGTTGTCACCGAGGTCGCGGCGCTCATTGTCACGTATGCGTTTGTGTTTATATACGAAACAAAGCACAAACAGTACAAGGGTTTGTTTATGCTTGAGAAGAGCGATTTGAACACGTTTGACATCTCGGTTGAAAACAAGATTGAAAGTGCGGCAACCGCATCAAAAGAGGTGGCGGATTTTGCGCTCGAGCATGGAGTTGACAACCGCAACGCTCAAATCCTTGCGCTTGCAACTGAAGAAATGATTGACAACATAGTGTATTATGGCTACAAACGCCAAACGGCAAACTATATTGACGTAAACGTCAAAGTGAGTGAAGACGAGTTGCTTTTGCGTATTCGCGACGACGGTATGCCGTTTGACCCAACAAAATATGAGTTTGAAAAAGACGATCAGTACCTTACAGGCGGCATTGCAATCATCACCGCACTTGCCGACGAACTCAACTATATGAGGGTGCTGAATCTCAACAATACAGTAATAAAACTTAAATTAGGAGAGCAAACAAATGGAAATCAAAATTGAACATGGCGAAGCCTTTAAAGTTTCAGCAAAGGGCAGACTTGACACGGTCACATCCGTTGACTTTGACAACGCTATCAAAAACGAAACCATCAGCGAAAACTTGGTCATCATTGACTTTGCCGACATCGAGTACATCTCGTCCGCAGGTCTTCGTGTGCTGCTTGCTTTGAAGCGTACGCTCGACGAGCAGGGCAAAGAACTTGAAATCCACAACATCAACGCCGTTGTGCGTGAGATTTTCACAGTGACCGGATTTATCAACGCACTCACGATAAAGTAAGGAGACCGCTTTATGCGACTGAATATCAGAGCCAAAATCATACTCATCGGAGCAGGGCTTTCAACCCTGCTTATGCTCGTTGCGTTTTTGGTCAGCTTTTTGGTCTATCGCGAGAGGGCAAAAGATACTTTCTACAAATCGCTTGATACTTGTGCGGAAGAACTCAACAAGTTCTTTTACACCGACAATATATGTGCAGACGTAAGCGATATTTATGGTTATGTTATTGTGCAAAGATATAATAATGACCCAAACAATGAACAGATGGACGAATATCTTGCCAATAGACACAAAGACGATCCGAGTGTGCTTGACAACATGCCGGAGTATCAAAAAAAGTATGAGTATTATTCTCAAGACAAATACGGTCAGTTGTATATTAGAGATGGCAAGATCGGAGGTCTGGGCTTGTCTTGGGAAAGTGCTGCTTGGAGGAGCACGTATTTCCAAGTTTCGGCACAGCTCACCGCTGCCTATGCAATAAAGGGCGTAAACTATGCTTTTGTGGCGTAC
The DNA here is from genome assembly GCA_002308155.1 of Christensenella sp. UBA1260. Taxonomy (GTDB): domain Bacteria; phylum Bacillota; class Clostridia; order Christensenellales; family CAG-917; genus CAG-475. Next base: position 27,018 of record DBVQ01000097.1, read on the forward strand.
AGAGACGCAGACAGAAACAGACTTGTCTATCTCATTGACTGCACCTACCGTCTTAATAGTACATATGACGAGAATAGCCGTTTGACGGGAGACTATGTTGAGGTGTCCGAGCAAAACATCTCTGCCAAGCCAAATGAAAATGGATATGGAGATTTTGAAATTGGCGAACAGACGTATTTGTTCTTTGACCTTTATTACGACACGGTGGATAACGAAGATAATAAAGTTCACGAATACATCGGCACGGCATATATCGTGTATGACGAGCACTCCGTCCAATCGGAAATCAATTCCTTCTTGTACACAGAGCTCATTGCGCTCTTTGCGGCGACGATTGTGCTTGTCATTGCCTATGCAATCATAGCGTATTTCGTCATTGTCAAAAACATCACCAAGCTCAACGAGTCCACAAAGTCGTTTACCAAGAGAGCGCTTGAGGGCGAAAAGCTTGAGGTTATAGACCCGTCCGTCAAATCCAAGGACGAGCTCGGCGTGCTGTCCGATTCGTTTGTTGCGCTTGAACAAGAAATCATCCGCTACACAGACAAGATTGCAAGCGATGCGCAGGAGAAGGCAAACATGAATGCCGAACTCAACATCGCAACGCAAATCCAAATGGAAGATTTGCCTGCATCGTCCTATGCTGACGACAAGGTGACTATTGCGGCAAGCATCACGCCTGCCAAGGAAGTCGGCGGCGACTTCTATGATTATTTCTACATCGACGACAAACACTTGGCAGTCATCGTTGCAGACGTCAGCGGCAAGGGCGTGCCGGCAGCACTCTTTATGATGAAGGCAAAAGAGCTCATCAAGACGAAACTCAGAGAGAAAAAGGCACTTGCCGACACGATGTTCGAGGTCAACAATACTTTGCTTGAAGGCAACAAGACGGGGCTCTTTGTCACGGCGTTTGTCGGCATCATTGACATCAAGACAAAGGCAATGCAATTCGTCAGTGCAGGGCATGAAAGACCATACCTTGTAGGCGACGAAATCGTGCGTGTCGAAGAGGATGCAAACTTCGTGCTTGGCGGCATCAAAAACTTTAAATACGCAGTTAATAACATCAAAATCGACGATAAACGTCTGTTTGTGTTCACTGACGGCTTGAACGAAGCAATCAACAACGATAATCAGGAGTTTGATTATGCAGGCATTGTGCGCTCTCTTGAAAGCAGCAAAGACCTTGGCTTCTCAGGCGTTTTGGATGCGGTCAAATCTGACCTCAAAGACTTTGTCGGCGACAAGGAAGCCTTTGACGACGTGACGCTCTTGCTCATAGAACTTGCTCGTCCCAACGAACTCAACCTGACTTTTACTAGCCCCGATTTGAGCGTCATTGAAACAGTCACGGACAAGTTCAACGAGACATTCAAACACGCTCCAAAAGAGACGCTGGCCAAGATGGATATAGTCATTGACGAGATGCTCAACAACTACGTGTCATACGAGAGCAACAAGCAAGGCTATCAAATCAGCGTCTGTGCAAAAGAGATTGACGGAGTGTTGTCGCTTGTGTTTATCACCAACGGAGACGAGTTTGACACGCTGTCCATAAAGGACAAACATATAAACGATGCGACCGAAGGCGAGATAGGCGGCTTTGGCATCACAATCACAAGAAGCATCGCGGACGACATAAAGTATGAGCGCAAGGGCGGCAAAAACATCCTAATAGTCAAAAAGAAGATTTAAAACGCAATGGACGAGATTGTTGTGAAACTTGCAGATACAAACAAAGTGACTTGGCAGGACGCCAAGTCGCTTTCGTATGTTTTGGGTGCGGATATCGCCGCTGCAGACAAATACGTGCAGGAAGAAGACAAAGTTGCGCATATCGTCTCCGCATACTTCAAGCGCAAATATATCGGCGATTGGCAGGTTGCCGAGGGCGGCAAACCGCTTGCCGTGGGCAAGCACTTCAACGTCTCGCACACAAATGGCGCAGTCGTGTTTGTTGAGAGCACAAACGAAATCGGCATTGACATAGAAAAGATTCGCCCCGCAGACCAAGACTTGCGCCGCTATATTTCAAACGACACAGAATATGCCTTCATAACCGACGACAAATCCTTCTTTGAGGTCTGGACGGCAAAGGAGAGCCTTGTCAAAGCAACAGGCGAGGGGATTGCCTCTCCGTGCAAAATCCCAGCCTTGCCCATTGACGGCGCAAAAACCTACAATGGCACGACTTTCTTTTCTCAGCACGCCACCTTCAGCGACTACGTCCTCTCCGTCACCCGCTCAGGCAACACTCCATTTGCTTTGCAAATCGTCCCCGAATCCATTCGTTAAAACCCCCACAACAAAAAAACAAAAACGAACCACTTTCAATATATTTATAAGAAACTGCGCGTCAGCGCAAATCAAGCACAAAATCTCTGCGAGATACAAGCATAAACAATTTTGTTCTTGTAAAGTTTAGCAAGAGATTTTGTGCGCGAAGACTACCAAAATGCGCACCATCATTGGTCACGCTTTTAGAAAAACAAAAAGCGCACCAAACGGTACGCATTTTTGGTAGGAATGGGTGGACTCGTAGGGGCTTTGCCCCGTAATAGCGAGGTGCGTGTTTGCACGCAAAAGAAGCGTCTTGTCAAAATCAATTTTGACATCGTCGTCTTCGTCGTTCGCAATCCTTGCAAGCAAGTTGCTCTTTCCTCGCCGTCAGCACGCAGTGGTTCACACGGCGTTGCCGTGTGCCGCAATTTTTGCGGCAGAGTCCACAAGCCAACAAAAAAACGCATCTTGCGATGCGTTGTTTTGGTAGGAATGGGTGGACTCGAACCACTGACCCCCACCTTATCAGGGTGGTGCTCTAACCGACTGAGCTACATTCCTATATTTTTACGAGCAAACCGAAGTCTGCTCGTTGTGGTGGAGATACACGGATTCGAACCGAGGACCTCTTGAATGCAAATCAAGCGCTCTACCAACTGAGCTATACCCCCAAGTGAATGCTTTAAGATAATATCATTATAAAAGCGGATTGTCAAATGTTTTTCACATTTTTTTGAGGGCAAAAAATCTTGTGTTGTTCGGGCGATTTTGACCACAAAATATAGGAAGGTATTGAGGTATTATTTTATGGCGTCAAGGGCTTTTTGTTTGAGTATGTCTTTTTCCTCTTGCGTCAGGGTGTCAAGATAGCGGCTCAGGCAGAATTTGCCAAAGGCAAAGATTTCGCGGTCTTTCATTTTGGCGAGGTCACTAAAGGATTTTTGATTGCCTGTGCGCAGAGCAAGGTCCGAAATTATTATGAGTGACTTCGTCTTTTTGAGAGAGAACCCATGCTTGTTTGCAAGCGCGTCCATGCGTTTTGCGGGGATGTTTGACACTACGGGCTCATGCGCGATGTCCTCTTCGTAGAGAGCAATGAGTGCGTCGTTGAGCTTTGCGTAGAGCGGATGCTCTTTGCCGTCTGCATACGCAATAGACGGCGCGGAAAAAGCGCAGACGAGGCACATTGTCAAAACCGCGGCAAGCGCAAGCGAAAATACAACTGTTTTCAAAGCATAATTTTTCATATTTTTAGGTTGCGCGTGCGCGATATTTTTATGTATGGGCGAGCGATAAATAAAATATTTATTTATGTCGAATAAGTACTTGAAATGCGCCCTCAAAAATGCTATACTGATTCTGTTCGTAGGAGGAAGCAGATGGAATCTTCAAAACTCGCATTTTTGACCGCCAAAGCAAGACAACTCCGTGACGACGCAATCGAGATGATTGGGCGCTTCGGCGTAGGCCATATCGGGGGCGTTATGTCCGTGATGGATGCTTTGACGGTTATTTATTATGACAAGGCAAAAATCGATCCGAAAAATCCAAATTGGCAGGAGAGAGATCGCGTTATCATGTCCAAAGGACATGCCGGCCCTGCGATGTACGTCGTTTTGGGCGACCTTGGGTTTTATCCAAGAGAGTGGGAGAAGACGCTCAATCAAAACGGCACACATCTCCCATCTCACTGCGATAGATTGAAAACTCCGGGCATTGATATGACCGCAGGCTCATTGGGACAAGGGCTCTCCGTTGCTGTCGGTATGGCAGAGGCGGCAAGGCTCGACGGCAATCCTGCAACAATATATTGCATCATCGGCGACGGCGAAAGCCAAGAGGGTCAAATCTGGGAGGCAAGCATGTATGCGGGCTCTCATCATCTTGACAACCTCATCGTCATGCTTGACTACAACAAGATGCAACTTGACGGCAAGGTTGCGGATATCAACGACATCGCATCTCCTGTTGACAAGTGGAAATCCTTTGGATTTGACGTTCAGGACATCGATGGCAACGATATAGAGCAAATTGCAGACGCTATTGACAAGGCAAAAGCCACAAAGGGCAAGGCGCATATGATTGTCCTCAACACAATCAAGGGCAAGGGCGCAAGCTTTGCAGAAGCGGCGGCAAATTGCCACAGCATGTCGATACCAGAAGAACTTTGGAGAAAAGAGACGGGGAGGACGCAGTAATGACAGACGAAAGAGAAATTAGACAAACCCTCGCATCCGCTCTTGTGGAATACGCCAAAAAGGACGACCGCATCGTCGTTTTGGATGCAGACCTTATGAGTTGCCATGCAACAAAATGTTTCAAAGAAGCATTCCCGGACAGATTCTTCAACGTCGGCATCGCCGAAGCCAATATGATTGGTATGGCGGCGGGTATGTCCGCAATGGGCAAGATTCCATTCACCTACAGCTTTGCTCCGTTTGCGACACGCAGATGTTTTGACCAAATCTTCATCTCAGTTGCCTATGCAGGACTCAATGTCAAGATGGTAGGCTCCGAGCCTGGCGTCGCGGCAGAGGCAAACGGCGGCACGCATATGCCTTTTGAAGATATGGCAATCATGCGTTCAATCCCGCATATGGTATGCTTTGAGCCGACGGACGCAACCATGATGGAAAAGGCGCTTGACGAAATCGTCAACTATCCAAGCTCAGTCTATATACGTATGTTCCGCAAGAAAGCGGCAAAGATATACGATGATAGCCTTGACTTCAAACTCGGCAAGGCAATAGAGCTTAGAGACGGCAAGGACGTGACACTCATTGCAAGCGGCATCATGGTTGAGCGTGCATTGCAAGCAGCAGACCTCTTGGCAGAAGAGGGTGTGTCCGCAAAGGTTGTCAACATCCACACATGGAAACCGATTGACAAAGACGCAATCATCGCGGCAGCAAAGAAGACGGGCGCAATCGTCACTTGCGAAAACCACAATATCTTTGGGGGCTTAGGCAGTGCAGTCAGCGAAGTCGTCGTTGAAAACTGCCCGGTGCCACTCAAGATGGTGGGCGTCAAGGACGAGTTTGGACAGGTCGGCAAGAACGCATATCTCAGCGAGGTTTACGGCTTGACCACCGCAGATATTGTCAAAGCGGCAAAAGAAGCTATCAGCAGAAAATAACAGAATCGGCGCTTTACTCACGCAAAAAGCGGGGTAAAACGCCGTTTTTGACAATTGAAATCAATTTTAAGGAGAATAAATTATGAAAGACATGGGCGACATCAAATACGTTGGCGTCAACGATCACGACATAGACCTGTTTGAAGGTATGTACGACGTGCCAAACGGTATGGCATACAATTCCTACGTCATCCTTGACGAAAAGGTTGCCGTCATTGACACAGTTGAGGCAAGATTTACCCACGAGTGGTTGGACAACGTAAAGAAGGCTCTCGGCTCAAGAAAGCCGGACTATCTCATCGTACAACACATGGAGCCAGATCACTCCGCAAACATTGCAAACTTCTTGAAGGTGTATGACAAAGCGACTGTCGTGGCATCAGCAAAGGCTTTCCAGATGATGCAAAACTTCTTTGGCACGGACTTTCAAGACAGACGCATCGTCATTGCGGACAGAGACGTTTTGTCCCTAGGCGAGCACGTGCTCGTGTTTATTGCAGCCCCAATGGTGCACTGGCCGGAAGTTATGGTGACTTACGACACAGTCAGCAAGACGCTCTTCTCGGCGGACGGATTTGGCAAGTTCGGTGCGCTTGACGTTGAAGAAGATTGGGCTTGCGAGGCAAGAAGATACTATTTTGGCATCGTCGGCAAATACGGCGCGCAAGTGCAATTGCTCTTGAAGAAGGCGGCAGACCTCGACATAGAGAGGATTTGCCCACTTCACGGACCAATCCTTGATGAAAACCTTGGCTACTATCTCGGTCTCTACAACACATGGTCTTCATACAGCGTGGAGACAGAGGGCATCGTGATTGCCTACACATCTGTTTACGGTCACACCAAAGAGGCGGTTGAGCTCCTTGCAAAGAAACTCAAAGACAAGGGTTGCCCGCGCGTTGAAGTCAGCGACCTCGCTCGCTGCGATATGGCAGAAGCAGTTGAGGACGCTTTCCGCTATGGCAAAATCGTGTTTGCAACAACAACGTACAACGCAGAGATATTCCCGTTTATGCGCACGTTCATTGAAAACTTGCGCGAGCGCAACTTCTCAAACAAGACCGTTGCGTTTGTGGAGAACGGAAGCTGGGCTCCTATGGC
>DBVQ01000097.1:33571-37520 GCA_002308155.1 Christensenella sp. UBA1260
GTACGCATCATGAGCGCACTCTCCGACGAGAGCAAAAAGGAAATTGACGCACTTGCGGACGAGCTCTGCGGCGAATATATCGCAAGAAGCGACATTCAGCAAGTCAAAAACGACGACAAAGCCCTCTTCAATATCGGCTATGGCCTCTATGTTGTCACGTCAAATGACGGCGAAAAGGACAACGGCCTCATCGTCAATGCGGTGACGCAAGTCACAAATACGCCAAGCCGCGTTGCTGTCACCATCAACAAGCAAAACTATTCACACCACGTCATCAAACAGACGGGCGTCATGAACGTCAACTGCCTCTCAATTGAGGCTCCGTTCAGCGTGTTTGAATGCTTTGGCTTCAGAAGCGGCAGAAATGCGGACAAGTTTGAAGGGCAGGACGATATCATCCACTCTGCAAACGGACTTGCAGTGCTCCCGAGATACATCAACTCGTATATGTCCTTGAAGGTTGACGAATATTTGGACCTTGGCACACACGGCATGTTCATCTGCTCCGTGACAGAGGCGCGCGTCATCAACAACGTTGAAACGATGACCTACACCTATTATCAAAAGAACGTCAAGCCGAAGCCGCAAACCGAGGGCAAGAAAGGCTACGTCTGCAAGGTCTGTGGTTATGTCTATGAAGGCGACGAACTCCCAGAAGATTTTGTATGCCCGCTCTGCAAGCATGGTGCCGCCGACTTTGAAAAACTTGTGTGATGCGCGACCTGCTTTGGCAGGTTTGCGCTTATCGTCTTGCGTTTCATCTCGCACACAAATTCTTGACGATGATAGAACACAAGCAAAACGATAAAAGATGCGCGACCTGCGCTTATCGTCTTGCATCTCATCACACACAAGTTTTTGCAATAAAATAATAAAAGTAAAATGAATAATAAAAAGGAGAATTTGCTATGAAATACGTATGTGAAGTATGTGGCTGGGAATATGATGAAGAACTCGGTTCCCCGGAAAACGGCATTGAGCCGGGCACCAAATTTGAGGACCTTCCTGACGATTTTGCTTGCCCTCTTTGTGGTGTGGGTAAAGATAGTTTTGCTGAAGCATAAATTGCAAAACAAAAAGTTTATAAAACAAAACGCGAGGTTAAACCCCGCGTTTTGTTTTTTTATACTCAATTATTTTTTCAGTGCATATTCTTTTGCCGCCTCAAGGAAGCTGACAAACAGTGCGCCCGGGCGGTTTGGACGAGATGTGAACTCTGGGTGGAATTGGACGCCCACAAAGTAGCCGTCGCCCTCTGTTTCAACCGCCTCGACAATCACGCCGTCAGGAGAGATGCCGGACAGCACAAGCCCTGCCTTTTCAAGCGTTTTACGGTATTCGTTGTTGAACTCATAGCGATGACGATGTCTCTCGCTGATTTTGTCCTCGCCATAGGCGGAGTGGAGTTTGGTGTCCTTTTTGACAACGCATGGATATGCTCCAAGTCTCATTGTACCACCGAGGTTGAGCCCCAATTTGTCCGGCATGATGTCAATGACCTTTGAGCCCTCTTTAAACTCGCCGCTGCACGCATCTTTGAGCCCCGCTACGTCGCGAGCATATTCAATTACGGCAATCTGCATGCCAAGGCAAATGCCAAAGTATGGGACGCCATTTTCTCTTGCATACTTGGCGGTTTCAATCATGCCGTCAATTCCGCGTGAACCAAATCCGCCGGGGACGAGCACGCCGTCCATGCCTTTGAGTTTTGTTGCCACGTTCTTATCTGTGATTTTTTCGCTGTCAATCCAGTTTATGTTGAGATGTTTGCCAACCTTGTATGATGCGTGTTGCAATGCTTCAACGATTGAAATGTATGAGTCATGAAGCGACACGTATTTGCCGACGATTGCGATGTTGAGCTCGCCCGTTCTCGACTTGACTTTGTCAAGCATATGCGTCCATTCTGAAATGTCGCACTCTTCTTTGAGCCCCAAAAGTCTGCAAACCGCTTTGTCAAGCCCGTTTTCGTGGAGCATAATCGGCGCTTCATATAAGCACTCGACGTCCGTATTTGAAATGACGCAGTCGCGCGCGACGTTGCAGAACATTGAAATCTTGTCGCGAATCTCCTGTCCGCAGTCCGTTGCAGAGCGGGTGACGACGACGTCAGGGGAGATGCCCATTGATTGCAGCTCTTTGACGCTGTGTTGCACAGGCTTTGACTTGTATTCGTCCGAGCCGCTGATATACGGCGTGAGGCAGACGTGAATCACGACGCAATTCTCTCTGCCGACCTCAATGATAAACTGACGTATGGCTTCAATGAAAGGTTGTCCCTCAATATCGCCAACCGTGCCGCCGATTTCCGTGATCATAACATCGGCGTTTGTCTCTTTGACGTTTCTCTTGATGAAATCTTTGATTTCATTTGTCACGTGAGGGATGATTTGCACGGTCTTGCCGAGATATTTGCCCTCGCGCTCATTGTTGAGCACGCGCCAAAATACCTTGCCGCTTGTGAGGTTGCAGTATTTTGTGAGGTTTTCATCAATAAACCTCTCATAGTGCCCAAGGTCAAGGTCGGTCTCCGCGCCGTCCGCAGTCACAAACACTTCGCCGTGCTGGGTTGGGTTCATAGTGCCCGGGTCTATGTTGAGATAGGGGTCAAACTTTTGCGCTTGCACTTTGTAGCCCCTGAGTTTTAAAAGTCTGCCGAGGGATGCTGCGACAATTCCTTTGCCGAGTCCTGATACGACGCCTCCAAAAACGAATACATATTTTGCCATAAAAACTCTCCTTTTTCGCCCGCAAAAAATAAAAAAAAGGCGTTTTTTTTTAGCAAATTAACTTGCTAGAAAAAAACGTCTTGCCTTAGTTCACCTTGGTTTCACTCTTGCGCTACCAAAGCGACATTAGGTTCATATTTTTTAACGGGGTTATTCTAATCCCGTTGTTTTTGTTTGTCAATACTTTTTTTTGAAAAAAATTGAAAAATCTCGACATTTTCGCCGAGATTTTCCAATTTTTGGTCATTTTAGTGCACGCTGAACAACACGTCTGCGTAGTTTGGCATTGGCCAGTACGCTTTTGCTGTGGACACTTCAAGCTCGTCGCAGGTCTTGCGCAATGCATCCATTGCATCAAGCACTTTTGACGCATAGCACTTGCCGCCTTCAAATCCGTTGCTGAGTTTGTGCGCTTCGTCAACAGCCTCTTTCAAGTTGTCCACGCACGTGCGCGCAGCTTTAATGAGCATTTCAAGGCGGTTTGCAATGGAGATTTCAACATCCGCGGAGATTCCCGCTTCAAGCGACTTGGATGCGCCGATTGCCAAATCCTTCTTGTAGCCAAGCACTGCAGGGATGATATCCTTTGTTGCAATGTCAAGCATCGTGTTTGCCTCAATGTTAATTATCTTGCAATAGTTTTCAACGCTTGTCTCTTGACGTGAACGGAGTTCAACCTCGCTCATGACGCCCATCTTTTCAAAGAACTTGATGTTGTCATCTGTGCAAAGACGCTCGAGTGCCGCAACAGTATTTTTGAGGCTCAATAGCCCGCGGCGTTCTGCTTCGGCTTCCCAATCCTTGGAATAGTTGTTGCCGTTGAAGATTATGCGACCGTGCTCGTGCATAACGCGCTTGATGATTGCTCCAATCCCTTCATTGAAGTCCTTTGCCTTTTCAAGTTCGTCCGCAAAGAGCTCAAACTCTTCTGCCATAATCGTGTTGAGCACCATATTGACGTCCGCGATTGATTGAGATGAGCCAGGCATACGGAACTCAAACTTGTTGCCTGTGAAAGCAAACGGGGAAGTGCGGTTGCGATCTGCGGAGTCCATTGCAAAGGTCGGGAGCACGTGCACGCCAATCTTCACATCGCACTTTGCGCGAGTGGAATACGTCCTGCCGTCTGCAATTGCTTGCAAGATGCCGGTGATTTCATCACCGAGGTACATGCTTATGATTGCCGGCGGCGCTTCGTTTGCGCCGAGACGGTGGTCGTT
>DBVQ01000031.1 GCA_002308155.1 Christensenella sp. UBA1260
GTGCAACCTGAGAACACAGAATTGCTCATGGATGTAACGCTGGCAGGAATTGTGACGGATGTCAAACCGGTGCAACCTGAGAATGCGCTATCACTTATGCTTGTCACACTGTTTGGGATTGTGACTGATGTCAAGCCCGTGCAACCATTAAACGCATTACTTTCTATGCTTGTCACACTGTTTGGGATTGTGACTGATGTCAAGCCGGTGCAACCTGAGAATGCGTTAGATGGTATTCTTGTCACGCCAGAAGGGATGCTCAAATGCCCTGTCAATGTTGAACCATTGATATACAAAGTTGCCCCTGATGCTTTCAAGTTTGAGATGCCGCTGAGGTTGCACCATCCTGCAATACCTCCGGTATAATTGATGGATTCCAAGTTGTCGCAATCTTTAAATGCATAGTCTATATATGTCACGCTAGCTGGAATTGTTATAGATGTCAAACCGGTGCAACTTATGAACGCGTACCAACCTATGCTTGTCACGCTGTTTGGAATTGTGATTGATGTCAAGCCGGTGCAACCATTAAACGCATTACTTTCTATGCTTGTCACGCTGTCTCCAATTGTGATAGATGCCAAGGATCTGCAATTATAAAACATACAAGAACTTATTCTCGTCAAACCATTGCCAATTGTGGCAGATGTCAAACCGGTACAACCGTAGAATGCATCCTCACCTATGCTTGTCACGCTGTTCGGAATTGTGATGGATGTCAAACCGGCGCCATAAAAAGCTCTATAGCCTATGCTCGTCAAACTGTTTGGGATTGTGACTGATGTCAAGTCGGTGCAATTATAGAATGCCTCCCAACCTATTCTTGTCACGCCATTTGGGATTGTGACGGATTTCAAATTTCTCCTGCCACGGAAGGCATAATCGCCAATTTCAGTAATGCCGTCTGGCAAAGTCAAATCATTGGCATCGCCGGTATGGCAAATCAAAATCCTGTCTTCTGCATCTGTATAGACAACATAACCGTTCTGATCAACAGAAAGCTTGCTGCCGTCCGCTTCGGTGTAGACGTTCTTTGCATAATAGCCAACATAGCCATAGCCATCATCTCCTGCCGTGATACCAAGCGCAGATTTGTTGTACACCTCGACAAGATGATAGCAACCATTAAACGCATTATATCCTATGCTTGTCACGCTGTTCGGAATTGTGATGGATGTCAAACCGGTGCAACTTTCGAACGCTTGCCGACCTATGCTCGTCACACTGTCTGGAATCACAACCGAACTCAGATTGCGTCCCGCAAAAGCTTGTTGTCTGATTTGAGTAATGTCGTTTGGCAGGATCAAATCGCGTTCGTTTCCTTCATAGCCAACCAAGATTCTGTCTTCGCCATCGGTGTAGACAATATAGCCGTTTTCGTCAGTTGAAAGTTTGTTACCGCCTGCTACAGTGTAGACATTCTGGGCATACGATCCAACATAACCATAGGCTGTGCTTCCTGCTGTGATATTAAGCGAAGATTTGTTGTATACCTCAATAAGCAGGCCGCAATAATAAAACGCACGATCACCTATGCTTCTTACGCCACTGCCAACAGTGACAGACGTCAATTTATCACAAGATCCAAACGCATATTCGCCAATACTTGTGACGCTATCTGGGATGACAATCGATGTGAATTCGCAGTCAGCAAATGCTGACCTGCCAATTGTTTTCAAACTGCTTGGCAATGTTATTGTTTGCAAACCACAACCGCTGAACGCATAATTGCCTATGCTTGTGACGCTATCTTGGATATTAACAGAGACCAATTTGGTACAACCATTAAACATTTCATCCGCTATTGTTGTTAAACCACTCGGCAGTGTTGCTGAGGTGAGATTTGTGCATTGGTCAAATGCCTCTTCACCAATTGTTTTGACGCTGTCAGGGAGAATAACAGATGTCAAACCAGAACAATATGCAAATTCGCTATCTTTTATAGTTGTGATGCCGTTTGGGATTGCGATTTCCCCTTGAATCTCACTCGGCACATACACTATCTCGGTTTTTGCTTTGTTGTACAATATTCCGTCTTGGCTGCTAAAGTTTGCGTTGTTAGAATCAACTGTAATTGATGCCAAGCCGGAACACCTATAAAATGCTGAGGTTGAGATGCTTGTAACACTGTCTCCAATTGTAACAGATGTCAAGCCCGTGCAACCTAAGAATGCCTCATCGCTTATGCTTGTCACGCTGTTCGGAATTGTGATAGATGCCAAGGATCTGCAATTATAAAACATAGAAGAACTTATACTCGTCAAACCATTGCCAATTGTGGCAGATGTCAAGCCCGTGCAACCCGAGAATGCATGACCTCCTATGCTTGTCACACTGTCCGGAATTGTGATGGATGTCAGTTCAGTACATCCATAAAATGCATGATCTGCAATTTTGACCACATCATCCGGAATCACCAATTCACCCGACAATCGTTCTCCGCCTATATGCAACGTTATCTGTGTTTGCATAACGTCGCGAAGGCCGCTTATGTCGCACCAGCCTGCCACATCACCTGTATAATAGATGGCGGTCAAGCCATTGCATCCATAAAATGCATCACTTTCTATTATTTTCACGCTGCTTGGAATTGTTATGGACGTCAATTCTCCACAATAAGAGAATGCCCTTTGGGATATTTTTGTTGCTCCTTCTGGAATAACCAAATCACCCTTTAAAAGAGCTCCGTTGACGCGTATTTCAGCATTGTTAATCGGCAAATTGCCAATTCCTGTCAATTCACACCAATCGGCAAGGCTGCCGGCATAATTGATTGATTCAAGATTGTAACAGCGGTAGAAGGCATCGCTACCTATTAACGACACGCTGCCCGGAATTGTCATTGATTCAATGCCGGTACATCCTCCAAAAGCATTTCTGCCAATCGTAGTGATGGTGTTTGGAATTGAAATAGACGTTATTGCTGTGTTGTTTTCAAAAGCATTTTCGCCAATCTTTGTTGCTCCTTCAGGGATTATGATGTTTGTAAGAGTTGCGTCTTTGATTGATTTTATCACTATTTCGCTGCCACTTTGTTCAACGTTGAACGCTTCATAGCCGGCAACCCTACTCCAATCCAAAACGCTAAATCTTGCTGTAAACGTTTGGGCTTCGTTTGGCTTTGTGTTTCTGAAGGTGTATGGGTTGTCTGTTGACACAAGCGCATCCCCTTGATACCAACCATCAAACGAATAGTTGTTGCTTGGCGATGCGGTCAGTGTGACTTCTTGCCCGTTTGCATAATAGCCTGTGCCGCGGACTCTACCCCAACTTGTATTGACGGATTCAGCCACGACGTTTGCATCTTTGACTTCAAAATTGAGTCTTTTTCTTGACCAACCGTTGTCAAACTCAACCGTCTGAGTCCCCGCCGTTGATATAGCCAGCCCTTGCAACTCAACAATAAGCTCTTTGCGATAACTGCCGTCCGAATAGGTTGCAGTATACCAAAGCCCTCCGTTTTGCAAATCTTCATTTATTGTCAAAATTGTCTTGTTGAGTTCAAAACTCTTTATCGTCTTGTCTCCCCAACAATCATAAGGATCTGCCTCGTTGTATTTTGTCTTTGTGTTGAAGGCAATTGACACGACCTTGTCTGTCACCTTGTCAAAGCCAATGACAATGCTCTTAAACTTCTCTTTTTCGAGCTTTTCATAGAGTTTGTCCTCTTTTTCAATGGCTTTTTCAAGTTCGTCAAAGTCTTCAATGTCCGAATCCTCAATCTTGTCAATCTGTTTCAAGATTTTGGTCGCCTTGGACTCATAATAAACCCAATAGTTTATGCTTCGTCCACCGACAAACGCATCATCTTCGTCGTACGGCTTGCCGAGCAACTTTTCAACCTGCGACATCGTCATATCAAGCTCAACTTTCTTGACTTTGCCAATTCTGAATATGCTCGAAAAAACGACTGCAATGATGATGACCGCAATCACGACAACAAGCGACACGCTCGAAATGATTGTCGCAAGTTTGAGCTTCTTCTTTTTCTCCGGTGGCAAGTTGGAGATTTTTTCTTTCAATCCTCCGACTTTACTCCCGCCCATTGCGCCGTTTTCGTCTTTATACCCACAATAAGGGCAAAAGTTGACTTTGCCGGCAATTCTCTTTCCGCATTTCGGGCACTTCATAAACTTTTTCTCCTTTATTTAAACTTTAAAAGTTTGTTTCAATCTTCATCTGGACTGACATAATAAACGTCAGAATCCTTCCAATTTGCGCGCGCATTGTCCGCGTACGCGTTGTAATACTCTATCCCTCGACTTGATTCTTCGCCGTCGGTGTATGCAAAAACTCCGTTTTTGACCGTGCCATAAACAAACAATTCTTCATCGCCAAAAAAAATCCAATACAAATATAATATTCCGTCTTTAAATTCGAGTCTGCCGTGAAATCCCTCGTCGTCATACCAATTGTCGTCCTCAAGAACAACCCAAGAATCAGGATCTTTGACGTTGTCATTGTATTCATAATAAGTCCCCTGATAGTTTGCATCACTCTTTTGATTTGACGGAACATTGCTTGCATCGGCGCAAGACACAAACGTCATCGTAAGTGCCATCACCAAAAACGCTATCGCCAATATCAAAATGATGCGTTTTGAAACTTTCATAAACTTTTTCTCCATTTTTTTTGGATCATATCTTATGTAAACATTATATAATGTATAAATCTACAAGTCAATAATAAATAATTTGTATACTGTATGCGCTCAACAATGTATAGGTGATATAAATGAGGCTTAGAGTAGAAGAAATATTGAAAGAACAAGTCAAAACAAAATATTGGTTGTATATTCGCCTCGGGCTCAGTTATCAAAACTTCAACAAAATCGTAAACAATCAAACGACAGGCATAAAGTTTCAAACTTTGCAATCACTTTGTGAAATCCTCAACTGCACACCAAACGACTTATTTGTGTTTGAAGAAAATGAAAAACCGCTCGGTTGAGCGGTTTTCTGCTTTCTAACAATATTTTTTAGGCTTTTTCTATTGTATAGCCGTCTTTTGAATCTTTGACGACATAACCAAGTGCTGCAATCTCCGCACGAAGTGCGTCCGCTGTCGGCCAGTCTTTGGCTTTCTTTGCGGCGAGGCGCTTTTCGGCGAGCTCTTTGACGTCCTCGGGGATGAGCACGTTTGCATTTGCATCCGCCTGTTTTGCCTCGTAGTAGGAGATAAACTCGGCGGGATTATGGCGGAAGAACCCAAGAAGTCCGTATGTATCACGGATTTGTCTTGCGTCTTGGACTGCGCTTGCGTCCCCTGCTTTGAGTTTTGCCTTTATCGTCTTGAAAAGTCCAAAGAGGTCTGCGAGAGCCTTTGCGGTGTTGAAGTCGTCGTCCATTGCTCTGTTGAACTCTGCGTCTATTTGTGCATTGCCGCCCTCTGCCTTTAAACCGCTCTTGTCCACTTCGTCCAGCACCTTGTAAAACTCGTACATGTGTTTGTCCGCATCCGGGAAGAGGTTGTCGGTGATATTTATATCCCCGCGGTAGTTGGTTTGCAGGAGTGCGTACTTGACTGTCTCAGGCGAATATTTGTCCAAGAGGTCTGCAAGAAGTATGCTGTTGCCGAGCGACTTGCTCATCTTTTGTCCGTTGACCTTGATGAGTCCGTTGTGAATCCAGTATTTGACAAACTGCTTGCCTGTCAGTGCCTCTGTCTGAGCGATTTCGTTTTCGTGATGCGGGAAGATGAGGTCTCTGCCGCCACCGTGGATGTCGATTTGTTCGCCGAACGCCTGTCTGTTCATTGCGGAGCATTCGATATGCCAACCCGGTCTGCCCTTGCCCCACGGAGATTCCCAAAAGATTTCACCCTCTTTTGCGGATTTCCACAGAGCAAAATCCAAAGGATTTCGTTTGTTCTCCTCGTTTTCTATGCGCACGCTCTCGTAGGCATCTTCTGTGCGACGTCCGCTGAGTTTGCCGTAGCCCTTGAAACTGTCCACAGAGAAATAGACGTCTCCCCTCTCCGTTGCGTAGGCGTTGCCGTGGGCAATGAGTTTGGACACGAAGTCTATAATGTTGTCTATATTGCAGGTGGCTTTGAGCCAAATCGTTGGATCGTCCACCTCAAACTTGCGCATGAGATGATCAATGCGGTCAATCATCATTTCCGCATATTCAAGCGCGGGAATGCCTGTCTCGTTGGACTTGGCGATAATCTTGTCGTCCACGTCCGTATAATTGCGTGCGTAGTTGACTTTGAAGCCCTGCTTTTCAAGATATTTGCGGATTATGTCATAAATCAGTGCTTGATAGGCATGCCCAATGTGCGCCTCGCCGGATACCGTGATGCCGCAGGCGTACATGTTGACAACGCCCGGATTGATCGGGACAAAGTCTTCTTTTCTTCTTGTCAGTGTGTTGTATATTTTCATAAAACTGTATGGGCTTTTGCCCGTTTGATGTTATTTGTCCAAAATGTCTTTTGCTTGTTCTTGTGTGGCGTTGTTCTCGTCAATGCAAATAGAATATTTGCAAGCGTTTATGCCCTCTGCCTTTTCAAGCTCGCCAAGACGCTTGTTGATGCGTGCAAGTTCTTCAAGAATAGGATCCGGCAAGGTTTGGGACATCTCGTCTTCAATCTTTTTGCCGTTTTGCTTGACAACGCGCCCGGGGACGCCGACGACTGTGGAGTGCGCAGGAATATCTTTGAGCACCACACTGCCCGCGCCGATTTTGCTGTGCGCGCCGATTGTCACAGGGCCAAGTATGCTTGCGCCTGCGCTCACCATAACGCTCTCTTCAAGCGTTGGGTGACGCTTGCCCGTGTCCTTGCCCGTACCGCCGAGCGTGACACCCTGATAGAGCACGCAGTCATTGCCGATGACGGACGTCTCGCCGATGACAAGCCCTACGCCGTGGTCAATAAATATGCCCGTGCCGATTTCCGCCGCCGGATGGATGTCTATGCCCGTTTTGATTTTTGTTCTATATGAAATATAGAAAGCAAGGTGCTTGTGCCCCTTCTGCCAAAAATAATGTGCATAGCGATATCTGCAAAGCGCCTTGTAGCCGGTGTATGTACGCTTGACAAGACTGCGGCTTGTTGCCGCAGGGTCGCTTGCCAAAATCTTGTCTAAATCGAGTTTTTTTGCTTGACTGATTTTCATATTTACTCTTTATCCGGAGCCGGATTTTTGTCCTCTTTGTCTTCCGGCTTTGCTTCTTTTGGTGCTTCGGCTTCTTCGCCACGATTCAACTTTGAGGAGAACAACGTCGCTTCATCGCTTGATTCTTCGCCGAAGAGTGCGTTTATTTCGTCCTCGTAAATGGTTTCCTTCTCAAAGAGAAGTTTAACCATCTTGTCCATGATATCGCGATTGTCTTTGAGGATTGCAAGAGCCACTTGATATTGCTCGTCGAGGATTTTCTTGACTTCCTCGTCAATCTTTGCGGCAACTGCGTCGCTGTAATTGAGTTGCGTCTGATAATCTCTGCCCAAGAACACTTCTTCGCTTGCGCCGAGATACATATTGCCGATTTCTCCGCTCATTCCCCACTCAGTGACCATCTTTCTTGCGAGTTGCGACGCGCGTTGAATATCGTTGGACGCGCCCGTTGAGATGTCCTCTATGACAAGCTCTTCTGCCGCACGACCTGCAAGCAACATTGCGATATTGTCAAGAAGTTTGCCCTTTGTCATATGGTTGTCATCATTGTCAGGAAGCGTGATTGTATAGCCTGCCGCTTGTCCGCGCGGAATAATGCTGACTTCGTGCACGCTGTCGCAGTGCTTCATAAGTTTGGCAACGATTGCGTGTCCACTCTCATGATATGCTGTGATGCGCTTGTCGGACTCTGTGACGACACGGCTCTTCTTTGCAGGACCTGCCATAACTTTGTTGATGGCTTCGCTGATGTCTTTCATGTTGATGAGCGTTCTGTTTTCACGCGCCGCAAGGATTGCCGCTTCGTTCAAGAGGTTTTCAATGTCCGCGCCTGTAAAGCCCGATGTCAAACGCGCAAGACTCTTGAAGTTGACTTCGTCCGCGAGCGGTTTGTTGCGAGAGTGCACCTTGAAGATTTCTTCTCTGCCCTTGACGTCAGGGATGTTGACAAAGATTTGACGGTCAAATCTGCCCGGTCTCATAAGTGCAGGATCCAAAACGTCTACACGGTTGGTTGCTGCCATGACGATGATTGAGCTTTCTGCCTCAAAGCCGTCCATTTGAACGAGGAGTTGGTTGAGGGTCTGCTCTCTCTCATCGTTGCCGCCGCCAAGACCTGCGCCTCTTTGACGACCGACTGCATCGATTTCATCGATGAAGATGATGCACGGCATATTCTTTTTGGCTTGGTCAAACAAGTCTCTGACACGAGATGCGCCGACGCCGACGAACATTTCAACAAAGTCAGAGCCGCTGATTGAGAAGAACGGCACGCTTGCCTCGCCCGCAACTGCCTTTGCAAACAAAGTTTTACCCGTGCCCGGAGGACCTACAAGCAAGACACCACGCGGAATGCGCGCGCCTATGTCGTTGTATTTTTTTGGATGTTTCAAGAAATCAACGATTTCTTGGAGCTCCTGCTTTTCCTCTTCTGCGCCGGCAACGTCAGCAAAACGAACTTTGATGTCTCGCACCTGATTTGCCGTCGTCTTGCCAAAGTTGAGCGCTTGGCTGTTTGTGCCGTTTGCACGACGGATGATAATCATTATGACGATAAAGAAAATCGCATACAGCGCAATCGGCAACAGCGTTGACAGCCAGCTTCCGCTTGACGGATTGTCATAACTGATTTGAGTGTTGCGTATCTTTGCCGCAAGTGTCGGATTGCCCGCCTTCTCAACTTCGTCCGCCCAAAGGCGTAAATCATCGCCAAAAATTGCGCGATTTGGGATGTAGGCAATATAATATCTTGACTCATTGACCTTTTTGATTTTGACGGAATACGAGCCCGAAACGTAGAGTTTTTCAACCTCATCGGACTTGAGCATGTGCTCCAAGCTCGCCTCACCGCCCGCATAATTAATCTCTATCGGTTTGTATCTCAGCTCATAGACAAGCACGAATACCACAATGAGCAGTACGATGATTGCCAAGATATAAAATATTCTTCTTGTGGATGGTTTCATTTAGCCTCCTGACTAGATTAGTCTATGCGTCATTGAAGGTTTTAACCTCGCAAATCTTCATATATAATCACATTACAGATATTCATTATAGAAATAAAGCGCAAAAAAGTCAACGCAATTCTCGCGTGCGCTCACTTATTTGCATAATTAGTGTATTTTGAAAAGATTAAACTTTTATTAAAATATCAATATTTTGCAAAGACTTAAATACTTTCTTTCACAAGTCTTGCTGTTTTCTCAGCAAGACTTGCAACCTTGTCGTACTCCGCCGCCAAGAGTTGCGCGAGCGAGTCTCCTTCGTTTTCGGCGACAATTCCAAGCACGCCGACATCTCCGAAACGACGCTTTCTGCCCTTCACTGCGGCGGGGCAAACGCCGTCTTTTCTGACAACGACACTCCCAACTCTGTCCCCAAGACTTGCATCTATTGCAACAATAGTTGCACCCTTGTGCACAACCCTTATAAAATCCAGCCACGCATCCATATTTTTGCCGTTCACAGAGCACTCTGTTGTGCCATAAACAAACACGGGCACATTGAGATTTTGTCTCAGCTCATCAGCAACGAGCGGACCAAAGGCGTCTCCCGCAATCAAAGGCGTGCCAAAACACACCACAACCACGTCTTTTGAGACGTCTGCGGTTTGCCATTTGCCCTCTGCTGCGCTTTTGTTTGTGGCGGACAAAATTGCGTTTTTCAGTGCATCTAACAGGGTTTTTTGCGAAATGTTGTTGCCTGCAAGTTTTTCCATAACAATATTGTTGCCAATATTTTGTTGGCGCATACCAAAAAATAATGTTGCATATCATTGATAAAACAGTTATAATAAGATGAATAAACATTATTACGTACAAGCGTAAAAAAGGGAACTATGATCTCTCAAATTGTATCAGCATCGTTCGGCTATGCCGACATAGCATTTTTGGCAATCCTATTGCTCGGGCTCATACTCGGGCTTATTCGTGGTGTCGCAAAGTCCTTCAAGGGGTTGTTCCTCACTGTTGCAATAATCCTCAGCTCCCTGCTTCTCGTTGGCTTGACAATGCCAAAAGCACGCGAGATTGCAGTGTTTGACCAGTTGGACGCAAAAATCGTCGAGAGTTCAAACGGCTGGGGCGAGGCTTTTTCAAGTCCTCTCTACAAAAACGAGGACGGAAGCTTCTATGTTGAAGTTGCAGGCGAAGGCGGCGAAACAGAAAAAGTTCCGCTTTCAAACGTTGGCGGCTTCAAAGGCAAGATTGCAAACTTCCTTGCGGAACGCTTTGTGACTGACGAAGGACAATCTCTTGGCAAGGTCGCGGCAGATTATATCACAAACATAGTGGTCGCGGTGGCGTGCTTCATTGTATTTTGCATAGCGCTAAGCATTGTCGCGTGGCTGATTCGCAAGCTGTTTGAAAAAATGCACGACACGGAGAACAAAGCACTCAAGGCAATTGACCGCATTTTGGGTGCGCTCGTGTCCGCGGCTCTCACGCTTTTGTTCTTGCTCGTCGTGCTTGCAATCTTCCACATCTTTGACGCAAAGCTTGCAGTCGTCACCGACTATTTGAAGGAATCAACAATTTGCGGCTATCTCTATGAAAACAACCCGATTTCTACGGTCTTTTCAAAGATTTTCGGCTAACCCCGTAAAGTGAGGTGAACTATGAAAGTTCTAAGAGGCACTTTAACATTCGTTCTTGGTATGATTGTTGGTATCATACTGTTTGTCGTTGCAATCGGCGGCACGGTTGTCGCGCTTGCGACCGCAATCACTGTCGGTGAATTGCAATCAAAGTTTACCGATGAGAAAATCATCTCATCAGACAGCACCCTCTACGATCAAACTTTGTTTGAAGCGGCGCAATCCGCAATCGGCGACTTCCAAAACTTTGATCAGCTGTCGCTGAAAACATTGTATGAACACTATGGCATCTCCCTGCTCAACGGGATTGGCGGCATAGACTTTACAAGCAAAGAGTTTTACAGCACTCCAATCACAACGATTATGGGCGACTTCTCCGTGCTCAGCAAGAGCTTTACTCTCCGCGATGTCGGCTCAATCACGGGCACGGATTTTGACTCATACAATCTTCCGATTTTGAAGGACAACCTTGACAGCAGCATAACAGATGCAATTGACAACATTTTGGGCTCCGTCAAGGGCGACCTCACTGTCCGCTCAATAAAGACAAACCTCATCCCTGACTTTGATACAGACGGCAACGACCTTATCAAAAACATGCAGGATATTCCGTTCAACAGATTTGCAAGCGCGATAAACGCGTTTAGACTCTGCTCTTTCCTCTCTGCAGACACAGACACATTTGTGCCAAGCGGAGCTGTTCAGGTCTACATCAAGGTTGACCGCTATGAGAAAGTCTCAAAGGAGGACCTCAAAAACACAAGTTATGTCGCGCCGGACGGAGTTGAACTCTACTACTACGACGCAAAAGACACAAACGATGACGGCACAGAAGATATTATGCTTGAGCGCGAGCTCCGTTTTGTCAACAGAGGCACGGACACAGAGCCAAGCTGGGCTGTGGACAACACCTGCTACAACGCGGACTTCAACGCAGACGAAACAAACAAAACCTTCTATCGCCATTATGTTTATGAGGCATATTCAATCTCCAAATCGCCATACCCTGCCGGCACAGAGTTCTTTGTCAAGTGCTATGGCAACCGCGTGACAACTTTTGACGTCAACGACTATGACCTCTATCAAAAAGGCTATTTGTCTCTCAAAGACGTGTATGTCAAAAAGACAGGCGACTATGTTGAATTGAACGGCGAAGTCAATGCTCCAACCGTGAACTTTGCTTCATCCTATTTCAAAGACAAGGACGACAACTATATCGCATCCGAAGACTACTATGTCAAAGATGCTGAAATCAAAAAATCCAGCAAACTCGTGAAGAGAGGCGAAGACGTCACAACGCGCGACGTTTATATCCGCGTGCACGAAGGCACTTCCGCCCCGCTGCTTCAATCCGTTGCATTCCTCACTATTGCGGAATTGCAAGATATGGACGACTTTGTGGACGACATCAGAATCGGCGACGTCATCACGGTCAAAGAGAGCGACTCTGCAATCCTCAAATCATTGAAGGACAAGAAACTCAGCGAGCTCGGCACCGCCACCAAAGAGTTGAAGCTCGGCGAAATCATTGATATCAACTATTCAAAATACACGATTGACACGGACGGCGATTACACAGATGACTATGTCTTTGTGGCATCTCCGGACAGCTATATCAAATACAACGCAAACATTCACCCGGGCATGCAGAGATATTCACGCTCAGGCGAAGCTCCGGCGTACACTTATACGCCATCCGCCGAAGGCGAATATGTCAAAAACGGCTACTTTGTCAAGTTTGACAGCACCAATCCGGCGCACACCGACGCGGCAACTCCAAAATACGTCAAAGAGGCTGTGACGGACGAGTCTTCGCTCATTATGCAAGCACTTGCACTCAGAGAGTGCACGATGGACGACCTCAGCACAATCACGGACAAACTCTTCATCTACGAAGTCATTGACGTCTCCGCGGACGATGCTTCTCTCGTCATGAAATCACTTGCCGCTCGCCACAAGACAATTGAGACAATGGGCGCGGCTGTTGACGAACTCACGATTGACGAAGTCATTGAAATCAACGACGGCTCCTCTCTCATTATGAGATCCTTGAAGGATCAAGGTCGTCCGATAAGCGAACTCGGCGATGCGGTTGACGATCTCACAATCGACCAAGTCATTGAAATCGACGACGACTCCTCTCGCCTGCTCAAATCTCTCAAAAAGCAAGGCGCAACCATCGGCAACCTTGGAGATGCAATCTCCAACCTCAAGGTCTGCGACGTCATTGACATCTATGAATACAACCAAGTTGAGCTCTCCACTGCCGCGGAAGATGCAAGCAGCAAATATCTCATCGGACAGTTTGACAGCGAGACCGAAAACGCCTATGTCAAATACGACGAGAACAATCCGGATCATGCATTGCTCACAAGATACAACTTTGTTGCTGGCGAATACGTTGTGGCAGCAGACGGACAATATGTGCTTGAAGAGCGCGCAATCACCTACGTCAAAGACTCGGACGGCAAGTATATCAAGAGCCCAATCAAGTTTGTGGAAATCACGGACGCAGATTGCGAAATGATAAACACGGACAGCTTTGAATGGGCGGCCGCCGCAGGACTCGGCGCTTTGGACTTTGCAAACAAAGCGAACAGCGGCAATATGTACTATATGGTAAATCCGGGAGAATATGATCAAAATATTCCTCTCTGCACCTACATTTATGCAAGCGGCACTCCTGCACAAAAAGCAAAACTCTATTACAAGCTTGAAGGCTCAGGATCTGAAACGTACACTCGCTATTTCTGCAAATCGGGGCTTGAATTCTACGTCAAGGTGCTTGACAGCTATATTCCATATTCTTTGACAAATGCGGCGCATTCAGATTTGACAATTTACAAACTCCTCAACACGGACGCCGAAGACGACTACAAATATTTCGTGCGTTTGGATGAATATCAAAACATTGAAATGTCTTGGAATGGTGCAAAATATGTGATTGGTTCGGGTTCAAAACTCAGCACAACCAACAAGTACTCCAAACAGTATTGTGAAAAAGTCTATGTCAAAGATGCAAACGGCACATACGTCTATATTGACGACCAATATATAGAATATGATGCAGGCAACGCGGCACACGCAGGCAAAGACCGCTTCAACGTCACAACCGCCTTCCTTGCAAACGCAACACAGGCAGAGGGCAACACGGGCAGAATACACGTCAACGTCTTGCACGAAAAGAGCGCCGCTGTTGTGCGTATGATGAGAGACGACAAGGTGGACGATATGGGCCTTGTTATTGCAGATGCAACCATTGAAGACCTCATGGACATCTCCCCTGACAACATGTTTGACGAGCCGCTCATCAGGACATCCAAGATCAATGATCTTGGCAGCGCCATGAGCAAGCTCATGAACAAGATGACAATCGGCAAATTGCTTGACTGGGCAAACGTCACAACTGTCAACGACAAGGTCAGATCAATCATTGAAACGGCAACCTTGATCCACTTCTTTGAGAGCCTCACATATAACGGTGTCGACATCTCAATTGATATGGAAGTCCTCTATTATGGCAAATAACGCATAGCGTTTATGATCAGACAGTACAACCCAGAAACAGACCAAAAGGCGGTCAGATACGTCTGCCACGCCTCATCCACAAATCCGGCACACAAGGCATCACTTCGCCTTGTGTGTTCATTGTGGTGCGACTATTATCTTTCAAATGACAAGGCGCACGCGTTTGTCGCCACGGACGAGTTTGACAAGCCTGTGGGCTACGTGCTCGCCGACGTCAACTTTGACAACTACAAAAAGCTCTACCCTTCCTATATCGCCAGCATAAAAAAGGAGAGCCGCAAGGACTATGCCAACAGCATGTTCATCATAAAGCACTGCGAAAAGATTGCGGCGGACTACCCTGCTCACTTGCAAATCAACGTGCTGGGGGCTTTTCAAGACCGAGGCATAGGCAGAGCTCTCGTTGAGACAATCATCGCCCGTCTGCGCGGCGAAGGCATAAAAGGCGTACACGTCGTCCTCAAACAATCCAACGCCCCCGCCATCGCCTTCTTTGAACGCCTCGGCTTCCACAAGCTTCTCCGCCTGCGCAAAAAGTTCTACGTGTTGGGCCTAAGCATATAAAATAAAGAAAATATTTTGAAATATGAGTTGACAAACGTCAACAATAATATTATTATAAACAAGCATTCAAGCAAGTTTATGCCTGTTTAGCTCAGACATTGTTGT
>DBVQ01000043.1 GCA_002308155.1 Christensenella sp. UBA1260
ACGGGGTGTATTTGTTGTAGTTGACGACGTAGGTCGCTCACTCACGCCAGTTTGACGCCTAGCATGTCGGACAATAGATCTCGGTTGTCAAAGAACTTCGCACCGCCAATTGCCACTGCATTTTCAATATCTTCAAGCGGAGTGACTGGAAGTTCAAGTGCTTGCTCAATATAGTCAATTATGCCCGGGATATGCAGTGAGCCACCCGAGATAAAGATGCCCTTGCGCAAGATTTCCGCAGAGAGTTCCGGCGGAGTTTGGTTGAGCACGGACATAATGACCTCAATGATGTCATCAACAAGCGGAATAACCGCCTCGCGCATGCCCTCAGCTGTCACGAAGAGCGAACGCGGAGTGCCGTCCTTGCTTCCGCCGCTGACAGCATAGCTGCCCTCGTCGTTGAGATAGAAGGAGAGCGCGGATTTTTTGAGCTTTTCCATTGTATAGTCGCCGATTTTGATGCCATATTGCAGATAGAACGCATCAATAATCGCGTTGTTGAAGGCGTCGCCCGCGATATTCACCGTGCATCCTGTTGCAATGCCGTGATTGGTGACTGCGGCGATCTCCGTCTTGCCGCCGCCGATATCAACAAAGAGCCCGCCAATGCTGCCCGTGTATGACAAAAGTGAAAGCGGGGATTCAACGAGCGTGACCTCGCTGATGCCTGCCTTCAAACAGCATTTTTCCACTGCGCGTCTGTCAGAATTGGAGGAGGATGAGCAGATTGACACTATTGCTCTGACTCTCGGCTTAATGAATGAATCAGGCAAAATACGTTTCAAGAAATGTTCAAGGAGCATTGCCGCCATCTCTTCGTCAACGACTATGCCCTCTTTGATTGGCGAAATGATTTTTGCACCGCCGAGAGAGCCGTTCATAATGCTCTCCGCACGATAACCCGCCTCTCTGATTTCAAGTTTGTTGCGGTTTTGAGTGGCAATAGCAATTGCAGGCTCGCGAAGAACAAGCCCTATGCCCTTTTGGTACATAGTAATATATTTGCTGCCGAGATCAATAGATAACTCAATGAACGCCATAATACACTCCAAACTTTTCCAATGTCTTTGCCAGTCTCTCTCTTGGAAGCCCGACTATATTGGTGTAGCTGCCTCTATACTCCTCAACGACTGTTTCGTCCTGGATGCCGTATGCACCCGCCTTGTCGAGAGGCTGACACTCTTTGACATACTTGACGATTTGCTCATCGCTCAAAGCTTTGAGTTTAACTTTGGATTTCACGGCAAATGTTTCCGTTTTGCCGAGATAGTTGACTGTGACGCCTGTATAAACCGTATGCCATGCACCTCTGAGTTGCTTGAGCATTTCAATAGCACGATCTTCGGTCTCTGGCTTGCTGAATCTTCTTGTGCCTTTTATGACAATAGTATCAGCACCAATGACAACTGCGTTGTCATTTTTGACGGTATTTGCCTTTTCGGCAGACAATCTTTTGACGAGTTTTTGTGGACTTTTTTCAAAAACTGTGCTCTCATCAAAATTGGACGGCACTATATCAAAAGATATCCCCATCCCTTCGAGGATTTGGCTGCGTCTTTTGGAAGTTGACGCAAGAATAAAAACAGGTTTTTCGTTGCTCATATATGTTTCCTTTGTAAAAAGTATCTTTATAGGATTTCAAGGTTTTTGCCAAAGACGTTCTTGAAATCGCTTGCCGCGCTCATTGCGTCCTTGACTTCAAGCGAACAATCTCTGCCGTCTTCTGTCTCTGTCTTGACAATGACGCTGTCGCCGAGCACATCACAGCTGATGCCTGTGACCACTCCGCTCATGCTTCTGTCAAAGCTCTCCGCTATGCGGAGAATGACAGAAAGTTTCTTGATTGCCTCAACGTCTTCAAGTGTGAGAATATCTTTGTACTTGATGAGGTCTTCCTTTGCAAACTCAACCTTTCTGTGTCCAGACGCCACAAATGACGCCACGATGATATCCTTGTGCGGCACGCCGTAGAGATTGGAGTTGAGGATTATGTAGCTTGAGTGGAGCTGGTGATTGTAGTATTTGATTCTCATGCCGCTGTCATGCAAGAGTGCGGCGATTTTGAGAACGCGGACGTACAATCTTGACATCTTGTGCAAAACTTTGAGTTGCTTGAAGAGTTGAATTGAGAGGTTGTAAACGTGCTCTGCGTGCGCGATGTTGATGTCAAAATATCTCATCTGCGTATAGAGTGAGTGTCCAAGCACGTCGGAGAGTGGTCTCTCGTTTACGCTTGGCACTGCATAGCGGAACATTGCACCCTCTCTGAGTCCGCAGCCACTGATTGTAATCTTTTGGAAGTCAAAGCGTGAAAGCACAGCTTTCATCTCCGCAAGCGCGCTAGGGAAAATGTCCGCGCGTCCGCTTGAGAGTCCCTTGATTTTCATTGTGCTGTCAAGGTCAAGTTTTCTTATCGTTCCGTAGATGTTGTCAAACTCTTGAACCGAGAGTTCATAGTTGTGCGTCATATTGAACGGGTATTTCTTTATCATACGGCTGATTCTGCCGAGGTTTCTGAAAGCACCGCCAACGCCGACGAACGCTGTGTCCGGTTCAACTTGGTCAAGCCAAGTCACCTTGTCAAGTTGTTCGCCAATGAACTCCTCAATCTTTCTCGTCCTCTCTTGCGGGTCGCTGCCGTCGTTTTTGAAGAGGTCCGTAAGTGTCACGGAGCCAAACGGAAGCGTCTCATAGTGGATGAGATTTCTTCTGTTGTAGTAAATAAGGTTGGTTGAGCCGCCGCCCATCTCCATAATCAAACCTTTCGGGATGTCCATAGAGTTGATGACGCCTTGATAAACAAGCGTAGCTTGTTCTTCTACGCTGAGCACCTTAATCTTTATACCACAGGTCATAGCGACTTCGTCGAGGAAGCTCTTTTGGTTTTTTGCACGTCTCACCGCCGCCGTCGCATACGCAAAAATCTTATCGACATGGTTTGC
>DBVQ01000091.1:0-549 GCA_002308155.1 Christensenella sp. UBA1260
CATGCCGCCGCTTTCAAGCTGGAACACCGCTTCGCAGTCGCCTGAGCCGATGAGTTTGTAAACATCGGGGTTGTCATAGCCGAGTTCGTGGAAGTCTAGCGCGATGCCCTTGTCCTCTTTTATGAGTTTGAGCGCCTCGTCAATATCCGTGAGCGTTTTGAGCCCCAAGAAGTCCATTTTGAGAAGCCCAAGTTCTTCAACGATAACCTTGTCAGATTGAGTTGTGACGACAGGGCCGTTTCTTGAAAGAGCGCAGTGCTCAACGACAGGGTCTTTGCAGATGACGACGCCCGCCGCGTGCATTGATGTCTGGCGCGGCATACCCTCGAGTTGCATTGCGATATCAATGCAGTTCTTTGCCGCCTCGTTTGTATCATAGAGTTTTTTGAAGTCGGGGCTGAACATATCGCTCCCCTCCATCAAAAGTTGAGGCAACAGCACTTTGCCGACGGGGATTTCCTTGACCCAGTTGTTTGCCTCGTTGTATGGCACGTCGAGCACGCGCGCGACGTCTTTGACGACAGCCTTTGCGCTCATCGTGGAATATGC
>DBVQ01000091.1:595-1972 GCA_002308155.1 Christensenella sp. UBA1260
ACTTCTTGACGGCGAACAAAGCAGAAGTCCACGTCAAAGTCAGGCATGGAGACACGCTCTTCCGACAAGAAACGCTCAAACAGCAAGTTGTATTTGAGTGGGTCGATGTCCGTTATGCCGATAGAATATGCGACGATACTTCCGCAGCCACTGCCACGTCCAGGACCGACAGGGATGCCCATTTCTTGCGCCGCGTGCACGTAGTCCCACACGATGAGGAAGTAGCCGTCAAATCCGCACTTGTGGATGACGCTGAGTTCATACTCAAGACGCTCGCGCATCTCAGGCGTGACTTTTGGGTATTTTTTTGCAAGACCTTTCTCGGCAAGATAGCGGATGTATCCTGCTTCGTCAAGCCCCAAATCCTCCATTTCTTTGCAAGTGTATTTTGGGATGATTGACTTGTGTTTGAGCACAAAATAGTCGCCGTCAACCTTGTCCGCAATCTCCTTTGTGGATGCGATTGCCTCAGGGCACCACGAGAAGAGCTCTTCCATCTCTTCTCCGCTCTTCAAATAAAACTCGTCGTTTGAAAAACGCGCGGGGTTCATCTCGCTCTTTTTGCAGCCGAGAGTGATGCACATCATAGTGTCTTGAAGGTCTGCGTCTTCCTTTTCAATATAGTGGACGTCGTTTGTTGCAACGACTTTGACGCCAATCTCTTTTGCGATTTGACAGAGCGGATTAAGGACGATTTTGTCCTCGTCAAGATGGTGGTCTTGAAGTTCAATATAAAAGTCCCCGGGCGCAAACATATCGCGCATGCGGATTGCAACCTCTTTTGCCTCGTTGTATTTGCCCTGCAAAATGAGGTGCGGGATTTGCCCGACAAGGCAAGCTGACAGACAGATAAGCCCCTCGCTGTGCTGGGAAAGAACGTTGAGGTCTATACGCGGTTTCATATAGAAACCGTCCACAAACGCCATTGACGAGAGCTTCATCAAGTTTTTATAGCCCGTCTCGTTTTTGGCAAGCAAAATGAGGTGGTAGCGCTGTTTGAGCACGTCGGGCGTCTTGGCGTACATATCGTCCGCCACATAAAACTCTTGCCCGATGATAGGCTTGATTCCGTCCGCGCGCAAAGTCGAGACAAATGTGTATGCCCCGTACATATTGCCGTGGTCGGTGATTGCGACGGCGGTCATCCCGCGCTTTTTGAGCGCATCGGAAAGAGGATGAAGCTTTATCGTCTTGTTGGGATCCTTTGGATCCGGCACAACTTTAATGAGCCTCACCGCACCGTCAAGCAAACTGTATTCCGTGTGTAAATGAAGGTGTACAAAGTCTGTCATATTTGTTCCTTGCTTTTGTGTATTTTCATTGATAAGTTTTTGTCATTCAACTTGAAATAAAGTTGCCTTTCTCCTTCGTAAGGTT
>DBVQ01000091.1:1995-4209 GCA_002308155.1 Christensenella sp. UBA1260
ACGCCTTGTTCGCTTTGGCTGCCGACAGTTCACAGGACTGTCGGCTTAACGCGTCGCGTGTCGATGCGTACTGCTCGTACGCTCACTCCTCACAGTGGTCGTCGCCCTGCAACTCCAGTTCCGTCTCCGAAAGAGTTGTTGTTTGTCGTTCGCAAAAGCCCGATTTATTCAGTATCACCAAGTTCTTCTGAAACTTCAACCAGTTTTCTTAACCTATGGTTTAAACAACTTTTGCTCACTCCCAAAGAATCCGCCAAATCCTGCATACTGCTTTCGGGATTGTCCATACGCGCTTGCGCGGTTTCCTTGAGTGCAGGAGTCAGCGCCTCAAACAAGCCGTGGTTCATGATTTTGCCTATTGCAAGCAGATGCTTGCTTGCGGCGGCAAACGTCTTGTCCATATTGGCGGTCTCGCAGATGATTGCGCGGTTCATACTGTTGGCAGTTTCACGCTCGTTGATTATCGCTTGCAATTTGAGGACACACTCGGTGAGCCCAAACAAGATGAGTATCTTTGCAATCTCGTCCTTGTCCTTGAAATAGACAAGCCTATGCTCCCCTCTGTCGCTTGTCTTGGCGTGCAGCGAAAAATGTTCAAAGAGCTTCACCACATCGTCCGCATAGGTTTCGTCGTCAAATTGCAGTTCAAGATGATAGCCGTCGCGCTTTTCTTCCTCTTGCGACATTGACGGCACATACACGCTCCCGCACCCGAGGAAAAGCCCGGCAAGAAAAGCACGCTTTCCCGCCTCGCTCTTCAAAAGGTGCTTCGGTGCACCCTCTATAAAGCCACTCAAATCGTCGCCGTCCACGCTCATAAGCCCAAAGTCCACAAGTATCTGCTTTGAAAACCCGTACGGTGCTTGAAGTGAGCATATCTGCTTGCCCGCCTTAGAGCCGGATTTTGCCGTTGTCAGTGCAAGCTCAAACTCAGCGGGATACAGCTGTTTGAAAGCGTCAACAAGCTTCATTCCCTCGTCAAAGCTGTCGAGAGCAAGACACAAGTTCATGCGCTTGTTCACGATTTCAAGTGTACCGACTGCCTTTGTCAAGCCGGAGAGAAAAGCGACGAGCGCGCCCGTCTCTTTGGGCAGAGTATTTACAATTTCGTTTTGGACTTCCTCTTTAAAAGTATCGCTCATTTTTCTCCTCTCCAATCTGTCTTGTCTTTGAAAGTTGGCTTGTTGCCCTCTATGCCGAACACGCGTTCAAGCGGGATGTTGTTCTCTTTTATAAACTTCTCAATCTCTTCAAACTGCCCGATGTCATTTGCCCTGTGTGCATCGCTTGACACGATAAAGTTGACTCCGCTTTCAATCGCGTCTTTGACGAGCGGCAAAAATGCGTCCAAATGCTTTGCATTGAGTTCAACATACGCGCCCGTCTCCTTCGCCTTGTCAAAAATAGGTCTTGCATTCACAGGCGCTTTGTGGTTGAGATGCGCAACTATGTCAATCGGGTATCTTGACAGCGCATTCACGTATGCGAACGTATTTGCGTCCACGAGCGCACGCTTTGCGCGCGTAGAACAAAACCCGTTGACAAAAATAAACTTTGAAAACATAAACTTCGGCTTGACGTATCTGTGAAAACCAACAGTCAAAACGTCAAGACGACGAATATATTCGTCAGGAGTGTCAATATCGCCCTCGGGGTTCAAAATATTGCTCTCAATCCCCTGCAACACGCGGATGCTCTTTTCGGCATTTATAAATGCCTGTTGCTTTTCAAAGTTCTTGGAAGTCATGTTTGCAAGAATAGACTTAAACCCGTGGTCGCTGACCACGATTTCTTCAAGCCCTGCCTTAGTTGCCGCCGCCACGTTCTGTTCAAGAGTGGAATGTCCGTCGCTGGCGACCGTATGGGTGTGATAATCTCCCAAAAACTTCATTGTATGAGTTTGAACTCCCTTTCAAGTTGTATGCCAAATTGTTTTTTGACTTCTGTTTCGCAGAGCCTCACGAGTGCAAGATAGTCGCTCGCAGTTGCCCCGCCCGTATTTACGATTATGTTTGCGTGCTTTTCGCTTATCTTCGCCCCGCCGATCTGCGTCCCTTTTAGCCCGCATTCCTCAATGAGTTTGCCGGCAGGTATATCGCAGTTTTTGAACACGCTTCCAAGCGAGTGTTCAAGGGGCTGTTTTGCACGCCGCTTTGACAAGTATTCTCTTGCGCTTGCAAGCGATACGCTTTTGTCAATGCTTTCAAGCTTCAG
>DBVQ01000091.1:4255-14434 GCA_002308155.1 Christensenella sp. UBA1260
CGCGCGCTCTTTCTCGCATATATGCGCATATTCGCACTCTTGCACGCCGCACGCACGCGAAAAAACAAACACGCTCTCAACAAAATCAAAAATCTGCCGCCCAAATGCCGAGGCGTTCATCTTGACCGCTCCGCCTATGGTCAGCGGTACGCCCGTCAAAAACTCAAGTCCGCCGAGATTGTATTCTCTCGCAAGTCTTGTGACAGCCGACACATTTGCCCCGCATTCGCAAAACACACAGCCGTTTGCAATGCGGATTTTGTCCAAATATCTTGTGAGCAAGACGGGAGTTTTGACCTCTCCGTCCGCAATCAGTACGTTTGAGCCGCCACCCAACAAGACGGGCGTTTCGCCTGCGCTATGAAACATCGCAAGCAGCCTTGTCGCCTCTTGCGCACTCTTTGGCGCAAACATGTGTTCAATCACCCCACCGCCCCTAAAAGTTGAAAGCAAACTTGCGCTCATTTTTGCGTACGGGACATGGGATTTCACTGCAATTTCGTCATATATGCTCACATTTCAATATATGGCGGAATTGTATTATAAATTATTGTAGAACAATAATTGCCGTTTTGCAATAGCAAACACGTTTCGTTTACCGCTTTTTTTCGTAGAGCGCGTCAAGCAGTTTTTTTGCCGACTGGACAGTGAACCCGTCAAGGCGCGCAATCTCCTCAGGTGTTTTGAGTTTTATCTCCTCAACCGAGCCAAACTCTTTGATGAGAAGCGCGGATTTCTTTGGGCCTATGCCTTCAATATCTTTGAGCACGCTCTCGCTGAGATGCTTGCTGCGCAAGTTCCTATGGAAAGTGATTGCAAACCTGTGGGACTCGTCCCTTATGCGTTGCAAAAGTTGAAGCGCCACGCTGTCCTTTGGCAGTATGACAGGCGAGGACGGGTCGCTGCCGAGAAAAACTTCCTCCTCTCGCTTCGCGAGAGAGATTATCGCAATGTCCTCTCTTCCCGTCTCTCTTTGCGCCTCTTTTGCGTATGCAAGTTGCCCTTTGCCGCCGTCTATGACGAGCAAATCCGGTATGGATGAAAAGCTCTCATCCTCGTCGTTCAACCTGTTGAGACGCCTCGTGAGCACTTCCTTCATACTTGCAAAGTCGTTGTTGCCTTCAACGGTCTTGATTTTGAACTTTCTATAGTGCGACTTCTTTGGCGAGCCGTTTTCAAACACGACCATACTCGCCACCTTGTCCGTGCCCGAGATATGCGAAATATCATAGCACTCCATTCTCACAGGCAACGTCTTCATGCCGAGGATTTCGCCGAGCTGTTTGACAGCCCCTTCCGTGCGCAAAATCTTGCGCTCGTCTTGAGTGCCGTGTTTGGTCATAGCGTCGTAGGCGTTGGAGTGCGCAAGGTCAAGAAGTTGTCTTCTCACGCCCTGCTTTGGCTCGACGACTCGAATTGTATGTGCGGAGAGTGCGGACACAGCGCTTTCAAGGCTCGCCATATCTTCCACGTTGTCCGTGACGATTTCGTCCGCAAGAGGCGGATTGTTGACGTAGTATTGATAGATGTATGAGGACAAGTCCTCATCTGCCGTACTCACCGTAAAGTTTTCACCGCCCACGAGTTTGCCGCCGCGCACGACGAGCATATTGACGGTTGAGATGACTCCGTTTGACTCAAATGCGAATATATCAAGATTGAAATCTTTGGGGAGCGAGCTCACTTGCTTGCGCACAAGTTTGTCCAAAACCGCAAGTTTGTTGCGATAGTTCAAAGCGACTTCAAAGTTTTCCTGCTCCGCAAAAGCCTGCATCTTCTCGCGCAAAATCTTCTCGACTTCCCTGTCGTTGCCGCGTAAGAACTCTATGACCTTTTGCATCTCCGCCTTGTATTCTTGCTCGCTGACTTCACGAGCGCAAGGAGCAAGGCATCTGCCCAAGTGCTTGCTGAGGCACGGACGAGACGGTTTTGACATATCGCGCTTGCAATCTCTCACCTGAAACGCCGTGTGTATGAGGTCAAAAATATCTTTGATATTTACGGACTGCATATACGGCCCGAAATACTTTGCGCCGTCGTTTTTGAGTTTGCGCACGAGGTTGACGGTTGGATACGGCTCTCTCATATCAATTCTTAAAAACGGATATGCCTTGTCGTCCTTGAGCAAGATGTTGTATCTCGGCTTGTGCTTTTTGATGAGATTGTTCTCCGTCATGAGCGCATCGACTTCACTTGCGCAGATGATATAGCGGAAGTCATCGACGTGTTCAAGCATAGCCATAACTTTTGCCGTACGGTTTGCAAGGTTGAAAAAATAAGAGCGAAGCCTGTTTTTCAGGTTTTTCGCCTTGCCAACGTAGATTATTTCGCCGTCCTTGTCGAGCATGAAATACACGCCCGGATTAGTTGGTACGTCTTTTAGTTTTGCCTTAAAATCAACCATGCGACTATTATACCCAAACGTGGCGCAAAAAGTAAATAAAAAACTTGTATTTAAAATAAAAAATATATTTTGCGTACGGCAGGCGCGCGAGATACAATCTGTGCCGTATCAAAGATTCAAAAAGTCCACTCCCGCCAGCAAAACGTTTTCAATTTTGCGGTTTTTGAGCGAATAATAAATGATTTTGCCATCGCGACGCTGTTTGACAATGTCCGCGGCGCGAAGAAGCCTAAGCTGATGTGAGCAAGTGGTTTGATTTATGTTCAAAATTCTGCTCAAATCCCCCACGCACATTTCGCTTATGGCGAGAGCGCAAATTATCTTTGCGCGGGTGACGTCGCTGCACGCCGAAAAGAACTCCGCAAGCGCATTGAGTGTTGCGTTGCGTGGAATATATTTTATGACGGTCTCTTCCGTCTGTTCGTCAATGATGTTGTCCATAACTTGATTATACTTTCCTTCCCGCCGCAAAAAATGTTTCACTTCCAAGATTTGTGTCGCATATTGTGTAAAAAAGTCTATTGGAGGCAGTATGTTTGAGGACAACTGGTATCTTTTTTTGCTTCTCGTTATGCTTGCATTCTTCGGCGACGGCGAAGTCAGCACGCGTGAGGCATATGTTATGATTTCAATACTTCTCGCGCTCACGCTCACCAACAATTTGGAGGATGCCGACGGCACGGACGCAAACAGCTCCACCACAACAACCAGCAACTGTTTCTGCAACAAATAAAAAATGCGTCCCATTTGGGACGCAAACTCAAAAATACTACAAATTAGCCAAGTAAACCATCAAAAGTTTCGTTGAATAGTTCGCACAGCGTTGCGAGCATATCAAGGCTCGGCTCGGCGGTCTTTGTCTCCCATGCGCTGACTGTACGTTGGTCAACACCGATGATGTCCGCGAGTTCCTTTTGTGAGAGTCCTTTGCGCTTTCTCAAATCCTTCAAGTTTTCCGCAAATCTCACCTCAATTTTGGTTCTGCTTGCAAGTGCAATGTTCTTCATTTTTCTTCCTCTTTTTCGTCTATATTTTCGGGTCTGTTTGCTTCGTCTTTTTTTGGTGTTGGGACTATATAGGCATCCAGTTCTTCAAACGGATTTTCGTCGTCATTTTCGGGCTGATTGAGTGGGTTAGATTGCCTGTTTTCTGCGTTTTCGTCATCACGTAGCACCTTTGAAACACTGGGCACAATTTTGGTGTATGCTAGCTCCAAAATGAGGTTTATTGCAATGAGCACCGGAGTGCCTATAAGTGCAAAGACCCAAAACTCAATATCCATCAAACTTTCATAGTGCAATATGACGCTTCCAAACACAAAATACAAGAGCGCGAGCATACCGACAGCATATGCAATTTGCACGGGCAGAGACACAAACCACTTGACGTTTTTGTTGACAAAAATGCCGAGCAGAATTGCCATTGGTCCGAAGTACAAGATGTAGCCCATTACGCTTGCAAGGTCGCCGACAAGCACGCTGAGCCCCGCGGAAACGGCATATGCAAATACGCTGGACACATAGTATTTTTTGCTGAGCGGAATCATGAGCACAAGCCCTGCCGCCGCAAAGAATCCAAGCGTCCCGTATCTTGCAATTACGCTCAGCCACACAAGCAGCAGCGCAAGTGCGGCGCTTATCCCCGCAAGCGCAACTCTGTATATCGCACCTTGACGGGTTATTTTGATTTTGCTATTTTTTGCCATTTTGTTCTTTTAAAAAATTGATGCCGAAGACTCGGCATCTTGTTGTCAGCAACAACGAATGAGGTCGCCGCCCATACACTCACAGCAACAGTCTGCGCACCAAAGTGCTTGACACGCGGCACAGCAACCGTCCGCTGCATCCCCGCGTTGTCTTTGACGATATGTCCTTCCATCGCCACCCTGCTGAGTGGATTGATGATAAACATCGTTTGCCCCGTTGTTGTCATAAGGGCGCGAGCCGTCAATCTTCTTTTTGAGGTTTTCAAGCGCACGGCTGTATTTCTCGTTTGAAGGCTCCATTGAGAGCGCGATTTCAAGTTGTTTCTTGCTGTCATTGAGCCAGTTCTTTTCATAAAAGACGACCGACTGATAATAGTGCCACTCTGCCGAGCGGTTGGAGATATCGTCAAGTGCCCTTTGAGCATCCTCAGGATTTTTTGCGCGAATTGCCTGCTTGACCGCATCAAATGTGGATTCGCCTTCGCCTGAAACGGTTGCCCTTTCAAGTGCAATTTCCATTGCACGTTGATAAGCATCGTCAAGTTCGGTTATCTTTCTTGCGGCTGTATCGCCCGCTTCGCCCGCGTCAAAAAGATGCTCTTGAAGCAAAGAGCGTTTTGCCTTGTAGGCATCAAGTATTTCGCTTTGACTTGCCGATTCAGACACTCCGAGAATCACAAACGGGTTATTTGGCATTTTTTGTCTCCTTTTAGCAGTCTTTCAATCTGCATATCTATCCCAAGATATATCGTGTTTGAGAGCACGCCTTCATACATTTTTACGTCCATATGGTTGTATGCTCCCACCATTTTGTTGTAAGTTGATTTGAGCAAAAACGACAGTTCATCTGCGTTTTTGGCAAGATAATCTGCCTTTTCGTTGCATTTGCCATAGTTTACTATGAGCGGATTGTAGTTGCCTTTTTTGCTGTCTTTTTCAAGGTCGTCAACTGCGTCCATGAGATAGACGAGGCGTCCCAAGTTGTAGGTGAAGTCATCAATGTCTCGCTTTTCTTCCACGCTCAAAACCTTGATTTCACCCTCTATGTTTTGGTCGGATTTTGCGGATTTTTGGCTTTCATCCTCTTCAATGAGCACGCGCGTTATGTCCCTCATGAGACTTGCAAAAGTGTCCGCAACTCTGTCTATGCTGTCGCAGTTTTCCTTTTCAAGTTTTGCAAGAAGCCCAAACTGTTCGCGCATCATGGCGTCGATTTTTGGCATATTTCTTGCCGCCTTTCTCTTTCTTGCCCATAGCCTCCACGCAAGAGGCGCACGCAGCTTTTTGCCGTCCGCCACGTCATCTTTCAAGTTGTAGTAGACGAGCAATACGGCAAGATCCGCCATTTTGAGCGACAATTCGTCAGGCAGTACGATGACCTTCTTTTTGCCGTTATACACGCACATCTTGCGCGCAAACTGCACGGGAGTCTTTGTCAGCTCATGCATGAGCACGCTATAAAATGTCACGTCATAGTTGGTGCAAAGCCTTGTCACTTCACTGCCCGTTTTGTGTAGAGTCTTGCACAGCCCGCAATAAAACGACTGAAAGACGTTGAAGTCTTTTATCAGCATATTGTCCTTGTCGGGTATGACGTAGCCAAACATAATTGTTTCCTATTTCAAGATTTTTAGCCGCTTATGGCAGTTGAACAAAGCCGACTTTGCGATAGACCTTTGAAAGCGTCTTGTTTGCGATACGACTCGCTCTTTCCGCGCCGTTTCTCATAACTTCAAGGAGATAATCCTTGTTGTTTATGAGCTCATTGTATTTTGCTTGAATCGGCTTCAAATATTCAACGACAGCCTCGCCGACTTTGAGTTTGAAATCGGCGTATGACACGCCTTCAAACTCCTTCTCCACCGCCTCAACAGTCTTGTCGCTTACAACCGAATAGATTGTGATGAGGTTTGAAATGCCCGGCTTTGACTCGTCAAATCTTATGTCGGTATCGCAGTCCGTGACGGCACGTTTGAACTTGCGCATAATCGTGTCCGCATCGTCAAGCAAAAACACTACGCCGTTTGTGTTGTCATCCGTCTTGCCCATCTTGGAGGTCGGGTCAAGAAGATTGTAAATCTTCGCGCCGTGCTTGGAGAATATGCCGTCCGGCACGACAAACGTCGGCGAATACACCGTGTTGAAACGATGTGCAATGTCACGAGCAAGCTCAAGGTGTTGCTTTTGGTCCTTACCAATCGGCACCAAGTCCGCTTGATAAAGCAGTATGTCCGCCGCCATAAGAGTTGGATAGGCAAACAGCCCGAGGTTTACGTTCTCGGGGTTCTTTGCGCTCTTTTCCTTGAATTGCGTCATTCGGCTTGCCTCACCAAACTGCGTGTAGCAGTTCAAAACCCATGCGAGTTCCGCGTGCTGAGGCACGTGCGATTGCACAAACAAGATTGACTTTTCAGGGTCAAGTCCCACCGCAAGGAAAAGTGCCATAAAGTCGTACGTTCTGCGGCGAAGGTCTGCCGGAACGTTCTCCACAGTTATACTGTGCATGTCTGCAATCGTGTAGATGCAGTTGTATTCGTCCTGCAACTTCACCATGTTTTTGACCGCGCCGATATAGTTGCCGAGCTGCAAATCGCCCGTCGGTTTCAAAGCGCTGTACACGACTTTCTTTTGAGGTATGTTTTTATCGTTTATTTCTGCCATAACAACTCCTATAGCCATTCGTTGCCAAATTATTATTCTATCATATCAACGGCAAAAAGCTCTTCGAGCTTTCTCTTTGCCTCTTGCTCGTCTCTCGCCTTTACGCCCAAAGCGGAGATAACTTCCTTTGCATACTGCATTGGGCTCGCCACGGACACTATGACGGACGGCATATCTTCAACGTCCTCTTCAACACAGGCAAACGCCCCTGCCGCCAAAGCGGAAATCGGGTCAAACACATAGTCGTCAAAGTCGCTGAAATCCTTGATTATCTCACCGACTGCCTTTTTGTCTATGCCGATGAAGCACGCTTTTTCTTCTTCTTTGTCCTCGTCTGCGCCAACAAATATGTCAATCGGCACACCCAAGTCCCTTGCAAGCACCGCCCCGCAAACTAAGTCCTTGTCATTTGGCAAAAACATATTTATTTTGCCATCAATGTCCAAGTCCATGTACGCCGATGCAAAGACGGCGGCGATGACAAAAGACATTTGCTTTGTGTCTATTGACACAAACATCCCTGCGCGTTCAAGTTCAAGTACAAACAAGTTGTCCTCAATCTCAACTATCGGGAAATCGCAAACCGATTGGAGCACGTCCTCATCAACGCTCGTTGAAAAGCATTTTTCAAGGATAAGTCGTATGCGCTTTGCACTGTCGCAAGCCGCTATTTCGCTCCACAATTTGTCATCCATAGTCCTGAAAGACGACGGAAAAGTATTCCGCCGCCCCCTATCATTGTTTTAATCCGCTCAAAAACAGCGGTTTCCCTTTGAGCTTGTCAGCCCTCTTTTTGATACTTGTTCAAAAACTCAGGGAAATTGTCCTCGTCCTCGCTGACCGTAAGCACAAACTTTGTCTCTGTATCTTTGCCGATTGCATAGATGTCCGTAAAGAAATCTTCCATTTCACTGATTTTCTTGCCGAGCATTCTGTGTGCTCCGTCTATGTAGAGGGTTTCGATGTCGTGGTTGCCCGCGAGGATTCCTTTGATAAAGCCGATGAGCGACTCTTCACTGATTGGTGCATCGCCGCGTTTCAAAAAATTGTCAACGTTTATGACTCTCACTTGATAGCGGAGAGAATACATATATCTGTCTGTATCCGTCAAGAAGACGATGTCGCCTTTGGCGGTCTCGACGTTGTCGTTTGCCATATCTATGATGATTTTGGTTTTGCCTGTTCCCTTTGCACCTGTGATGAGTTTAATCATAAGCACCTCCAAGTTGTTCTATATATATTGTATATATAAAACAAAAATATTTCAAGCCCCTTTTTTATGACTTCGAAGACTTCGAAGGCTTCGCCTTTTTATACGACTCTTTTCAGTCTTCAAACTTGCTTTTAATCTTCCACATTTTCCAACAATTTGTTCTGAAGGCTTCGCCTTTTTATTATATTATTCTGTTCTTACAAACTGTTGCCGTTAGTTAGTCCTCAACGTTTTCAAGCAACTTGTTTTGTACGGCGATTTGAAGTGCGGATATCATTTCGTCCATATCGCCGAGCATAAACTTGTCAAGGCTATAGAGCGTCAGCCCGATGCGGTGGTCTGTCACTCTGCCTTGCGGAAAGTTGTATGTCCTTATACGCTCGCTTCTGTCGCCCGTGCCGACTTGTGCCTTGCGGTTTTCGGCGTATTCCTTTTCCGCCTGCGATTGATAGTAATCATAGACACGGGATTTGAGCACTTTGAGCGCCTTTTCTCTGTTCTTGATTTGACTGCGCTCGTCTTGGCACTCAACGACGATGCCTGTCGGCAAGTGAGTCATGCGGATTGCACTCTCCGTCTTGTTGACGTGCTGTCCGCCTGCGCCGCCCGAACGATAGGTGTCAACCTTGATATCGTTCTCATTGAGAACGACTTCCACATCCTCTGCCTCAGGAAGCACCGCAACCGTCACCGTTGAAGTGTGCACTCTGCCCTGTGATTCCGTCTCCGGCACGCGCTGGACTCTATGCACGCCGCTCTCAAACTTGAGCTTGCCATAGACGCCACTTCCCGTAATCATAAACACGAGTTCCTTTGCGCCGCCGAGTTCGGTGTAGTTCATGTTGACTTCTTCAACTTTCCAGTGGTTTAAGTCTGCATAGTGGCGATACATCTTCATGAGTTCCGTCCCAAAAAGTGCGGCTTCGTCTCCGCCTGCACCTGCGCGAATTTCCATAATGACATTGTTGTTTTCGTTTGGGTCCTTTGGCAGCATCGCGATTTTGAGGTCCTGCCCGTCTTTGTCCAACGCTTCGCGAAGATCGTCAAGTTCCTGCTTGAACATAGCCTTCATGTCAAGGTTGGTTTCAAGCGAAATCATCTCCTCGCAGTCGTCAAACTCGGATTTATGCTTTTTGTATCTCTCATAAATCTCCACAATAGGAGACAAGTCGCTATGCTCTTTTGAGAGTGCCTTGAACTCCTTTTGATTGGATATGACCTGCGGGTCGCCGAGCATCTCGCCGACCTCTTCATAGCGCGATTTGATTTTTTCGAGCTTATTCAGCATACCGTCAGTTATCTTCATGCTCTTTTCACCACCGCGATTCTGTCTTTGCCTTCAATATCTTTCAATATTTCAACGTCATATTCTTTGAATATGTCCTTTATTGCTTCCGCTTGTTCAATGCCAAACTCGCAAAGGAAAACGCCGCCTTCTTCAAGGTGCTCGTCAAGGTCTTTTGCGATAATGCGATAATATTTGAGCCCGTCCTCTGCGCCATCAAGAGCAAGTCTCGGCTCAAAGTTTTTGACCTTTGCGTCCAGTGTCTCAATGTCCTTTGACGGAATATACGGCGGATTTGACACAATGACGTCAAACTTGCCTTCAATCTTTTCAAACATATCAGAAAGCACAAAGTCAATCTTTACGCCGTTGTTCAAAGCATTTGCGCGCGCAACGTCAAGCGCAGGCGCGCTCACGTCGGATGCAATGACTTTTGCACCCGTCTTCAAAGCAATTACGGTTGCAATTGCGCCACTGCCTGTGCAAAGGTCTAATACGCTTGCTCCTTCCTTGACAAAATCAATTGCCTTTTCAACAAGCTCCTCGGTTTCAGGGCGAGGGATAAGCACATTTTGGTTTACTGCAATTTTTACTCCATAAAAATCTGCGTTGCCGATTGCGTATTGGAAAGGAAGCCCATTTGCCATCTTCTTTGCAATGATTTCGCCCGCGTCGTATTGCTCTTTTGTCAAGACTTTGAGGTCTTTGACCTCACTGCGCTTGCAGCCTGCAATCTCCACAAACAACCAATCAATATCCGCCTCGTCCGCGGACGGAGCAAGTTTTTCAAAGCGACTTCTCGCCACTCCATACGGCACACTGATTTTGAACTGCTGTTCAGGCACGTTGTCGTTTTGCTCCATTTCAAGCACGGTCTTGAAAGCTACGATTGCAACTTCAAGCATATCGTC
>DBVQ01000091.1:14478-23695 GCA_002308155.1 Christensenella sp. UBA1260
CGCACGAAGAGGCAATCACTCTTTGCAAGGAGTTTCAAAAGTTCATATGACACAGCGGCAACAACCGGCAAGAACAAAAGCTTGAAGCCAAGTCTTATGAGCGCATTGACAATTTTGACAACAGTAGCATTTGCATTGATTGTGTCAGTTGACACAAGCAGTCCGCACTTTTCAAGCATAAAGTTGATGAGCACAAACACCATAATGCTGACCGCGATGACAAAAAAGAGGAAGGTCGTGCCGCAGCGAGAATGCTCACGCTTCATCGTCCTTGCGTTTTCAACGGTGAGTTCAAGGCCATGTTCGTAGCACGCAATCGTTTTGTGCTCCGCCCCGTGATACATAAACACTCTGCGAATATCCTTCATGATTGAAACAAGCAAAATGTATGATATGAAAATCACAAGCATAATGCCTCCCTCAATAAGGCTGTACCAAAGGCTCTTGAGGCCGCTCTCATTGATCACTCCAATATTGTCGCAGATGAGCCCCGCAAGGAAGTTTGGCAAAAACACAAAGAGACCGATTGCAATTGCGATGCCAAGTATGACCGAAAAGGTCATAATGATGCTCATCGGGTTGATTTTGAGTTTGTCGGACATCCATTTGTCAAACTTGCTCGGCTCGGCAAAGTCTCCATAGACTTCGGCGGAGCGCATCATAATGCCCGTGCCTTGGAAAAGTTGAGTGACAAGGTTGACAACGCCGCGCACAAACGGGAGACGCAAAAACCAATTGCGCTCCTTTGCACTCTTTGTATATTTGTTTTCAACGGTGATTTCGCCCGTCGCCGAACGCACGGCAGTCGCAACCGAGCGTGAGCCTTTCATCATCACGCCTTCGAGCACCGCTTGCCCGCCTATGGACGTCCTGCACGCGATTTTATCCTTTTTGAGTTTTTTCTTTTGCTCTTTGTCTTTTTTCATATAATCTCCGTTTCAAAGTGAGACAATCTGCTATTTTCCATTTTATACGGAAATTGTACGCAAGTAAAGTTAAAATTGTATTAAAATATAAAATATATTTCTCGCGCGCAGAAAAATAAAAAAAATGCGGACACTGTCCGCAATTTTTTTTGTTAGTCGAGATTGTATCTCTTTTTGAATTTGTCCACGCGTCCGCCGGTGTCAACAAGTTTTTGCTTGCCTGTGAAGTATGGATGGCACTTGGAGCAGATTTCAACTCTGAGTTCCTTCACATTCTTCGTTGTGCCGGTTTGGAAAGTGTTTCCGCAAGCGCAGATGACTGTGACGTCATGGTACTCTGGATGGATACCTTCTTTCATTTTTGTTCTCCTAACTTGATTTTTACACCCACACGCACCAAACTATGCGTATATGACATAAAGTTTCTTTATTATATAAAGTGNNTAGACCAAAGTCAAGCGATTTTCAAAAACAATTTGAAGATTAGAGTAAAGCGGTCAAAAGTTTTTCTCTGACTTCAGCCAAATCTTCATCCTTCAAGGAGCGGGATTGTTTGTCGCTTTCAATTGCGCCGTTTGCCACAACCTTCACTTCTTCGCCTTCCCCTTTGCCGAGCACAAAATATTCGTCNNGTGAGGAGACACTCGTCAATTGCGTGTGTCACAAAGACTATTGTCCTTGGAGACTTCTCATTGAGTTCAACAAGTGCTTTAAGAAGTCTTGCTTTGAGCGATGTGTCAAGTGCTTTG
This sequence comes from Christensenella sp. UBA1260, assembly GCA_002308155.1. GTDB lineage: Bacteria > Bacillota > Clostridia > Christensenellales > CAG-917 > CAG-475. The sequence goes on from DBVQ01000091.1 coordinate 16,154, forward strand.
AACGGTTCGTCAAGAAGCAAGATGTCACTGTCATACAGATACGCTCTTGCCATTGCGACGCGCTGAGCCTGCCCTCCGCTTATCTCGGTTGGAAACTTGTCTTTGATGTCTCCGATTTCAAGCAGTGCAAGCATATTCTCAATCTTTTCACGCCTTTCTTTTTTGTCTTTGATCTGAGCCTTTAATATCAAATCAAGGTTTTTATNNATTAACCTGTCTTTTTGAAAAATATAGCTCACTCCCGCCTCATCTGTTTTGATGCTTCCTGTATAGTCTTTGAGCCCTGCAATGGCGTTCAAAAGCGTCGTCTTGCCAACACCGCTCCCGCCCAAAATCACGCTGATTTTGTGCTCAAAAAGTTCAAGATTGAAGCCGTCAAAAATGACTTTGTCGTCATACTTTACACCAAGGTTTTCAAGTATAATTCCGCTCATCTTGCCACCTCCCAAATCTTCTTTGCAAGCACCACAAGCCCTTCAAGCACAAAGCTGAAAACAATTGCAACAAGCGTCCATGCAAGAAGGTAAGCCACCTCAAACGAGGCATAAGCGGTCTGTATTTTGCCACCCACACTGCGCGCCACGCTTGTCAAAATCTCTGCCGCTACAACCACTTTGAATGTGAGAGAGAGCGTGGATTTGGACGTGTCAAAAAGCGTATTGGCAATAGACGGCAGATACACAAATCTTATGCGGTTGACAGGCGAAACATTATAGAGTTTTGCCATTTCAACGAGGTCTCTGTCCACGCCCACAATCGCACTGTAAAACGCCGAGTACATGATTGGGAAAGCGATGAGAAAGCCCACAAGCACAGCCATCGTGGTGTTGTGAACGAAAGCGTACATGATGAGTATGACAGCGACCGTCGGTGCTGCACGCAGTATCGTCACGAGCGGCGACATAATACGGTGGAAAGGCTTGAACACTCCACCAAGCGTTGCAAACAGCAACGCAACCGCAAAAGACGTGATAAACGCAATAAGCGTTCTCAGTATGCTTGCAAGCACCGCAAGCCAAAAGCCGTCTTCACCGCCCAGTTTGAAAAAGCGTTCAAGCACGACGTCCGGCATCGGAAGCACGAGCGGATTGTCCTTGATCTTGGCAACAATCGCCCAAACGGCAAGCGCAAGCCCAAGCGCAATGAGCGGATAGACAATATTCTCCACAATGCGCTTTGCCTGCGTTTTGTCAAGTTTCAGTTCGAGTTTGTTTGTCATAAATGTTGATTATCCAAAGATTCTGTCTTTTGCGCTGTCCCAGTCGATGTCGTTGCCTTGGGCATCCTTTGGCATAACGTTTTTGAGGAAAGCGATGATTTCGGATTGTTTTGCAATATTCAGTCTTGAACCGTCAATAGCGCAACGTGCAATAGCAGGTGCCGGGAATGCAGCGCTCTCATAGAGTTGCTTTGCCTTTGCCGTCACTTCGCTTGCGTGTGCACTCACCCACGTCTTGTTGGCTTCAAGTTTTCCAAACAAGTCCGCCATAAACGTGCCGTCATTTGCAAGAGATGTTCTTACAAAGAGGCCTGCTTGCGGATATGTGTCTCCGTTGTTCGCATTTGCCGCAGCATACGCCGCTTGCATATCAAGTTCTCTTGTCTTGCCAAGGGAGCTCTTGGTTGCGGTTGCAGCCGGCTCACCCACGACGATGNNACTTGACCATCAACAAGGAGAGTCCTTGCCGCCACACCGTCCGCAACGTATTGAACGAACACTTGGTTTTCATTTGGGTCGCCTGACTCTATCATGCCGATACCGTTTGCTTTCATCACGTATCTGAACACAAGCCCTGGAACGCCTGTCTTGCCGATGCAAGCAACTTTCTTGCCCTTGACGTCTGCGACTTGAAGCGCATCACCCTCGTTTGAGCCCGCCACCATAAAGAGCGAACCGCCGACTGCTACACTGACGAGTTTGTAGTCTGCACCTTGACGGATAAGATTTGCACCTGCGTTTACAGGCATAATCACGATATCCGCGCTCTTTGAAGACATCTCTGCACCGATATTTGCAGGAGCGACTGCGGCGTATGTGACGTTGTGACCGTCAATCTGTGCTTTGCCCACTGCAAAAGTGAGCATTGCAAGTGCAGGAGTTCCCTCAGGTGCCGCAAAACGAAGATCTGACTTTTGAGAATTATTCGATTTTTTGTTGCATGCAACAAAGGTTGCGAGAAGTGCGAGCGTAAGCACTACGACAAGCACGATTGATACGATTTTGAGTGATTTTTTCATAATCTATGCTCCAATTTTATTATTTTTCATTTTGTATTATATATTGTTTCACAACACGATACGTGCTTTATTCTTGGACTTCAAAACTTGTGAGAGCAGATTTGACAGCAAGTCCGTCAAACTGACCGAGTCTGCCCGTCAAAGCGGAAATGCGCTCCTGTGAACCCTCCACGATGAGTGCGATTGTCGAGACGTTGTCTCTTGGCACACCCATACGACCGACGATAATATCGCCGAAGTCACTGAGGACTTTTTGCATTTCAAGTGCGAGACTGCGGTCTCCCTTGACTACGATTCCAACAACACCGATTCTTTTCATATTTTTCTCCTTTGGGGTCTTCGACCCGTTTGTTATTTTTTCGTATTTCAATCAATCTGTCTTTTTGACTGCTTTCTTCTACATTTTGACGAAATTCGTCAAAGTGGACAAAAAAATCGCTACCGTGCAAAACGGTAGCGAAAAATGTGCTTTTCATTTCTTCATCCGTCTTACACTCCGACATCCGTCATTGTTTTAGATTGATTGTATATTAATGATAATATATTCTGTTTATTTTGTCAAGTCAATTTCACTTCACGAGCTTCAAGAGCGTGTCAATGAGCAAATACACCCACAGCACGCGCGACTCGTTTGCGCTTGTGATATACGCATTGATATTTTCTTCAAACGCCTGTGCTTCCTGCTCTGTTGCGCCGTCCGGAAGTGGCTCAAGCAGTTGCGCTTCGGCAAACTCGGCAAGCTTTGTGCGTATTGGAGAATCCTCAACATAGTAGTCGTCAATTGAAAGGTGCAAATCCGCTTTAACGATAGAAAGCAACCCTTCGTTTTCGCCGCTGCCCGCGATAAGTTCAACCATCTTTGCACTTGCGGCGTTCAAATAATACTTGCACCACTCGTCCGTCTGGCTCTCACGGTCATACGGATTTTGCGGAATTTCCAACCCGCCGTTTTCAATGCTGGACGAGAAACTGCAATTGTTTGCCGCCTGTCTCAATTTTTCAACGAGAGAATCTCTTGTACCGTTTCCTTCAATATAATTGAAGTAGGCGTCCTCAAACTCAGAAAGCTGTATGAACTTTACGCAGACCAAAACCAGTTTTTTGAGATCACTATCGTTCCAAAGCTCAGGGTGCGCCATATATTCCACCATGTCTTCCTTCTCCTCGGAGGTGGCAACAGAAATGAGATTCACGCCTGCGTCAAGTGCTATGATTGGGATTGCGCGCTTATAATCCGTTTCCGCCTGCGCACCCAGCACCTCAATCAAGGCGTCAAGTTCTGACTTGTCAATATTTTCAAGCAGTTGCTTTTCAACGCGAGCATAGATTACAAGTTCGTTGACGTTCTTTAGCCTATTGCTATACTCTGGCACATTTTCAACATAGTCTCTGACTATGTTCAAGAAGTCTGCGTCCACAACATGAGAAGCCGAAATGACCATATCCGCAAGGTACGGGATTGAATCCGTGAAGATATAGACATATTTTGCATAGTTGACAATCCTTGAAAGCACTCTGGATGTCGTTAGCCTGCCGTCAAACTTGTCCGTGATTGTCTTTATCGCATTGTTGAGCGAGACAATCTCCGCTGTCGTCAAAGCAGCTTTGAGCTTTCTCACGTTGATGAGAGCCGCATTGACAACCGTCTCGATTTCGCTGTTTGTGATATCTGCAAGTGCGCCATCCTCGCTTGTAATGACTTCAACCATATTGTTTGTGAGCGTTTCAATTGACGTTGTATAGGCAAATGCTACAAGCTCCTTTATTGCACTCTCCGCACCCGAAACGGCGGTCAATATTTCTCTCTTCTCCGCCTGTGTAAATGTGAGATACTCAATCTCCGCGCTTACAGTGCTGATGCTTTCATTCACATTGCTTGCGTTTGTTGCGCTCCTTATGCTTTGAAGCTTGTCCTTCATGCTGTTCAAAGTTGTTGCGCCGTCTTCAATGAGTGCCTCAATTAGCGCATACACGATATACGCCACGTCGTCGGACGAGAACCCAACGCTTCTAAGTAGAGGTATGAGCAGTTCGGCATTGTCTTCAAACTCATCAAACAACTTCTTCCCGTCTTCGGAGGCAAGTGCCTCTGCAAACAGGTTGATTTTTGCCGTCTGCAAAGGTGAGTTTTTGAATGTGTTCAGAGCAAACTCTGTCCACCCAGCAAAAACGACATAGTCGCCTGCGTCTTCAAGCGCTTTGAGCTCCTCGTCGGTCATATCACTCTTCCAGTTTTCGTTTATGCCGCAAAGGAAGTTTTGCTTGACGGACGCAACCGCCTCTTGTCTTTGAGCGGCGGCTTGCCTTTCAGCCTTTTCCCTATTTGCCTTTTGAACGGCGCGCGCGCCAAATACTCCGCCGAGCACAGCGCCCGCCGCAATCACAAGCACGACTGCTATTACGATTATGATTTTTACGGTCTTTGTCATAATTTGCCTTATATTCGCTATGTGCGATTAACTTCTTGTCAATTTATAATTCTTTTTGAAGTTGAGCACGAGCGGCACAACCGAGTATGCAACTGCCGCAACAGCTCCAACCACTGCCACCACCCAAGCGCTGTACACAAACTCAAAATAGAGCCCAAACAGCATGAGCGCGTGGATGAGCGACATCGTGAGTAGCACGGATGCCGCAAACGCCAACACAAATGCCATAAGCGCGATGAGAGCATGTTGCAAAACTTCTGTCGCGAGCAAGGTGTTTTTGGACATACCTGCGGTGAGAAACGCCGTCCTTGCTCTCTCCTCTCCGCTTCTTCCGACGAGTGCCGCAAACACGGAAACGATGAGTATAAACACTCCCACAACCACAGCGAGCGTACCCACCAAATCAAAGACGGCGGAGGTGCTCTCCTTGTCCCATCTGTATGCTTCCAAAGCATCCACAACATAGTAGTTGCGGCTTGCATATTTTTCTTTTATACTGCCCACGGTTTTCTTGACGTCTGCCGATGATACAACGAGCACCGTGTCAACTTCAACACATGCCTTTTTGAGCGCTTCACTTGACATTATGATATAGTTGCCGTTGAACAAATTGTGCTTCACAAAGCCTGCGATTTTCACCTTCACAGTCTTGTTTTCAACAAGCAAATCAAGCTCATCGCCAAGCTTTGCTCCATAGAGCTTTTGGAGCGAAATATCCACAACCGCAAGTGGCTTGTCAGTGTATTTGTCTTCGCTGTTTTCCGGCGCAATCGCCGCTTTAACGTCTTGATTTGGTGTGATAAACTCAAAGTTTATCATATCAAGCGTATCATATGAGCCAAGCAAGTGGACTGTCTTTTCAAAGTTTTCGCCCTTTATTTCGCTCTTTTGCCACACCATTTTTGTTGCGTCTTGGACGCCGTCCAAAGTCTTGAAATCCTCAACAGGGACATCAGCCTTTATGTTGGACACAAACACAAAATTTTCAAAGTTTTTGATGTAGCTGTCAAACACCGTTGTCGTGATATTCCATGCCATAAACAGCATGACGCTGATTGCCACACCCACTGTCAAAATGGATGTGGAACGCGCAAATCTTTTCTCTCTCGGCAAGGTTGTGGATGCCGTCTTTACACTTGGCGAAGATACCTTTGAACATAGACGCGAAACGCCCTTCAAAACGTATGGAGATGCCGTGAACAATGTCGCGAGCACAAGCACCAAACTGACGATTGCAAAGTATGGCGTGAGGCTCTCCACCAAGCACTCAACAAGCACACTGGCAACCGCAAGCGCACACAGCACAATCGGCAAAACAAAACCGAGTTTTGACTGTTTTTGCCCCGATGTTTGGTTTTGTCTTATCGTGCCTTTGAGCCCTCTCACAATCGGCAAAAGCGAACTGAGCACCGCGCTCGCAATGCCAATCACTGCCGCCAAAAAGAGATACAACGCACTCACACTCGCCACCATTGTTTTGAGCGTAAGCTTTATGATGAGCGCAAATACGCCAAGCGCAAGTGCCGAGCCGACAAGTCCGCCAATGAATGCGATTATTCCGCTTTCAATCATCAGCACGCCAAAGATTTGCTCGTTTGTTGCGCCGACGATGCGAAGCCTTGAAATATAGTCGATTTTGTCCTTTTCGCTGATGAGGAACAAAAAGGCAACTATTACGACGGCAAGCACAAGCACTGCCGCCCCAGCAAGCACGACAGGCGCAGTGAGCGCAGTCGTCTGCTCATCAATATACTTTAAGTCGTGCGAGAGTTCCACCTGCATATCCTTGTAGGCGTCAAGAGCTTTGATATTTGCAATCACGCTGTTGACATCTGCCCCGCTTGCGACTTTGATGTATATTTCGTTGAAGAATTGTCCCGTGCTGAAAACGAGTTTGGAAATTGTTTCCACATTGCCAAGGATGAGATACGGCGAATCGTCAACAAAATACCCTGTATTCTTTGCAATTGCACCGACAAATACCCTTGTCTTCTTTTCGCCAAGAACAAGTTCAATTTGATCGCCGACTTTGACACCGAAATGCTTTGCCGCCGCCTCGGATATTATGACGTCGTCGACATTGAGCGCGTCAAGACGTCCACTCTGAACTTCAATATTTTGCAGTTTTTCAAGCGAGCCCGTCTCAAATCCGCGTGCCTGTACGTATTCGTCGCCAATCTGTGCATATAGATACAAGGACGGAATTATACTCTCAATCCCTTCAAGGTTTTGAAGCTCAGGCGTGACTGTTGTTATTCTGTCCGAACTGGACTGAGTTGCAATCTTGATATCACTGCTCCCCGCCACCGAGGTCTCGCTTGCACTGATATAGTCATAAACTGCGCCCTTAAAAGAAAGCATGGCAAAAATCATCGCTACAGCAACTGCGATACCCAGCACCGTTGCGACTGTGCGCCATGGTTTTGATTTTATGTTTCTAAGAGCCAGTTTCAGCATAATGTTTTAGCCAAGCAAACCGTCTTCCATCTTGACGATACGGCTTGCGTATTCCGCGTGAGCCTGCGAGTGAGTGATCATGACAAGCGCGACGCCCTTTTCTTTGTTGATTGTTTTCAAAAGTTCCATGACCTGTTTGCCACGCTCTTTGTCAAGGCTGCCCGTAGGCTCGTCAAGGAATATAACTTTTGGGTTTGTCACAAGTGCGCGAGCAATTGCCACACGTTGTTGTTCACCTCCACTGAGTTGAGAAGGATATTTTTTGAGAGCGTCCCCAATGCCCAAATACTCTGCGACATCAATCGCGTGCTGTTTGTATGCGCTCTCCTTTTGCTTGTCAAGGACGAGCGGAAGCACGATGTTTTCATAAACGGTCAAGTTGCCGACAAGGTTGTCAAATTGATAGACAAAGGCGAAC
>DBVQ01000091.1:23780-23935 GCA_002308155.1 Christensenella sp. UBA1260
TTTGCCCGAGCCGGACTCGCCGACGACAGCAACAAACTCGCCGTCTTCGACCTTAAAATCAATGCCCTTCAAGACTCTTGTGTTCACTTCTCCATTTGAAAAGTCTTTTGTTATTCCTTTTGCTTCGAGTATCATAACTCACCTCGTGCGCGAGT
>DBVQ01000001.1:0-6924 GCA_002308155.1 Christensenella sp. UBA1260
CCGTGCTTTCTGGCAACCTTCTGCATAATCTCCATGGTAAGCTGGTTGTTATCTGTTGATACATTTGTTGTTGAAAAGATTGGTGCAAGTTCGTGCTGTGCAGGCGCAACTTCGTTGTGTTTGGTTTTGGCAAGGATGCCAAGCTTCCAAAGTTCTTCGTCAAGCTCCTTCATATACGCCACAACTCTCGGCTTGATTGCGCCAAAATAGTGGTCGTTGAGCTCTTGTCCCTTTGGAGGGCGTGCGCCGAACAACGTTCTGCCTGTGAAGAACAGGTCTTTGCGCTTTTCAAACACTGCGGTGTCCACAAGGAAATATTCTTGCTCAGGACCGACAGATGCATTCAAACGCTCCGTCTTTCTGCCAAACAAGTGGAGAAGTCTAAGCCCCTGTTTGTTGAGCACTTCCATAGAGCGGAGAAGTGGAGTTTTCTTATCGAGTGATTCGCCGTTGTAGGAGCAGAAGGCCGTCGGTATACAAAGTATACCGTCCTTGATGAACGCATAGGACGTCGGGTCCCACGCCGTGTAGCCTCTTGCTTCAAATGTCGCACGAAGTCCGCCGCTCGGGAAGGAGCTTGCGTCCGGCTCGCCCTTGATGAGTTCTTTGCCGCTGAACTCCATAATGACGCCGCCACCCTTTGCAGGGGAGATGAACGAGTCATGCTTCTCGGCGGTTATTCCCGTCAAAGGTTGGAACCAATGCGTGAAGTGTGTGACACCCTTGTCAATCGCCCACTCTTTCATAGCGTTTGCGATGACGTTTGCGGTGTCGAGGTCGAGAGGAAGGTCGTTTGATATGCAACGTTTCATCTCGCGATAGATTTCCTTTGGCAACCATTCCTGCATGGTTTTGTCGTCAAAGACCATGCTTCCATAGAGTTTTGAGATTATCATAACCGCCTCCAAAAGCGAAGAAGTTTTTGCCGCCTACCAGTCTATGACAGAGCGCGTGTTTTTGCAAATCTTTTCGCCTGCACTGCATTTTTAATAATGCACATTATACGCTCCATTTTTCAGATGTCAATAGATTAAAAACAAAAAGTTTCAACAATTTTTTCAAAATGCAAAATCGGAATATTTATTCGCTCATTTTTTAATAATATGCATAATATTGTATAAATATTTACAAAAAACTGAATTGAGCGGCGCAAAACGAAAAATTATACTTTTGCGTATTTTTTGTGAAACATCGTGTTTCACGCAGATTTTCAAAATGAGCAACCTCAAAAAATATCTCGCGCGTGCACGGGATTTTTATTGACAATAGCAAGTTATATGATATAATAATTACGTTATAGAGTATTTGGCAAAATATTTTGTAAAATCCTTATTATGGGGGCCAATATGCAAGACAAATATATTTCTCCGTTTTCTGAAAGGTATTCCAGCGACAAAATGCAACATATTTTTTCGCAAGACTTCAAGTTTGGCACTTGGCGCAGGCTTTGGATTGCGCTTGCCGAAGCAGAAAAGGAGCTCGGCATTGATATCAAAGATGAGCAAATCGCTGAGATGAAGGCAAACGCAGACAACATTGACTACGATTTTGCACGCGAAAAAGAAAGGGAAGTACGCCACGACGTTATGGCGCACGTGCTTGCATATGGCAAAGTTTGCCCAAAGGCAAAACCAATCATTCATTTGGGAGCAACGAGTTGCTATGTCGGCGACAACACGGACGTCATCATCATGCGCGAGGCTTTGCGCCTTGTGAGATGCGAGCTTGTTTCGCTTATAGCGAAAGTCCGCGATTTTGCAAACAAGCATAAAGCACTTGCAACTCTTGGCTATACGCACTTCCAAGCCGCACAACCAACAACCGTTGGCAAGCGTGCAACACTTTGGCTCCAAGACCTTGTTATTGACCTTGAAACGCTTGACTTTGAGCTCTCTCGCTTGAGACTTTTGGGTTGCAAGGGCACGACGGGTACGGCGGCAAGTTTTCTTGAGCTCTTTGACGGCGACGGCGAAAAGGTCAAAGCGCTTGACAAGCTTATCGCAAGCAAGATGGGCTTTGACAAGACATTTGACGTGTCAGGTCAAACGTACACAAGAAAGATGGATGCAAATGTCATGCGAGTGCTTGCCGGCATCGCAGAGAGCGCAACCAAGTTTTCCAATGACATTCGTTTACTCTCACACATGAAAGAAGTTGAAGAGCCATTTGAGGATGGTCAAATCGGTTCGTCCGCAATGGCTTATAAGCGCAACCCAATGAGGAGCGAGCGCATTGCAAGTCTTGCAAGATACGTCATTGTTGACAGTCTCAATCCTGCAATCACAGCATCCGCACAATGGTTTGAAAGGACGCTCGATGACAGCGCCAATAAGCGTATATCAATGAGCGAGGCTTTCCTTGCTGTTGATGCAATACTGGCACTTTATACAAACATAATCGGTGGTTTAACTGTCTATCCTGAGATTATCAAGAGAAATCTTGAGAGAGAACTTCCGTTTATGGCAACCGAAAACATCCTCATGTATTGCGTCAAAACCAAGGGCGCAGACAGACAAGTTTTGCACGAGGCAATCCGTCGCCACTCTATTGAAGCGGCAAAGGTTGTCAAGGAGCAAGGCGGCGAAAACGACCTTCTTGATCGCATCCTCAATGACAAACAATTTGGGCTTTCAAAAAAGGAGCTTGACAAGATTTTGGATGTCAAAGCATTTACGGGCAGAGCGGAAGAACAGGTTGATGAGTATCTTGCAAACGTCGTCAATCCGCTTCTTGCAAACAACAAAGATTATTTGATAAAGCCAGAAGATATCAAGTATTAAAATCCAAAACCGAAAATTATATTTTATTCTGCACAGAGTAGGTCGCCAAAATGTGCGGTTTTTAGGAGAGATTATGCTAACTTCAATTGTAGGAATCAACTGGGGCGATGAAGGCAAGGGCAGAATGGTTGACTTGCTTGCCGAATCGCAGGACGTCATCGTCCGCTATCAAGGCGGCAACAACGCAGGCCACACCGTCATCAACGACAAGGGCAAGTTTGTGCTCAACATTTTGCCGTCCGGCATTTTGCGCGAGGACAAGGTCAACGTCATCGGCAACGGTATGGTTGTCAACATTGAGCACCTCTCAGGTGAAATCGCAAAACTTCGTGAGGGTGGCATCAGCATTTCGCCTGCCAATCTCAAGATAAGCGACAAGGCTGTCGTGTGCTGTCCGTTTGACGTCATGCAGGACTGCCTTGAAGAGGACAGACTTGCGGACAGAAAATTCGGCTCAACCCGCCGCGGTATCGCGCCTATCTATGCGGACAAGTATATGAAGAAGGCAATCCGCATGGGCGACATCTTGCATCCGGAATATCTCCGCTCCCGCCTTGAGACTATTGTCGAGTGGAAAAACTTGACGATTGTCGGCTCGTATGGCGCAGAGCCTTATACAGTTGAAGGATTGCTTGATTGGTTCAAAAAGTTTGGCGAGCCGCTCAAGGACTATATCATTGACACTGGCTATTATCTCAACAAGGCGCTGGACGAAGGCAAGAACGTCATGCTTGAAGCACAACTCGGCGCACTTCGCGACATTGACTTTGGCATCTATCCATACACAACGTCTTCCAACACAATAACAGCTTACGGGCCTGTGGGCGCAGGCATCCCGAACCGCAAGGTTGAAAACGCCATAGGCGTTATGAAGGCATATTCGACTTGCGTCGGCGAAGGACCGTTCACAGCAGAGATGTTTGGCGTTGAGGCAGAGACACTCCGCAAGGCTGGTGGCGAATACGGCGCGGCAACGGGCAGACCGAGACGCGTGGGCGGATTTGACATCGTGGCTTCAAGATATGGCTGCATGGTGCAAGCAACGGACGAGATTGCGCTCACCAAGCTTGACATCCTTGACTTTATGGAGGAAATCCCTGTATGCGTAGCATACGAAGTGAACGGCAAGCGCGTGGACGAGTTCCCAAGCGGCGAAGCACTCAATATTGCAAAGCCTATCATCGAGTACGTCCCGGGCTGGAACTGCTCCACTGCAAATTGCAGAAAATATTCTGACCTTCCAAAGAACGCGAGAGCCTACATTGAATACATTGAGAAGGCTGTCGGTTGCTACATCAAATACATTTCAGTCGGCGCAGAGCGCGACGCTATCATTATCAAATAAGGCGAACTATGATTAAACCAAATCAAACCGTCGTAGTCCTTGACTTTGGCGGACAGTACAAAGAACTTATTGCAAGAAGGTTGAGAGAGTGCAAAGTCCACTCTCAAATCCTTGCGGGCAGCACGCCGATTGAGAAGCTCAAAGAGATTGCTCCAATCGGCATCATTTTGACGGGCGGACCGCACAGTGTTTACGAGGAGAGTTCTCCGCACACAACGCCCGAGCTCTTTGAGCTCGGAATCCCTGTGCTCGGCATCTGCTACGGCATGCAACTCATGGCATACACTCTCGGCGGAGAGGTCAAATCCTGCAAGGTGAGCGAGTATGGCACGATTGCCACGACTCTTGACGAGGACAGCCCTCTCTTCGAGGGGCTGGACAGAGCCACGGTGTCGCTTATGAGCCACACGGACTATGTCGCAAAGATGCCAAAGGGCTTCAAGGCGCTCGCGCACACAGGCGATTGTCCTGTTGCCGCCATGGAGAATGCGGAGCGCAAACTTTACGCCGTGCAATTCCACCCCGAAGTTGAGAGAACAGTGAAGGGCACAAAGTTGTTGAACAACTTTTTATACAACGTTTGTGGTGCAAAAGGAGATTACAACATGGACGATTTTATCAAAAACGAAATTGAACGCATACGCGAGCAGGTTGGCGACCATCAAGTCGTGCTCGGGCTCAGTGGCGGCGTGGACAGCTCTGTCTGCGCGGCAATCCTTGAAAAAGCAATCCCGAACCAACTCACTTGCATCTTTGTTGACACCGGTCTTATGAGAAAGAACGAGGGCGACGAAGTCGAGGCCGCATTTGCAGGCAAAAATCTGAACTTCGTTCGCGTCAACGCCGAAGCGCGCTTCCTTGCAAAACTTGCAGGCGTCACAGAACCTGAGCGCAAGCGCAAAATCATTGGCGAGGAGTTCGTGCGCGTGTTTGAAGAGGAGAGCAGCAAGTTTGCAGGCTCATTCCTTGCACAGGGCACAATCTATCCGGACGTCGTGGAGAGCGGTCTCACAACGGGTGCGGTCATCAAATCCCATCACAACGTAGGCGGACTCCCAAAGGAAACCAAGTTTATCGGGCTTGTTGAGCCACTCCGTTCACTCTTCAAAGACGAAGTGCGTGAACTCGGAAGAAAACTCGGCCTTGATCCAAAACTCGTCAACCGTCAACCGTTCCCGGGGCCGGGTCTTGCAGTCCGTTGCATCGGTGCACTCACAAAGGAGCGTCTTGACATTCTCCGTGATGCGGATGCAATCTACAGAGAAGAGCTTGAAAAGGCAGATTTGCACTATAGCCAATACTTTGCAATACTTACAGATATGCGCACAGTCGGCGTCATGGGCGACGGAAGAACGTATAACTACGTTCTTGGCCTTCGTGCCGTCAAGACCAGCGATTTTATGACAGCAGAATACGCACACATCCCATACGACGTGCTTGACAGAGTTTCGTCCCGCATCGTCAATGAGGTCAAAGGTGTTTCACGTGTGGTTTATGACATTACGGGCAAGCCACCTGCGACAATAGAGTGGGAATAAAACCGCACTATTTGGCGAACAACTGCGTCAGGTTTGCGTGCACTCAGCGTCATGTACGCTCGTGTACATTAGGCGCTTCGTGTGCGCACCTTCCTTGTTCTTCATCCAAACATCGCAGTTTTGAGTAAAACTCCGCGATTTCGCGACAATCTTGTGCTTGGAGATAAAGCGGAATAATAAATGCGTCTCATCTAAATCACGAAGTTTTAAGACTATTCAAAAAATATAATGTTCAAAATCAAAAGGAGATTTATATGAAAAAATCAGTACTTCGCAATTATGCAAAACTTATCGCCAGAAAGGGCGTGAATATTCAAAAAGGGCAGGAAGTCATCATTTATGCCGACCTTGATCAACCTGATTTCGTCACAATGGTTGTCGAGGAATGCTACCGCGCCAAGGCAAAGAGCGTCAGAGTGGAGTGGGGGCACGACCCACTTGTCAAATTGGACTATCGCTATTGCACGGTTGACACACTCGCAACCGTAAAAGATTGGGAAAAGGCAAAACTTGAATATCGTGCAAAGGTGCTTCCTTGCATGATCTATTTGGTATCCTCTGATCCGGACGGACTCAAGGGCATCAACCAAGAAAAAATGGCAAAGGTTGAGCAAAAACGCTACCCGATTGTCAAGCCGATTTTTGACGATATGGAAAACAAATATCCGTGGTGCATCGCGGCTGTTCCGGGTGCGGCATGGGCAAAGAAGGTTTTCCCTGGACTTCCAAAGAATCGTGCAATTGAAAAACTTTGGGAAGCAATCCTCAAGACGTCCAGAGTTGACGACGATCCGATTGAGGCATGGAACAAGCACAACAAGGATATCCACGATCGTTGCGCCTATCTCAATTCCCTTGGAATTGAATCCTTGCACTACAAGGGCGACAACGGCACGGATCTCACTGTCGGCATGATCCCTGAAGCATTGTTTATGGGCGGCGAGGAAGTCACGCTCAGCGGACAACCTTTCAATCCAAACATCCCGTCAGAGGAGTGCTTCACATCTCCAATGCGCGGCAAGGCAGAGGGCATCGTGTATGCAACAAAGCCACTCTCATACAGCGGTGAACTCATTGAAAACTTCTGGGTGCGCTTTGAAAACGGCAAGGCAGTTGAAGTGCACGCCGAAAAGAATCAAGCTTTGCTTGAAAAGATGATTTCCATGGACGAAGGCGCAGCCTATCTCGGCGAGTGCGCGCTTGTCCCTGTCAACTCTCCGATTTCCGAGTCAGGACTCTTGTTCTACGAGACTCTCTTTGA
>DBVQ01000001.1:7092-7449 GCA_002308155.1 Christensenella sp. UBA1260
AAGGTAGTGCCGATTTTCCGCCGCGGGAAATGGGCATTTTAAAAACGTGTGAGAGAGCGACCTGCTTCGGCAGGTCGTTTTTTTGTCAGTCACGTACGCTCGAGTACGCTCCTTTCCAAAAAAAGCAACCTTTCTCGCATCTCATCTCTCTCACGCATTTTTCAAACGCCCATTAAACTTATAAACAATCAAATACACGTTATTTTTGTGCTTATAGCACAACAAAAACACCATATATAATTTAATATAGAAAATATAAAAAATTACTTTACAAATCTTATTTATTAATATAATATATAGAGCACGTGGGCGAAGGCCTGCGCAAATCCTTTCCCGAAAGGGACATTTTAGACCACA
>DBVQ01000061.1 GCA_002308155.1 Christensenella sp. UBA1260
TGCCACTTCGCTTGTGCTGGGCAATAAAAACACAGCTGCCCCACAAGCTCGTACAGAGTGCAGACCGGGGCACTCCGGGGACTCCGCCTTGCGGAGTCGTTCCGTCTTCGAAAGAGTATAATCTTTTCGGAACGAAAGAAGGCGTAATATTTTGATGAAGAGCGCGAAAAAGCCCGCTTGCGACGGAGGAGCGTACTTTGTCGTACGTGACTCCCGAACAAGCGGGCTTTGACAATGCTATTCGCTAAATAGTGCGCCTTATTTCGTTCCGAACAAGCGGTCACCGGCATCACCGAGGCCCGGAAGAATATAGCTGTGCTCATTGAGCTCTCTGTCAAGTGTCGAGATGTAGATCTTCACATCCGGATGAGCTTTGCTGACAACTTCAACGCCGCGCGGTGCTGCGATGATGTTCATGAGACGAATGTTCTTGTAGCCTTTTGCTTTCAAAAGGTCGATAGCCGCCACTGCACTGCCACCCGTTGCGAGCATCGGGTCAAGCACGATTGCAACCGTATTTTCCGTGCGGTTTGGAAGTTTGCAATAATATTCATGCGGTTCGCAAGTTTCTTCATCACGATACATGCCGATATGACCGACTCTTGCTGTTGGGAAGAGTGTATGCACGCCGTTGACCATGCCAAGACCTGCACGAAGGACTGGAACGATTGTCACTGCGCCGTCTGCGACCATCGTTTGTTCGCAAGTCTCAAGAGGCGTTTCCACCATAACTTTCTTGGTTGGGACGTCTTTAAACGCTTCATAAACCATGAGGGTTGTGATTTCTTCAACGAGTTCTCTGAATTCTTTCATACCCGTGTTCTTGTCACGAAGAATTGCAACTTTGTGTCTGATGAGCGGATGATCAAATATAGTGACGTTTGGATATTCTTTCATTTTTTACCTCTTATATATTGCAAGAGCAGTCAAAGACTGCCCTTGCTTTTTTGTTTTTTATCTATTATTCTTCAACAGGTGCTTCTGCTGGTTCTTCAACTGGAGCTTCTTTGACTGCTTCTTCTTTGACAACTGACTTGCCAACTTCGAAGTTTGCATCTGGTGCTACTGCGCCAGCAACGAGGCTTTCTGGAGCGCCATCATCTTCTCTGCCTTGTTTCTTTTCAAGAGCATTGAGGATTGCGTATGTGCAGATGCCGAGGATGAGTGCTGTTGCGATTGATGTGATTGTGATGACCTTATCAACTGTGCCTGCCGGTGAGACAAGTACGCTGACAACGCTTGCTCCGTCTTCGCTGACTGCCAAGCCCATAACATCTTCTGCCAATACGTGATACGGAATCTTGATTGCAAGACCGCCGATACCAGCGATGAGGATTGCAGAGACTGTGAAGAGGTTCTTGTTGTCGTTGAGGTCAACTTCTTTGAACATCTTGAGACCGCTGACTGCGATGAATCCGTAGAGTGTCAAGCACACACCGCCCATGACGCAGTTCGGGATTGTTTGAAGGAGTGCCATGATTGGGCTGATGAAGCTAAGCACAATGCACATGATTGCTGCCGTGAAGATTGTTGAAACAGATGCGTTTCTTGTGATTGCGACGCAACCGACGGACTCACCGTAAGTTGTGTTCGGGCAGATACCAAAGATTGTACCAGCGATAGAACCAACACCGTCGCCAAGGAGTGTTCTCTTGAGGCCTGGCTCGCCTTCGACGAGGTCACGGTTGATGATTGAACCGAGGTTCTTGTGGTCTGCGATATGCTCTGCAAAGACAACGAGTGCAACTGGAACGAATGCGAGCACGATTTCGCCAAAGCCTGCTGCTGTAAGAGTTGTAGCTGCTGGATTTGCTGCGAGGATTGCATCGCCAACGTTGCCATGAACAAGTTCCTTGATTGCTTCGATAAGAGCAAAGTCAGGATAGTTGAGGAATGCTGTGATACCAACAAAGTGACCTTCCGCATCGACGAAGTTGTTGACGAGTGGTTGCCAGTTGATTATCTTGAGGTATTCAACATCTGCACCATAACCGATTGCGGAGAAGATTGCAGCAAGTGCATAACCTGCACCGATACCGATGATGAATGGGATGAGCTTCATGCTCTTAAATCTCTTTTGGCAAGAGCAGAGGATGACTGTGACAAATGTCACGAGGCCGCAGAAAAGTGCGACAAGGTTGTAGCTTGCATTGAGTGCTGGGCCGCTTGCCTTGACGATGTCACCCATTGCAGAACCTGCGAGGCTCAAACCGATGAGAGCGACTGTCGGGCCGATGATGACCGGAGGCATGAGCTTGGAAACCCATTTTGTGCCAGCAAAGTGGATGATGACTGCAAGCACCACATAGACAAGACCTGCAAGAATTGCACCGACGATGATACCGCAGTAACCAAATGCGAGTGCAACAGCGAGTGGGCTCAAAAATGCGAACGAGCTTGAAATCACGACTGGGCTCTTAAACTTTGTGAAGAGCAAGTAAACGATTGTACCAATACCTGCACCGAGGATTGCCGCCGGGATCTGTGTCGGCAAACCGATGATTGCAGGGACAGCGATCGTTGCAGCCATAATTGCGAGAACTTGTTGAATTGCGAAGACCAAGAGTTTTGGGAACTTCGGTCTGTCTTCAACATTGTAAATAAGTTGATTGTTCATACGATTTCTCTCCTGTTTTAATTTTATATTTTAATTTTGTTTTCAACCGATTTTGCTCAAAAAAAAGAAGTCCAATCGGGACTTCAATTTTAGAGAATAATACTTTGTGGAATTGAAATGAAAAACAAAACTGGTGCCACCTTTGGGCATACGAACTCGATGTTTTGTTGAAGTTGTACAGAAATGTTTTTCATACTCTTTTCCTGCTCGCGGGCACTTTGACCCACATTTTTCGCCTTATACTAACACACGCACGCGAATTTGGCAACCGTTTTCGACAACTTTTTCAAAAATATACAAATCGTATTTTGTGGAAACGCCTTTTTGCAAAACTCAATATATGGTATAACCTTATTTATTTAATATATTTTTCAATAAATCGAGGTCAAAGTCTGGCACATACTCCTCAGTTGCGGAGTCAAGCTCCTGCGAAAAACCATTTTTGAGCCCCGCCTCAAAAAACATATCCGTCGCCTCTTCATACTCCTCCGCCGTCAGCCTGCGAGAGAGTTTTATATGGTCTTTGACAGCAGGCGTTGGAAAGTATTGCCCCATAAGGCTGACGAACATATCCTTGTCAATTTCGGCAATTGCATTCAGCACTCCCCTTGTGTTTTCAAGTGCATCCGGCAAGACGAGATGGCGGACAATGACCCCCTCCTGCATAATGCCGTCATTGTCAAACACGTCGTTTGGACGCTGACGACGCATCTCGGCTATCGCCTTCTTTGCCACTTCATAATAGCCTTTTGCATGCGAATATTCCCAAGCAAGCACATCGTCGCTATACTTGAAGTCAGGCAGATAAACATCAACAAGCCCTTCTATCTTTTTCAGATTTTGGACTGTCTCATATCCACTGCTATTCCACACAACAGGAAATTTAACGGTTTGTTTTGCGCGTTTAAGTGCAGATTCAAGCAAAACTGTATAATTGGACGGTGTCACGAGATTGATGTTGTGAGCGCCCAAATCTTGCAAATATTCCATGCAATATATGAGTTCATCCTCACTCACTTCCAGCCCTTTGCCACCGTGTGAAATCTCAAAGTTTTGACAGAACACACAGCGAAGATTGCACCCCGAAAAGAAAATCGTGCCACTTCCTCGTTTTCCGGAAAGGCACGGTTCTTCAAAATGATGTAATCCTACTCTTGCTATCTTAAACATGTTATTTTTTGTTTGCTCTTGCCTGACGCTTTGCGGCTTTCTTTTCGCAGTTGTCAATGAGCTTGTTGTACTTCTTTGCCCACTTTGCGATGCCGTCAAGTGAATACTTCTTTGGGATACGACCTGCAACGTTCAATGCGTGCAACCCTTCAAATGCCATACTGAGAACGGCGCAGTTGAAAGACGGATTGAAGATGAGTTTCCAAAGAATCGCCGAGAACATACCAAACTTGTATTTCGGTCTGCGATAATCGTCAGGTTGAAGCATGAGGTATCTGAGCGTGTCGTCGTTTACAAACTTGCCACTGAGCGCCCAGTTGATATATTTGGATTTGAAACGGAGCGCATGACGGCGCACGATATCAAGCAGCGCAAACCCTTTGCCGAACTTTGCAAAGTATTTGACGTAGAACGGCCACATATTTGCTGCTGTGAAGTTTTGGATGTCCATTGCAATGACGTAGTCTGCAAAGATTGCCGCGCCGTGCATACCTGCCTCGATGCCGCTGCCCATAATCGGGATTGTCATAAACGCGGAATCGCCGAGCGCGACGTAGCCGTCTGCAACAGGCGTTGCGATGCCTGCTCTCACACTGAGCGGCACTTTGCGATCGCTGAGTTTCTTTTCGCTGAGGATTGGGTTCATTGCCCTGAGGTCCGCAAGACGCTCCGCAATCTCATCGTCTGTGAGCGGACGCGCGATATTGCAAAGGAGCACGTCAACGTTGCCCTCGTCGTTCAAATTGCACCAGCCGATGCCGTCGCTGTCCATGTGGCGAAGCACCATCGTGTTGTCAACGTCACTGAAGAACGTCTCCGCCCCTTCATTCTTTTCAAAGAACGCGCGGTAGGCGTACATCGTGTCTTGCTCGGTCGGTTGTTTTTGCACGCAGAACTTTTCAGGGAGTTGCTCGCGGAGTTTGGAGTACATACCGGTTGCATCAATGACGAGGTCAAAATGCTCGAGTTTGCCGTCAAGCTCTATGCCGATGACTCTGTCGTCCTCGACAACCAGCTTTTCAACATTTACGCCATAGTTGATTGTTGCGCCAGCTCTTACTGCCAAATCCGCAAAATACGCGGTGAGTCTGCGTCTGTGTGGCGAAATCTCAACAAATGGCTTGAATTGCGGCACGCGAAGCGCACCCTTCTCATCAGGAGATACAAAGAGCCATTTTGCCTTTTGAATATAGACGTCTTGGTTTGGGCGCGGGAGTCCGCAGTCGTCAAATACGCTTGCGGTGATATCGTCTCGCCAGTCGTAGCCGACTTTGCCCTCGAGGCCTCTCTCAAAGACAGTGACCTTTGCACCCGCCTGCGCGAGCTTGATTGCGGCAACCATACCGCCCTGCCCCATACCGATAACTGCAATCTTTGTTGTGTTGTTCATAATAACCCTGAAAGTTTGATTTATGAATAAATTATACCACCTCTTCCGCCCGCGCGCAAGAAAAAAATAAATTGACTGATGACAAATTGAAAAATCCATAGTAAAATAAAAGCACAAAGACAATTCCCGCCAAAGTGGCGAAATGGGGAAAGATTATGAAACTGAAAGCAAAAATCGCAATCATCGTATCGGTGTTTCTTGTTGTTTCAATTGTGGCGATAGGCATAGGCTTTGGCGTGAATGCTCCAAAGGCACTCGACCACGAGGACGCAACAGAGTTCACCGCAAACTGGATGAAATATTTGAAGGACGACGTGCTTGTGCGCAACACCGTCATCCCTGGCTCGCACGATGCAGGCTCAACGGGTATGATGTGGGCGGCAGAGACACAAAACCGCAGTATCGCCGAGCAACTTGCTTGCGGCTCTCGCTATCTTGACCTGCGCGTTTGGAAAAGCGGTGGCGAATATTATATCTTCCACGCAATCATAAAAGGCGAAAAGTTTGTGCCGATTGTTGAGACCATAAACAAGTTTTTGGACGAGCATCCAACAGAGTTTTTGATACTTGACATGCAGAAATTCAAGGGCAAGAGTCAAGATGACGTCATAAACATCCTTGCGACCAAACTCGGAGATAAAATAGTCAAAAACACCACATCAAGTAGCGATATTGAGTTTGTTGACAGTTTGACCGTCGGCGATATGAGAGGCAAATGCCTCGTATTTTGGGGCGATGAAAAGACCGTTGACCACGGCGATTATCTCTTCCTCAGAGACAAGAATAAGGGGCAAAGAGAAAACGCAGTGCTTAGGTCCTTCTACTACCGCACCTACAACACTCTCGCCTCAAAAGACTACATCAAGAAAGGCTTGGCAAAATATTGGGAGTTGCACGAGGAAAGACCTGCTGGTCTCTTTGTCTTGCAAGGACAACTCACCGACCCTGTCTTTGTCGTAGGGCCAAAGGCAGTTGAATCAACACACAACTCAAATATGAGCGAATATTTAAGCACTTTTGACTGCTCCAAGCATCAGCTCAATATTGTGATGCGCGACTATTTGGGCGCAAGAAAGTGTGAGGAAATCTTTGTGCTCAATCTCGGCTATGACAACATACAGCCTGCCCTTCTCGCCGAGTTCAAAGCAAACTGCCCTGCGGATTTGACAGCGAGATTTGCATAAACCACTTGCAAAAAGCGAAAAATATGATATAATACAACTCACTTCGGCAATTCGTCCTTGCGTGCGGATTGCCACGGGGGTGTACTGGATTCGACATTTGTCTTGAAGCGGTATAAGCACGTC
>DBVQ01000016.1:0-143 GCA_002308155.1 Christensenella sp. UBA1260
CATGATGGTGTGGTTGGTATAGGCCACGGACCTGGTGGTCAGGTTCCATGCCTGGTCCCACTCCAGTCCGTAGTGGTCCATGAGCAGTCTCATGAGCTCGGGAACGCACAGGGTCGGATGGGTATCGTTCATCTGGAAGACCA
>DBVQ01000016.1:216-9484 GCA_002308155.1 Christensenella sp. UBA1260
AGACGCAGCTCCTTGCCGTGCCAGTGATCATCCTTGGGATAAAGAACATCACAGATGGTCCTGGCCAGAGTCTCCTGCTCCACGGCCTTCTGGTAGTCGCCCTTGTCGAAGGACTCCAGAGAGAAGTTGATGATGGGCTCTGCGTCCCAGATCCTCAGCGTATTAACAAAGCCGTTGCCGTAGCCGATGATGGGCATGTCATAGGGAACAGCCTTGACAGAGCGGTAGTCGGCCTGCTTGAACATGGTGCGGCCGTTAGGGCCGGGATATGATACCACGCGGCCGTAGAAATGCACGTGCTGGGTATATTCGGGCCTGCACAGTTCCAGGGGATCGCCGTTCTCAAGCCAGTTGTCCGGGACTTCCTTCTGATAGCCGTCTACGATCTTCTGCTTGAACATGCCGTAGTGATAACGGATGCCGGCGCCGTAGGCAGGGTAATTGAGGGTCGCCAGGGAATCCAGGAAGCAGGCTGCAAGTCTTCCCAGACCGCCGTTGCCCAGTGCCGCATCGGGCTCCTGGTCTTCGATGGCATTGATCTTGAAGCCCAGTTCCTTCAGGGCTTCCTTGATGGAACCGTAGGCCATCAGGTTGATGGCGTCGTTGCCGAAGGCACGGCCCATAAGGAATTCCATGGACATGTAAACGACTGTCTTGGGGTTCTGATCTTCAAAGGCCTTCTGGGTCTTCATCCAGCAGTCAATGATCTGATCTTTCAGAGCCAGAGCAGATGCCTGGAAGACCTGCTGCTCCGTGGCTTCCTTCATGGTGCGGCGGTACATGGTCCTTACATTGTACTCGACGCTTCTCTTGAATAAGTCTTTATCAAAGTTAAATGTGGGTCTTTTTGCCATTCTATTCCTTTCTGCAGCCGGGCGGCAGGGCCGCCCGGGGTGTTATATCAGAGTTTCTCTACGCCGATCCTGACCTTTTCGCCGTTGATGTCCCATTCCTTTTCATGGGTCAGGCTCACGCCTTCCAGCAGTTCCTGAGCCAGTACCTTTCCGGTAATGGCTTCTCTGTTCTTTTCGGCTACCTGGGTCAGCTTCTTATTGCCGGTCAGGCTCACACGGATGCGGTCCATGACTTCGAAGCCGGAATCCTTGCGCATGGTCTGGATCTTGCTGATCAGTTCGTATACATAGCCTTCCTCGATCAGTTCGGGAGTCAGGTTGGTATCCAGGACAACGGTGAACTGATTGTCTTCCTGGGATACATAGCCGGCCTTCTGGGCGGTATCGATGAGAAGGTCGTCCTTTGTCAGTTCGACAGATACGCCGTTCACATCAAAGGTCAGAGCGCCCTTTTCATTCAGCTCGTCCATGGCGGCATTGCCGTCCATTTCGGAAAGGTGTTTGCGGATGCCGCCCACCTGCTTGCCGTATTTGGGACCCACGGTGCGCAGCTGAGGCTTGAAGGTATAGGAAGTAAAGTCGCGGACATCCGTTGTGAAGCGGACTTCCTTGACATTGAGCTCGTTTTCGATGATCTCTTTATAGAAGTCTCCCAGCTCTGCAGGCGCCTTGACGAACATGCGGGCAATAGGCTGGCGGTTCTTGATATTGGAAGCGTTCCTGCAGGCACGTCCCATGACAACGATCTTGACGACCTCATCCATATCCGCTTCCAGCTGCGTGTCGATCCTGGAGACATCCGCTTTCGGGAACAGGCACAGATGGATACTTTCGGGCGCGGACGGATCCACGCTGCGGACCACGTTCTGGTAGATCTCCTCTGTCATGAAGGGGATCATGGGCGCTGCGGCCTTCGAGATGGTCACGAGTGCTGTGTAGAGAGTCATGTAAGCGGCGATCTTATCCTCTTCCATTCCCTTTGCCCAGAAACGCTCACGACAGCGGCGAACGTACCAGTTACTCATCTCGTCAACAAATGAGAGGAGGCTCTTTGCCGCCTCGGGGATGCGGTAGTTCGCAAGGTTCTCGTCGGTCTCCTTAACGGTAGAGTTGAGGCGTGAAAGCAGCCACTTGTCCATAACCGTCAAGGTTTCTTTATTTAACGCATATTTGGTCGGATCGAATCCGTCGATATTGGCATACAGTACAAAGAACGCATATGTGTTCCAAAGCGTGCCCATAAACTTGCGTTGAGCTTCGCTCACGTTGTCCGCCGAGAATCTTGACGGGAGCCATGGAGCAGACGCTGTGTAGAAATACCATCTCGTTGCATCCGCACCCTGCTTGTCAAGGACCGTCCACGGGTCAACAACGTTGCCCTTGTGCTTGGACATCTTGATGCCGTCCTTGTCGTTGACGTGACCAAGAACTATACAGTTCTTGAAAGGCGCGCGGTTGAACAACACTGTGCTGACGGCAAGCAGCGTATAGAACCAACCTCTTGTTTGGTCAATAGCCTCAGAAATGAAGTTCGCTGGGAACACTTCGTCAAAAATGTCCTTGTTTTCAAATGGATAATGCCACTGTGCAAAAGGCATAGAGCCGCTGTCAAACCAGCAGTCCAAAACTTCAGGCGTACGCACCATCTCGCCACCGCACTCGCAGTCCCACTTGACTTCGTCAATGTATGGTCTGTGAAGCTCGATATCGTGGTCAAGATGTCCGAGTTTTCTCAGTTCTTCCTTTGAACCGACAACGTGGAGCTTGCCGCACTTGTTGCACACCCAAATCGGGAGCGGCGTGCCCCAATATCTCTCACGAGAGATGCCCCAATCAATGACGTTTTCAAGGAAGTTGCCCATACGTCCTGATTTGATTGTCTCAGGCATCCAGTTGACGGAGTTGTTTGAAGCAAGCAAGTTCTCTTTGACAGCCGTCATCTTGACGAACCAAGAACTGCGTGCATAGTAAAGAAGTGGTGTATCGCAACGCCAGCAGAAAGGATAACTGTGCGTAAACTTCATAGCCTTGAAGAGCTTGCCTTCGTTTTTGAGCTTTTCAATGATGTGTTTGTCGGCGTCCTTGCAGAACATACCCGCAAAGTCTGTCACAGCATCACGGAATCTGCCTCTGTCGTCCACCATTTGGACAAACGGAAGCCCGTATTTCTTGCCGACCTTGCTGTCGTCCTCACCAAACGCAGGTGCAATATGGACGATGCCTGAGCCGTCCGTCAATGTGACGTAGCCGTCGTTTGTGATATAATACGCCTTTTCTTTTGCGCCTGTTTCATAGTCAAAAAGCGGCTCGTATTCAACGTATTCATAGGCACTGCCCTTTTTGACGCTGACCTTCTCGTAGCAACCCTCTTCAAACAGGTTGCCGACAAGTGCGTCCGCAAGGATATAATACTCGCCGTTCACTTTGATTTTGGCATAATTCTCTTTGCCGTTCAAGCAGAGCGCGACGTTGGAAGGAAGTGTCCAAGGTGTGGTTGTCCAAGCGATGAAATATGTGTTCTCCTCGCCCTTGACTTTGAACTTGACAAAGACTGACGTCTCTTCAACATCCTTATAGCCCTGCGCGACCTCATGGGATGAGAGTGCTGTCCCGCAACGTGGGCAGTATGGCACAATCTTGTAGCCCTTGTAAATCAAGCCTTTTTTGTGCATCTCGCTGAGCGCCCACCAAACAGACTCAATGTAGTTGTCGTCATAAGTGATGTACGGGTGCTCCATATCCGCCCAATAGCCGATGCGGTCGGACATCTTGTGCCACTCGTCTGTATATTTCCACACAGATTCTTTACACTTCTTTATAAACGGTTCAATGCCGTATTTTTCAATCTCTTGTTTGCCGTCGATGCCGAGGAGTTTTTCCACTTCAAGCTCAACCGGAAGACCGTGAGTATCCCAGCCCGCTTTGCGGAGCACGTGATAGCCCTTCATCGTCTTGTAGCGAGGGATGATATCCTTCATAACACGGGTGAGAATATGCCCGATATGTGGTTTGCCGTTTGCAGTCGGCGGACCGTCAAAAAAGCTGAACTCCGGCTTGCCGACGTTCTTCTCAACGCTCTTCTCAAAGATTTTGTTCTCTTTCCAAAACTCGAGAACTTCCTTTTCTCTTTCCACAAAATTGAGAGTTGTGTCAACTGGTTTGTACATAAAAACTTCCTTTATACGTGCGGTACTGCGCACGGAAATAAACTAATTTTCAATTATAAAGCATATTTCAAAAAAATACAAGCAAATCAAGTTAGATGTAAAAAATATCAAAATATGCAACATCTTTGACAGAAATTGAAAAATAGTTTGACACAAAAGATTTTTTGTGTATAATAGGAAAGTACGAAATATCGAGGAGGTGAATTCAATGTCAACAGTCAAAGTCGGCGAAAACGAAAGCTTGGACAACGCTATCCGTCGTTTTAAGAGAAAATGCGCCCGTGACGGTATCATCGGTGACCTCCGCAAGAAAGAGGCTTACGAGAAACCATCCGTAAAACGCAAAAAGAAAGCGGAAGCAGCACGTAAGAGAATGTACAAAGCATAATCTGAAACAATTTGCCATCCGTTTTGGATGGCAAATATTTATGGAGGCATGGCTCAGTTGGTTAGAGCACACGGTTCACATCCGTGAGGTCGTTGGTTCGAGTCCAACTGTCTCCACCAAATCTTGCACATCACCCTTTGGGGTGATGTTTTTTTGTATTATCGGTGCTACACTCTTGCGGGAATGCTCTGATAATACAAAAACATAAGCGCGTAAGCGTTGCAAGATTTGGTGCGAGAGCCTCGGCGGCAGCGGAAGGACGGCGTTTGCTTTGCAAACACCAATCCAACTGTCCGCCGAGCAGTTGGCCTCCCTGCAACAAGTTGCACACACAGCAAGCTGTGTAGAACCAACGACAAGTCGTTGTGCACGCTCGCTTCCGAGTGCAAGCACTCCCGCTCCGCTGTCAGTCGGTAGACCGCCTGCGAGTCCCTTTATTGAAAATTTGGACAAGTGGCGTGAGAGCCTCGGCGGCAGCGGAAGGACATTGGTTGAAAACCAACCGACAATTGTCTCCCCTATTTTTTACCGTCATAATAAAAGAATCATAAAACCGCAATATTTGGATGAGATGCAAGGAAACAAAATAACCCCACTAACTTTTTATAAACCGCTCAGTTTTGATGAAGAGTGCGAAAAAGCCCGTTTGCGAGGGATGAGCGTACAAAGCGTACGTGACCCCCGAACAAACGGGCTTTGACAATGCTATTCGCGAAACTGTGCGGTTTATCTATTCAAGGCGAGGACATCGTCCAAAAGTTTGTGCACTTCCTCATTGCTGAAGGAATCATCAAGAAGCACCATATTCCATGGCTCTTTTGCCTTTGGGAATGCGCTCTTGTGGACGTTTTCGTGGGACTCTTTGAGTGCCTTTGCAAAGTCGTGGTTTGCTTTGATGAGGAGCATCATTGAGCCGTCTGTCTCATACACGTAGACGAAGCAAACGCTCTTGCCCTTTGCGTCCTTGACATAGTGTGTGTCTGCAAGTGGAAGACCTGTGGATGTATAGTTCTCACGAGTGTTGATTTCAACTTCGTCGCCATACTTGCCTGCAAGGTAGTCGCAGATTGCTTTCTTGGTCATTGTATGTGCGCTCTTGACTGTCTTTGCAAGTGCCAAACTTTCTTTCAAAGAAAGTTCGTCTGCGTCTCTGCCGCCTGCGCCCTTGTAGCAACGATCAAGGATGTCTTGGACTTCTTCCTCAGTGTAGCTGTCGTCAAGAGCAACGCTGTACCATTGATCCTTTGACTTCGGGAATGCGCTCTTGTGAACGTTGCCGTGCTTGTGGTTGAGTTCATCTGCGAGCTTGTCATCGGAGTTGATGAGGAGCATTGACGTCTCTTCAAGGTCATAGACATAGACGAAGCATTTTTTCTTCTTGTCGTTTATTGCATAGTGTGTATCTGCAAGCGGAAGGCCTGTGGACGTGAAGTTTTCACGACGATTGGTCTCTGCGTTTTGTTTGTACTTCTCTTCAAGATAGTCTGCGCAGAACTTCTTGCCGATCTTGGACTTGTGTCCGACGTTGTGACGTGCAACTGCCATACTTTGTTTCAACGTGACAGGCTCTTCAACCTTGACGTCTTCAACGGTTTCAAGCTCTTCAACAGGATCTTCCTCGTTTGCAAGTTCTTCTTCTTGAGCACGCTCGTCTTGTTCTTCAACAGTTTCTTTTGCAGGAGCTTTCTTTGGCTCTTCCTTGACTGGTGCAGGAGCTGGTGCCGGAGCCGGTGCAGGTTTCAATTCTTTTTTCGGTTTTGCAGCCGGTTCATCGTCGGATGCAATGCAAACGTAGTTCAATGCGTCCTCGGATGGCACGATTTTTGCTCTCTTTGGTTTTTGTTCAACTTGGTTTCTTTTGGATAATGCCATAATTTCACCTTCCTTATATCCTTTGCAACTATATTAAAACTTTTTGACTTTCAAGTCAATAGTCATAAGACTACAATTTTGACATTTTTCGCTTGAAAGTACTAAAAAATCCAATTGAATTTGAACACAATATTTGGATGAGATGCGCGAAAGGTGCGCACGAGAGGCGCCTAGTGTACAAAACCGTACATGACGCCGAGCGCACGCAAACCTGACAAAGCAGGTCACCAAATAGTGCGTTCAGCACATAGTATCGCTCAACTTCTTGCCACCTAAAATGTGAATATGCAAATGTCCAACACTTTGGCAGCCGTTTTCGCCCTTGTTTGACACGAGTCTAAATCCATCTTGAAGTCCAAGCTCGTCAACGAGCGTAGAGAGTTTTTTCAAGCACTTTGCAAGCGTGGCGGCTTGTGCATCCGTCATCTCAACGATGTTTGCATAGTGGTCTTTTGGGATGAGCAAAAGATGCACGGGCGCTTGCGGATTAAGGTCGTGGATGATGAGCATATCGTCGTCCTCATACGCCTTGTTTGACGGGATTTCTCCCTTTGCGATCTTGCAGAAAATACAATCGTCTCTAAGCATAATTTTCTCCATATAATCAGCGGTTTTTGAGCATCTAACCGCCTTATTTTTTCATTTCATATTCAATCACGGTTGCATCTGAGAGCCCGTCTTTATACTTTGAGATTGGGGACACCGTAAACACTTTGTTTCTTGCGCCGTGGCGAGAATAAACTTTGACGTAGGTCTGTGTGTGCCCCACCCAAACGCCATCCTCTTGCGTCTCAAACAGCACGCGGACTGGGATACCTATTTGTTTGTTCAAATAGTTGCCGATGAGCTCTTGCTTGACCTCGCCCATACGCTTTGCCCTGTCCTCAAGGATTTCAGGCGCGAGCGGTTTCATGCGCCCTGCAACCGTGCCCTTGCGCGAGGAGTATGGAAAGACGTGAATATCGGCAAAACCCACCTTTCTTGCAAACTTCATGGAGTTTTTGAACTCCTCTTCCGTCTCTGCAGGATAGCCGACGATTATGTCAGTCGTAATCGCCGCGTTTGGATAGTACTCTCTTATCAGCCTGACCGCCTTGTAAAACTCTGCCGTTGAATACTTGCGGTTCATGGCTTTTAGCACATTGTCGTCCCCGCTCTGCAAGGACAAGTGAAAGTGCGGGCAGAACAGTTTGATTTTGGTCGTTGCATCCAAAAACTCACGGTTTATTACGCCAACTTCAAGCGAGCCGAGGCGTATGCCGAACTTCCTGTATTTTTTGAAGACGGACAAAAGCTCCGTGAGGCTCGTGCCCGTGTCTCTGCCATAGGCAGAGAGATTTATGCCCGTGACGACAACTTCTTTGACGATGCCCTCAACAGAATCCATTTCACGGATGATGCTCTCCTGCGAGCGCGAACGGCTTCTGCCCCTCACGTACGGGATAAGGCAATAACTGCAAAAGTTGTTGCATCCGTCCTGAATCTTGATGAAGTGGCGAGTGAGCAGATTGACCACTCCGTCGTTGTCCTCAAATTGACTGCCGATTGTGAAGTCGTCGGGATTGAATATCTTGTCAAAGACTTCCTTGTCCCCCGTATATTCTTCAACAATGCGCCTTGCAAGCCCAAGTTTGTTGTCCGAACCTACGATATACTTGACGTTATCTTTGGCAAACTGCAAAAAGTTGTTTTGAGAGGCGCAACCGCAGACGTAAATAATTGCGTCCGGATTGACCTTTTTTATTCGTGTGACTGCTTGACGGGACTTTTTTTCTGCCTCCGCAGTCACTGCACATGAGTTTATGATATAGACGTCTGCAAACTCAAGCCCCTCGGCAATGTCAAAACCTGCGGATTTGAACACCGCAAGCATGGCATCGCTGTCGTATTGGTTGACCTTGCAACCGAGCGTAAAAACCGAGATTTTGGGGAGTTTAGTCATAATCAAGTTCACCTAAGCGATCAAGAGTGAGTGCCAAAAGCACAATGGATGCCGTCTCCGCGCGCAATATGCGCCTGCCGAGAGTGACAACCTCTGCGCCTTTATCTTTTGCGAGCCTCATCTCTTCAGGCTTAAATCCGCCCTCGCATCCAACGATTAAGGCAATATTTTGTCCTGTTAGATCGCTTGTTTTAATATTGTTTTCTCTTTCGCCCTCATAGGCAAAGAGCACTTTGTCATAGTTTTTGATTTCAGCAACAACCTGCTCAAAACTCTCAAGTTCGCCGACCTTTGAGAGATAGGCACTTCCACACTGTTTTGCGGCTTCAAGTGCAATTCTCTCTCCTCTCTCACGTGAGAACTTTGTTTCTGCAGAGTTTAAAGAAATAAACGGCACAACTCTGTCAACACCGAGTTCCACCGCTTTTTGAATCACAAGATCAAGTTTGTTGTTTTTGAGAAGTCCGGCATAAAGTGTGAGCGAAACGTTTTTCCTGTCGGCAACCACGCTTTCGTCAATCTTCAAAATCGCGTAATCCTTGCCGATTTCCTCAATCGTGCAGTAATTTTCCACGCCGTCGTTTGCGCATACGATAGCCTTGAAACCGACTTTGTAGCGCAAAACTTTGGTCATATGCAAAAACTCGTCGCCTTTGACAACGATTTTGCCGTCCGCAACCGCACTCTTGTCAACGAAAAACCTTCTTATTTCCATACATATACCCCACAAAGACTACTCTTTGCGGGGACCCCGATGCCCCTTTCTCAAACTATTTGAAGGACAAATAATCATCCGATTATTATTTTATAATAAACACATCAACAAGTGCAAGCAAAAACACAAAAAGAATACTATCATTTTTCAATGCATATTTTTTCACTCTTTCCTGCTGACTTTAAACATCAAAAACCGCGTGATTTAGATGAAGAGCGCGAAAGAGCCCGTTTGGGAGAGATGAGCGTACAAGAACGTACGTGACCCTCGAACAAACAGGCTCTGACAATGCTATTCGCTAAATCACACGGTTTTTATTAAAAGCGCGTT
>DBVQ01000018.1:0-20083 GCA_002308155.1 Christensenella sp. UBA1260
TTTCAAATAATTATAAGACATGTCTTCTTTGTTTACTATATTTTGTAGTACACTTTCTTCTTCTATGCAATCATGAAAAAAATAATCATCTAATCTAAAATTCAATTTTGGATTCTTTAAGCATAAAATAGTTTGTCCAGTAATTTTCGCTTTATCAATGTTTGGTTTTATATTATCTTTAATTAAATATATTTGTTTGAATTTTTCCTCAAATGTCTCACCTATGGATTTCATCAATCTTACTAATATATGCTTATCTTTCAGACCATTGAAGAACATTAAATCTATTTTAAAAATTACAAAAAATAAATCTTTAATATCATCATAATTTGATTCATTTTGAAAATAGTTACTACAATCAGATAAAAATCTTTTAGCATTTCCTATATTACTTTTTTTTAACCATCCTATAATGAGATAAATAATATAATAGTATTTTAATTCATCTGTACCTTCATTAATCGGAATAATATATCCTTCGAAATGGTTCAATTTATATTTACTTAATGAACTAATTGATTTTTGATTATCCACTTCAAATTCTGTTATCAAGAAACTGATTAGTTCATGTAAAGTTGTTTTTGAACTTTTCACTAAAATATCATCTTTATTATTGAATTTTTTTAGAATTTTTATTCTTTTTTCATAACTTAAAGTATATAAATACTTGTAATTTTTATTATTTATTTTATCAATTTTTTATTGTAATTTTCTATCTCAATTTGGAAAATATCTATCGACGACTTTAAATAATTCGTCGAGAGTTTTGACTTCGCCGACGGCGACACGAACTTGTTTTGCAAAGTTCTCGCCTTTTGCATAGTAGCAAAGGTGCAATTTCATTATATTTGCGACTGTTGTGTCAGGAAAATACTTTCTCAAAATCTCAATGTGTTCAAGAATTGTCGCACGCCTTGAATACTCAAAATGTCTGCCTTCAAGTTCGGCGAATATGTATGGTCTGCCAAGCGCGCCACGCGCAAGCATAAATCCGTCTGCGCCTGTTTCAGCTTTGACTCTTTCAAGACTTGCCTTGTCAAAGATATCGCCGTTTGCAATAACTGGGATTTTGACCGCCTCTTTGACGGCGCGCGTGATAGAATGATCTGCGACTCCGCTGTAAAACTGCTCTCTGTATCTTGGGTGGATTGTCACTGCGCTTGCTCCACCTCTTTCTGCCGCAAGTGCGCACTCAACCGCAATAGGCCTATTCATCTCCACGCCGGCGCGCATTTTGCAAGTGACGGGTTTTCCGCTTCCTTCACAAACAGCTTGCACAAGTTCGGCAATCAGCAAAGGGTTGTTCATAAGCGCACTGCCCTCGCCGTTGTTGTAGACTTTTTTGACGGGACAGCCCATGTTGATATCTATGATATCAAACTTTTTGAGCCTTTCATCCCTTGCCGCCTTGAACATAAACTCAGGGTCAGATCCAAATAGTTGCACTGCGCAGGGGGTTGTCGTGTCAGTTGTTGCAATCAACTCCTCGCTGCCCTTGTTGCCATAGCAAAGTCCTTTTGCGCTGACAAGCTCGGTAAACGTGAGCCCTGCGCCGTATTTCATGCATAAATGACGATACCCCACTTCGCTGAATCCTGCGATTGGGGCAAAAAGCAAATTGGATTTGAGTTCAATGTCGCCAATTTTCAAAGCCATATCAGTCAAGCAGTTTCTTTGCCTCTTCCCAAAGTTTGTCAAGCTCTTCAAGGCTTGAGGACGGCATATCTATGCCACGCTCGTTTGCAAGGCGCTCAACAACGCAAAATCTGTTGAAAAACTTTATGCTGGCATCGTGCAGTGCCATTTCAGGATCTATCTTGTAGAATCTGAGCACATTGACGACAGCAAACAAAAGGTCTCCCGCCTCTTCAACTCTGTGCTCAGGACTTGCGGATTTGAGTTCTTCGAGCTCTTCAACCACTTTTTCAAGTGCGCCGTCCACCTTGTCCCAGTCAAAACCGGATTTCTTTGCGCGCTTTTGAAGTTTCTCTGCGTAGAGCAAGGACGGCAGATTCTTTGGCACTTTGTCCATTGCGTCCGCATAAGAAGAATACTTCTTTTCTTTCTTCTTCGCCTCGTTCCAAAACGCAAGTGCCTCTTCAGGTGTATTTGCGTGATTTGTGCCGAATATATGCGTGTGGCGGTCAATGAGTTTGCGACAGAGAGTCGTGAGCATATCGGCGTAGTCAAAATCGCCTTCATGCTCTGCAATTTCCGTATGGAAAATCGCCTGCATAAGCACATCGCCGCACTCCTCTTTCATCATATCTTTATCTTTTGCGTCAATGGCTTCAAGCAGTTCATAGGCTTCCTCAATAAGGTTTATTCTTATTGAATCATGCGTTTGAGCCCTGTCCCACTCGCAACCATCATCTGCACGAAGACGTTTCATGATTTGCACAAAGTCAGAAAAATCAAAGCGCTCCGCCTCTATGAGCGGGATGCCGTCAACGACGATTTTGTCATAATCGCCTGAGATGTCTTGCACCTTACACTCGCGATTTTTCTTTCCCACAAGCAGCACGTCAACGTTTCCGTATGCGTCCAAAAGCTTGCGCCTCACAGCATCCGTTTCTTCGCCGCCGACTATGACGAGCGGAATGCGCTTGTTAAAAAACAGCGTGGACAAAAAATCGCGCGCTATGTAGAGTTGGTATGATGTGTTTTCAAGGTTTATTTCACGCATCTTTGTACTCCCAAAACCTAATGACTCTGTGTATTTTTTGAAGAATCTTGCCAGCTGGAAAGTTTGCTATCTCCTCTTTGCCAATCAGTCCAAACAAAAACACTGCAAAGACGTAGACAAATATGCATATGCCTGCTCCGACCAAAACGGAAATTATATTGTTCTCAATATAAGTGGCAACGATTCCCGTAAGTCCCATTATAACACCAACAAGCAGGTTTATGCCAACACTTTTTTCAAGATGTAGCCCACAAACTTGAAAATAACTTGCAGAGACCAAAAACAGTGCCACAAATCCCATGCATACACTTGCAATCCCCGCACCCAAAATGCCGATATAGCGCGTCAATACAATCTGCAACACAGTTTTAATGGCTATTGCAATGCCGAGGCTTGCAACCGCTTTTTTTGTCTTGTCCACCGCCTGCAAGAGCGAAACATATATCTGCATACTGGACAGCGTGACAACGTTTATCGCTTCAATCCTCAATAGGTTTTCCGCCACAACAAGTTGCTCCCCGCTGAGTCGCGGATAAATCGCCCCAAGCAACTTGCCACCAAGCACAATAAAAAAGACGGCAAAAGGTATGCCCAAAAGATATGTGAGTTTGATTGCAATTCGACTCTTTGTCATAATTGCATCAACGTCTCTTTCAACTCTTGACACGGACACGGACGGCACAATCGCTATCGCAAGCGATAGCGCAACCACGACGGGCATATTCACAAGCGAATTGACAGGCCCACTCAAAACGCCGTATTGCCAAGTCGCCGCCTCTTTGGAAAGTCCGAAAAGTTTGAGCATATTAACAACAATAATGCTGTCAAAAAAGTTTGAAAGCGGCAACAGCACGGACACAATCGCAATTGGAAATGCGGTGCGAAATACGCTCGTCAGTTCCACCTTTGAAAACTTAAGTGTCTCTTTTTCGTTGTGCCTTGTCCGCACAATGTAAGTGATAAACATATAGACAAGCGCACAGAACTCGCTTGCAGTCACTCCAAGCAGTGCGCCGTACACCGCATAAATCATGCCTCTCTTTGAAAAGACAATGGACAGCGCAAGCCCAAGCGCGAGTTTGACAACCTGCTCAATTATGTTTGAAAGTGCTGTCGGCAACATATACATCTCGCCTTGAAACCAGCCTCTAAATCCCGCAATCGCGCCGACAAACATCAAGGACGGCGCAATAATCCAAAATCCTTTGTATGCGACTTCGTTGCCTTGCCAAAGTGCGATATATTTTGCAAGAGTTGCAACAAGTATCGCCGCAATCGTTGACAGGGTTATGAGCACCACCATGCAAGCGAAGAGATACTTTTTTGCTCCGTTGCCCATTGCTCGTTGCTCCGCAACGATACGAGATAGAGCCGTCGGGATGCCGATTGAGGAAAGCATCATAAAGAGCGCATAGACCGGAAACACGAGCTGATAAAGCCCCATGCCCTCTGCGCCCAATACGTTGGTGAGCGGAACGCGATAAAGAGCGCCGAGCAGTTTTGCAACAACCGAGCAAACCGCAAGTACGCTCGCGCCAGATTTCATTGTGTATTGTTTAAGCCCTGCTTGCTTCATTGAAGCATTGCCGCAATCAGATCCGTGCAGAACTTGAGATATGCACGCGCAACGTCGCTTGGCA
Source organism: Christensenella sp. UBA1260 (assembly GCA_002308155.1). GTDB lineage: Bacteria > Bacillota > Clostridia > Christensenellales > CAG-917 > CAG-475. The sequence continues at coordinate 4,327 of DBVQ01000018.1, forward strand.
AAGAGCAAAGCAGTATCGCCATGCCGCCATAGCTGTCGCCGTTTGAAACAATCGGTTCAAAAACGAGATAGCAACAATCACATTTGGCATTTTCAAATACGCCTTTCAAATCATCGCCGTGCAAAACGGATGAACGCCTATTATCAACTGCCTGCAACAACTCGCCGCCAACCATAGCGCCAAGATAATTCTTTTTGTTTGCGCCCTCCGCAACAACAACTTGAGAGGAATCAACAATTATGACATCCGCCTCCACATAGCCCGCAAGTGATTTTGCAACAGATGAAGCAACGTTTTTGAAACCTTCGTAGGCATTGAATTTTTTGAGTGTCAAACCCTCCGCCGTGCTCAATATTTCCATCTCGTCGCCGACTTTGAGCCGCATGGTTTTTCTCAGTTCTTTTGGTATGACAATTCGCCCAAGCTCGTCAATTCTTCTTACAATTCCTCCACTTGTCATAAATCCTCCTGTCAGTCAAATTGTAGTATTTGAAAAACTCCCTTTTGTATGCACGGCACTGCTTTTAGTAAAACAAAAAACGCACTAAACTTGTGCGTTTTGATGTTCTAAGCGGGTATTTTGCAGTCAATGCGTCGCTGGTTAGATGTAAAATTGATTTGGTTTTTTCTTCTCGTCGAGCACGCGCTCCAAGATAAAAGACGTAAAATCAACATCTTCAACAAAGTCTCTCGGCAGATATTTTGTGCGATTAAACTTTTCAAAATGTTTCAAATGACTTTCAAGCGAAATTGGCGTTGCAATATCAAGGCGGTATGCTATCTCTTGAAGCATACTTTGATAATCCGACATTTTGAGCAAATACTCTCCCTCAAAAATGATATCTTTGACAAGCTTGTCGCCATTCATAATTTTTGCCCAAACTTTCATATTGCGTCCCAAAAGATTTGATAGAACTATAATAACACACCTATCGCCGTACGGCAACACCGTTTTTGCATTTCAAAAAATATTTTGCCGTTTGCCACAACTTTTGTCATGCGCCTGACTTTGCCCCTCGTGATAATAACGGCACACAACACAACATATAGTATTTTTGCAAAAAATAAAAAAACTTATTGGCGCAAAACAGAGTTTTGTGTTATAGTTATGCTCACCCATTACGAGATAATCTCGTAAAGATTTTGGGCAATATTTTGTTTCTCAAACCGGAGGATTTATGAGTTTCGCAAAACTTTCAAGCGATTTTTTGATGGAAACTTTCACGCTCGTTGACAACCTTTTTATCAGCGAGTATCTTCCTGAATGCGACGAAAAACAAGTGAAAATCTATCTCTACGGGCTATATCTGTGCACAAATCCTTCAAGCAATAACTCGCTTGACGCACTCTGTTCCAACCTCAATATGAGCGAAAAAGAAATAATTTCAATCTATTCGTTCTTTGAAGACATGGGGCTCGTGCAGATTGTGTCCAAAGAGCCGCTTGAGGTCAAATACCTCTCTTTGAAGCGCGCCAATCAGCCGCCAAAGAAGTATAAATCCGAAAAGTGGAACGACTTCAACGTTCATCTCCAACAGCTGTTCCCTGAGCGTATGCTCACCCCAAACGAGTACAACGAGTATTATATGTTCATTGACTCAACAAAGTTTGACCCGGAAGCAATGCTTATGGTTGTGCAATATTGCATAAATCTCAAAGGCATGAGCGTGCGCTACCCATACATCTTGACCGTTGCGAGAAACTGGGCAAACGAGGGCGTAAAGACAGTCAAGGACGTTGAGGAACGCCTTGAAGAATATGAGCGTCAACACGACGATATGACGAGCGTCCTCTCTGCTCTTGGCAGAAAAGGCGGAGCGGAACTTGAAGAAAAGCAGATGCTTCTCAAATGGACGAGAAGCTGGGGCTACTCGCTTGATGCGATACTCACAGCGGCAAAGACGCTCAAAGGATCAAAGACTTTTGCAAAACTTGACAACAAACTTGACGAGTTCTATCGCATGTCAATCTTCTCTGCTGAAGAGATGGCAGACTTTGCAAAGCACATTGAGGAACTTCGTTCCTTGGCGGTTGCAATCAACAAAAATCTCGGCGTGTTCTACGAGTCGTTTGAGCATGAAATTGAGGTCTACGTCTCTCCGTGGGTGGCAAAAGGCTTTGACGCGGATGCACTCACAAAGATTGCGCACCACTGCTTCCTGTCCAACGTCAGGACGCTGGACGGCATGAACACAGTGGTTGGCAAGTTCTATTCAAAGGGCTTGCTCACAAGCGAGAGCATTGACGACTATATCGACGCGCAAATCCGCCAAGATGAAAAGATCAAAAAGGTCATTGAGGCAACAGGCAGGACGAGAAACGTCACAAACCAAGACCGCGAATACTATGAGACGTGGTCGGCGGAGTGGCTGTTTGACGACAGCGTGATACTATACGCGGCGGAGCAGGCGTCCGGCAGGACGTATCCACTGCCCTACGTCAACCAGATTTTGTCAGCTTTCAAATCAGCGGGAGCCAAGACGGTTGAAGAGGCAAAGAAGGTTGCTTTGCCGACGTCGTCAGCGAGCAGAGTCGCCGAAAACTATCAAGAGCGAGAATACACAAAGGAAGAATTGCGCTCCGTCATCACGAGCATAGACGGGCTTAGCGCGGACAATATTTGATGAAACAGCGAGCAATCAATTTGGCCATAGCAAAGAGGCGCGCGGAAATCGCGGCGAAGAAGGAGGAGATCTCAAAGAGAGCTTCTCTCGTTTTGTCGCTTCCGGACGTCAAAGACGCGCACGACAAATACATTTCATGGGCGTTCAAAAACGCGCGCGGAGGATTTGCCGATGAGGAAAAACTTGCAAAACAGGACTATATTGACGCGCTCAAAAAACACGGCTACACCGAGGACGATTTGCACTATGTTCCGTCCTGCCCTATCTGCGGCGATACGCTGAGCGTGGGCGGAAAAGTGTGCGCGTGCATGAGAGCGGCATATATTGCGGCGCTCAAAGACGTGTGCGAGATTGAGGCTCGTGCGCCGTTCACATTTGACGATGCAGACTTTGCGGCAATCAAAGATGACGCTCAGCGTGAAAACCTCAAGAAGTTCTTTGACTACTTCAAGTTGTACGCATCAAAACTCCCTGCCGTCAAAGCAAAGACAACAGTGCTGTTTGGAGGAGTGGGCACGGGCAAGACTTGCCTTGAGTCCGCAGTGTCGCGTGCGGTCATAGAGCGCGGCAAGAGCGTCAAGTTTGTGTCGGCATACGAGTTCAATACGGCAATGCTTGCGGCGCACACGTCGCCACTGAGCGAGCGTAGCGGGATGATCAAGGATTATCTCACGGCGGATCTGCTGGTCATTGACGATCTCGGCACAGAGCCAATCCTCAAAAACGTGACAGAGCCATATCTTTTGCTCGTGCTTGAAGAGAGGCAAAACAGAGGCTTGTGCACTCTTGTCACTTGCAACTTGAGCCCTGCGCGCATTTTGGAGCGATATGGCGAGCGCATCTATTCTCGCCTTGCCAACAAGCAGAGTTCACGCATATTTGAGCTTGGCGGCAGAGATTTGCGACTCAATTGACACATCGCGGCATAAAACTGCAAAGTAAAAACGGACTTTAAGCAGTCCGTTTTTTGTATGCTTTTTTCGTGCGCCGTCAACGATCCTCGCGGAAGTACGGGACGCCGAGAGCTGTCGGTGGTTGAGTCTCGCGCTTGTTGAAGAACGAAATGACAATAAGCACGAGCGCCGTGACAGCGTAAGGAATGATTTCAAGTATCTTCTTATACTCAGTACCAATACCATTGATATAGTTTGGCATAACATACAACAAACCAAATACAAATGAGCCCAAGATGCCGATGCCCGGTCTCCACAATGAGAAGATGACAAGTGCAACTGCAAGCCAACCGATTGCTTCAATTGGATATTCGGTTGAACCACTTTGCAAATCAAGCAAGCAGAATGCTCCGCCAATACCGGCAATTGCAGCGCCAAGCACGCATGAGATGTACTTGTATTTGATGACCTTTATGCCTGCCGCATCTGCCGCTGCAGGATTTTCGCCTATTGCATTGAGTGAAAGGCCTGTTCTTGTCTTTTTGAGAACAATTGCCACAACAATTGCAATAATAATCGCAAGATAAACGAGAGTGCCGTGTGAAAGGAAAATCTTGGAGAACCAGTCGTCGCCAACTGCACCAAACATCGGTGCTTTGATAAAGTCACTTGCGGCTTTGAAAGTGATTGTACCTTCATCACTAACAACGATGTTCAAAAGATTCTTACGCCAAAATCCAAGCACGCCTGCACCAAATGTCGTGATGGTAAGACCTGTGACGTTTTGGTTACAACGAAGGCTGATTGTGAAGAAACCATACAGAAGTCCCATTGCACCCGCAAATAGCATCGCAAAGAAAATTGTGGCAACAATAATACCAAATGCACCAGCACCACCCTTTTGTGCCATATCTGCGCCAATACAACCGCCAACTGCACCAAAGCACATAATGCCCGGGATGCCGAGGTTCAAGTGACCGGATTTTTCAATGATTGTTTCGCCCGTTGAACCATAAAGGAAGGCTGCTGCAATTCTTATTGCTCTTGAAAGTAATGTAACTAACATTTATTTTTCCTCCTTTACGCTTTCTTCAACGCTTGCAGGTTCTTCAACAACATCTTGCGCTGGTTCTTCTTTTTGCTCTTCACCCGCCTGTATGTGAACAACAGGTGGAGCCTCCTCAACTTTTTTATTCTTTGAAAGAGTAAGTTTTACTTTTTCATTGAATGCATCAATTTTTGCTTGAATATCCTCACGGAAAACAAACTTGTAGTTGACAAAGAACTCAACTGCAATAATGAAGAAGAAGAATATACCAGCCATAACGCTAGGATATGATGTGCCGAACGCTTGATAAGTTGCCACCTTTGCAGAACCACGCTGTATGAAAACAACAAGGAATGATGTGACAACCATAAAGATAGGATTGAATTGTCCAAGCCATGAAATAAGAACGCCAGTAAAACCACGACCGCCAACAGTATCTTCACGCAAAGAGAAGTCTTTTGCACTGACAAGCAAAAAGCCTGTTATGCCGCAGAGTACACCGCAAAGCACAAGCGTACGAATGATAACTGCCTTTGTGTTGATGCCGACATATTTTGCAGTGTTTGGACTTTCGCCGACAACTGCTACCTCATAGCCATGCTTGCTGTATTTGAGATATATTGCCATAATTGTCGTTATGACTGCTGCAGCAATTATAAACAAAACAAATTCTTTGCCCACAAATTCTTGCGGTCCAATTGGCGGTATTGTGCCGCCTTTGTCAAAGAATATTGTGTTGGAACCAGCAGTTGGATTTTTTGCGACAAAGAAGCTTACAAGACAAACTGCGATGTAGTTCATCATAAGTGTCAAAAGCGTCTCGTTTGTGTTCCACTTTGCCTTAAAGAGTGCAGGAACAACTGCCCATGCCACACCAAGTCCTATAGCCAAGAGCAATGACAAGAAGATAATCAAGCCATCACTATAACCCTTGCCCATCATAAATCTTATAACGATTGCAGCACCAAGGCCACCCATAAGGACTTGACCTTCGCCGCCGATATTCCAAAACTTCATCTTAAAGCATGGCGTGACAGCAAGTGCGATAATAAGCAATATTGCAGTTTCTTGGAATAAGTTCCAAATCGTTCTTGGCGAGCCAAATACGCCCTCTCCAAAATCCAAGAAATACTGTTCAAAACTGTATTCTTCAAAATATCTGCCTGCTTGACTCAATTGCTCATTGTTGACTGCAACAATAATAATTGTGACAATACCGCAAACCAAAACGGAGACGGCAAAAGCTATGGCTCTCAACGCCCAAGCACGCTTTGACCCGCCAGTCGTGCGTTTGGTCAAATGGAAAAGAGGTTCATGAATCTTGTTGTTAATCATTATTCTTTTCCTCCTCTTTTGTTTCTTCTTGTTGTGGAGCGACATTGTAATCGTAGCGCTCAACCGTTTCCGGCATCTTTGTCATGAGAAGACCAAGTTGCTCCTTTGTGACGTTTCTTGCATCCACGATTGCAGACACCTTGCCGCCGCAGAGGACCATGATTCTGTCGCAAAGAGCAATCAAAACGTCAAGGTCTTCGCCGACATAAACGACTGCGGTGTTGCGAGCCTTCTGCTCATTCAAAAGGTTGTAGATGAGATATGACGAGTTGACGTCAAGACCACGCACCGGATATGCTGACATCAAGACCTTTGGTGAGGATGAGATTTCACGTCCGACAAGCACCTTTTGCACGTTACCACCTGACAAACGTCTGACCGGAGTCATATCGCTTGGCGTGACGACGCCGAGATCGTCGATGATTTTGTCAGCAAGTGCTTTTGGCTTTTTGCGATTGACGAATATTGATTTGCCCTTTCTATAGCTTCTGAGCATCATATTGTCGATGATGCTCATGTTGCCAACAAGTCCCATGTGGAGACGATCTTCAGGCACGAATGAGAGTTTGATGCCGAGTTCTTGGATTTCTCTTGGCGTCCTCTTGTTGAGGTCAATGACTTCGTTTTCATAGTAAAGGATTTGCTCTTCATTGACGAGTCTTGTGATCTCTTTTGCAGACTTACCTTTGAGATCAACAGGAGTCCCATCCGGATAATGGAACATGCCCATCTCTGCCTTCTTTTTGATTTGTTTCAAATCATTGTGGAAGAAAGTGACTGGTTTGTTCTCTTTTGGATTGTAGAAAATGATTGAACCACTCTCAACAGGTTGAAGCCCTGCGATGCCTTCAAGGAGTTCCTTTTGACCATTGCCGGCGATGCCTGCAACGCCAAATATCTCGCCACCGTTGACTGTGAAAGACACATCCTCGATTGCATGCAAACCGTCTTTGTTGCGGACTGTAAGTCCTTCAACAACAAGACGCGGTTGAGGATCGATTGGGAGTTCTCTTGCAATGTTGAGGTCAACCTTTTCGCCAACCATCATCTCTGTGAGTTCCTTCTCGCTTGTCTCGCTTGTCTTGACTGTGCCGATATATTTGCCCTTGCGGAGCACTGCAACGCGATCGGAGATCTCCATAACCTCGTTGAGCTTGTGTGTGATGATGATGATTGATTTGCCGCTTTCGCGCATCTTTCTCATGACGGCAAAGAGTTTTTGGATCTCTTGCGGAGTGAGAACAGCTGTCGGCTCATCAAGGATGAGCTTGTCTGCGCCACGGTACAAAACTTTTATGATTTCGACTGTCTGCTTTTCAGAAACAGACATTTCGTATACTTTCTTTTTTAAATCAATATCAAAGCCATATTGATCGGCAATTGCTTGAAGTCTCTTTGCGCGGGTTCTCGGCAAATAGTTGAACGCAACTGCTTTGCCAAACTTGACAAACGGCAATGCACAAATTTTGAGATTGCGCTTGTTGTTTATCTTGCTGATAGCCTTCTTTTTTGCCTCTTCGTCAAGATTTTCGCCAAGCGCAGAGATTTCATTTGCAGCTTGAAGTCTAAGCTCTTGCGATTTTTCTCTGATGCTGAAAGGAGGCATCTTTTCACCAAGAATGATGTTGTCCGCAGCAGTAAAGATGTCAACAAGTTTGAAGTGCTGGTGCACCATGCCGATTCTGTTTTTGAATGCATCAATCGGCGATTTGATGAGCACTTCTTTGCCGTCAACAAAGATATGCCCTGCATCCGGGAAATAGATGCCTGAGAGCATATTCATAAGTGTTGTCTTGCCGCTTCCGTTCTCGCCGAGCAGAGACAAAATCTCGCCCTTTTCAACATCAAGATTGATGTCTTGATTGGCATGGATCGAGCCGAAAGTTTTGGTTATTCCAACGAGTTCTATTGCTTTCATCTTAAAATAAATGGGATTTTTATGTGTCTTTAAAAACACATTTACGGACTATAAAAGTCCGTAGATGAATTTGCTATAAAGTTAATTTGCATCTTGCCCAAATGGGCAAGATGCAAAGTGTTTAACAGACTATTGATTAGTCTTCACCATAGTTTCTGTCAAGAAGAGTGATACCATCAATTTCAACATCGAAGTATGGAGCAGAACGAAGCTCGGATTCATGGAAGTAACCGTTTGAAATAGCTTCAGTTTCATGTACAAAGTCGCCAGCATCGTCAACGTCTGCAAGGTAAGTTGTGAGGTTTTGACCATTAACTGTGAACTTGGATGTATCGAAGACTTTGAGTGTGCCTGCTTCGAGTTGAGCCTTCACGGAATCAAGTGTTTCTTGAGTGTTTGCAGCTGGTGCAACTGATCCAAGAGCTGTGAGTTTGACACCGCCGTTTTGGAGTGTGCCGTTCCAGTCTTTTGCAACTGCTTGGCCTTTAACAACTTGAGTGATGACATATTTGTAGTAAGGTGCCCAATCGATTCTGGAAGAAACGATGAATGTGCGCGGGCAGTTTGCAACTGTTGAACCGTTGTAAGAAACGTTTGGAACATTGTGCTCTTCGCAAGCATTTGGTGCGCCCAAAGAGTCAGCATGTTGGCTGATGAGGTCGCAGTGCTCGTCCACGATCAAGTGGTTTGCTGCATCATATTCAGCATTCAAGTCATACCAAGAACCTGTGAATGTAACAACCATTGTTGCAGATGGAACGATGGAGCGAACACCAAGGAAGAATGAGCTGTAACCAGACATAACTTCTGCATATGTAAATGCGCCGATGTAACCAACTTTTGGAGCATTTGTCTTGCCCATTGCTTGGAGTTTGAGGCCTGCTGCAACACCTGCGAGGTATCTGCCTTCATAGATTGTTGCGAATGCGTTTGCATAGTTGTTGAGGTTTTCGGTGTGAGCCTTTGTACCTGTTGCATGGCAGAATTGAACGTTTGGATATTGCTTTGCAGCTCTGATCATGTATTGCTCATGACCGAAGGAATCTGCGATGATGACCTTGCATCCTGCTTCTGCGAGTTCGCATGCTTTTTGATAGCACTCATTTCCTTCTGGGACGCCAGACTCGATCAAAACTTGTCTGTTGCTGAGGCCGAGTTCTTGTTGAACAGCTCTCATAGCGTCGATGAAGTTCTTGTCATAAGTGGATGATTCATCGTGCAATGTGATGAGACCAATCTTGAAATCAGATGGGATCACGAGTTCATCGTTTCCACTATTGTTGTTTGCTTTCTTGTTGCAAGCTGCGAAACCAACACAAAGTGCGGCAACGAGTGCGATTGCAAGTACGATTGCGATAACTTTCTTTTTCATAGTTTCTCCTTTTGCCCGTTTTGGGTTTTATTTTTTAGGTTTTGCTCAATTTATGGCGACTGTCGCCTCAGTGCTTGAAAGTGAGCCCTGTATCACTCATACTTTCAATGATTGCAAGACTTTCAACTCTTATGCCCTGTGCTCTCAAAGCATCTCCGCCGCCTTGGAAGCCCTTCTCTATTGCGATTGCGCAACCAACGAGTTCCGCTCCCGCTTGATCAATAAGCGACACAAGACCTTTTATTGCTTCGCCGTGTGCCAAGAAGTCGTCCACGATGAGCACTTTGTCGCCTGCGTTCAAATATTGTTTTGAAACGATGACGTGTGCGACGTTGCCGTGCGTATAGGACTTGACCTCTGCGGAATAGCAATCGGTGTTGATGTTGTTTGTCCTGTCTTTTTTTGCAAAAAGCACCGGTGCATGCAAATAGTGCGCAGCTGCGCAGGCTATTGCAATACCCGATGCTTCAATAGTCAATATTTTTGTGATTTCAACCCCTGAAAAGAGCGCAGAAATTTCCTTACCAATCTCGTCGAGAAGTTCATTGTCAATGAGATGATTCAAAAATCCGCCTACTTTGAGAACATTGCCCGGCAAAACTTTGCCATCTCTCAAAATACGCTCTTCCAATAATTGCATACAATTCCTCCACCACCATATTTTGTGGTCTGCGTGGCATCTTTATCCACTAGGTTGTGCAAATAGGGTTGCTCACATTTGATACCACAATTATAATTGTTTTGATTTTTCAAGTCAAACAAAAATTGTCGATTGCGACAAAAAATTATAAAATTTTTAGGTTGAAAACACTATTAGTATTTTTTGCAATTTTTCTCACGTATTTTGAGCGGTTTTTGCAAAGATTTGTGCATTTTTGCGAGCGGAATAAAGGTTTACTTGTCAACCAATTGTTTTGTCCGCCGACATTTTTTTGAATATAAAAATAAATATTTGAAAATATGCTTTTATTTTTCATTATTTTTTGTTATTATATAATTTAGATTATATTTTCCTTATAAGGAGATTTGTTATGAACGAACTTACACTCGCCAACTTCAACAAATACGCCAAGTTGCTTGTTGAAAAGAAGTATATCGAATCCGGCTTTATCGCAACCCGCCACGAAGACGGCATCATCGTCGCAAAAGTGACGTCAAATCTTGATGCGCTCAAGGACGAAAACCTCGTCTTTGTCAACGACAAGAACGTCGAGTCTTTGGAAGGCAATTTCAGAGCCGCGGCAGTCATCTTGTTCTGCGCAATCCGCCAAGACAAAAACGCGGGCGCAGCGGCAATCGTGGACAGCGACAAGATCCTCGCCTTCTCCTCAAAGCGCAAGACTTTGAAGCCAATCCTCGACGATATGGCACAAGTGTGCGGCATTTCAATCAAGTGCGCGGCAAAGAATACGGCGGCGGAAGTCGTCAGCGCAATTCAAGGTCAACGCAACGCTTGCTTCTTGCCGGACGCAGGTGCTGTCGTCACTGGACGTACGCTTGACGAAGTCTTCACCGCAACACTCGTGCTCGACAAAGCCTGCAACGCAGAGATCCTTGCCGAAGCAAAGGGTGGCACATCCGCAATGAACGTATGCAATGCTCTTCTTGAACACGTTGTGTTCAAACTCAAATACTCCAAGAAGAACCAAGAGCAACAAAAAGAGGCTGAAGCAGGCGAAGAAAAGAAGGCCGAAGAAAAGCCGTCCGCAATCGTCACAGACGAAGAAAAGAAGATTGCAAAGGACATCAAGGACGCAGGTGTCCGTATGCTCGACGAAAACCTTGTGCAAGGCACTTGGGGCAACATAGCAGTCAAACTTGACGAAAAGACCATGCTCGCCACCCCATCCGCCCTTGATTACATCATGCTCGAGCCAAGCCAAATGGCAAAAGTTGATATGGATACTCTCGAGTGGACAGGCTCCAACAAGGCAACGTCCGAAAAAGGCTTGCATGCACTACTCTTGAAGGGCGACGCAAACGTCAACGCCACAATCCACTCTCATCCATTTTATGGATGCATCCTCGCCGCAATGGGCAAATCAATGCCTGTTCCGGAAGCCTACCGTGACGTCCTCGGCGATGAAATCCCATGCGCTCCTGCTGCCCTCCCAGGCACAAAGAAGCTCATCAAGAACGTTGGCGCATCCATCGGCTCCGCCCCTGCTTGCTTCCTCTCTCACCATGGCGTAATCGTCCGCGGCAAAGACCTCGAAGATGCCTTCCGCATCTGCCGTGCGCTGGAAGATGCTTGCAAGGCGTACCTTGAGGGTTAAAACTTTGCTATTTTGCGATTGACTGTGTCAGCTTTGCGTGCCCTCGCGCACCGTGTACGCTAGTACACTTGGCACTCGCGTTCGCACCTTCCTTGTCACTCATCAAAATAATCAAAGTTTTATAAAATGAATTAACAAGCCACTTCATAAGAAGTGGCTTTTTGGTTTTAAATCATCAGATTTTTGCTGGGTACTCTTTTGAAATCAACTTATACGTCTTGATAATCCTCTGCTCATTTAATTGGCTGTCATATTTTTCTTCCCAACCAATCGTTTTGTAAACGCCAATAAATGCATATCCTTTTGTATTATGAGCAAACACAACTCGAATTTCATCTTTGATATGAGTATACTCTGGTTTATAAAACTCTTTTTGGGGCCAAGACTCTTCTATTCTATCTCTATAAATCTTATTGAACCAAACTCCATTGTCCGTTTTTGTCCAATTATTATGCCTCAAAAAATGCACCGAGTATCCTTCAGGCGTAGCATTTATTGCATATAGTGGCCTTTGCGGGCCAAAACTGCCCTTAAAATGAAGTCGCCAGCCGAATCTTGAACACATATTTATATAAATATCCATAGCACGAGTCCCATGGTTGCCCGCGTAATCCATATTGATATGATCTATATGTGAAATAAACTCAACCTTTCTTTCGGAATATGCCTTATAAACCTCAGCTTCTTCAAGTGATTGCAATTTTTTATAATGCTCATCAAGACACTCTCCTTTATTATAAATGTATATCTTCCCAACAAACGACTTATTATCACCTTTATATAAAAATTTTCTCACTCTTGTTTCTTTCGTTACTTCCAAATCATTTCGTGTAGAACAAGGAGTCAACTTATAAACACTTTTTTGTGTTATTTCTTTAATAGGTTTTGCAATTGCTTCAACCTTCTCTTTTGCAGGACAAGTTGTACCATACAAAAAGCACCCATAATAAACAACATATAGATTTTTATCGTTATGTTTGTATATAGACAATTCATATTTTGTTTTGCCACCATTTATAGGCATAAAGCATTGATCTATACATTTATAATTGTTTTTCATAATCTTATAGATTATGGATTCATTTCTTGCACCATCAACTAAAATATAATTAAGCTGGTCATCTAATATTTCAATGACTTTAAGCAAAAATTTATATGTATCATCTAAATACTCATTCCCTTTATAAGCTGAAAAGGAATTATAAGGAAAAAACGACACGTCCATATGCGCTATTTCAACATTCTTAATTCCTAAGACATTGCCGATCAAATCAAAATTTTTGCGCCAATAAATTTCCTTTTTATAATTATAAAGGATGTCGAGAATTTTATCCGTCTCCAAATATCCCTTCTTTTTATATTCTTCAACATACCAAGGATAATTGGTACTAGCACCCTTATCTGTTGGGTTATATGATAATGTCAACATTCTTGCTTTATCTATTTTAAAAAAGAAAGGTTGATTCCATACTGGCAACCAAAGATCACTAAGTTGGGCTGGACGAGGATATTCTATTGCTTCTCTCATCAATTTTTCAATTTCTTTATTTTCCATATGTTTCTCCAAAAAATCTTTCGGCAATAATTATATTGCCAACATTAATATAATGCAAATCAAAGAGACTGTACAATACTGCGCATAAGATTTAGTAAATCATCGAAATTGTCCGGAAAGATCATATAACCTTTACTTGACATTGCAGTCATATCTTCTCCTGTTTGACAATAACTCCACCCTGTTGCATCTGTTATAGGATATCTGCCATAAATATGTTCCCAGTTTTCAATATGAATTGATTTTAGTTTTTCCAAAAAAACATCAAATTGCTCTTGTTCCAATTCTGCAATCTTTTTGTATCTCCTAGTCCAACTATTATTATCCTCATGCAGCAGATACACAGAAATTGCCTCGCAACTTTTTTTTATTATAACATCCAATGGCAAAGACCAGCAACTACCATATGTAAATTTTATATAATGCGTTGTAATAAAATAATCTGCCTCATCGACATCCAGGTCTTTCAATTTTCTTAAAACAGGAGCTATTATACCTGTTTTGCATATTTTCAATTTGTGTTGTAATGGGCTTCGTGCAAAAGCTAACAGAAAATCTTCAATTTCGTTTTTGTCGAAGTCTATAGCATTAATATCTACACCTTTGTTCAATATTTTTATAAAAATACTATGACCTTCATCAGTCAACTTTGATGAACTGTCAAAATTATCAAAATTGCTATCGCGATTATCATCTATTTCTTGATTGATAAAACAAGCAAATATAGCACCTAAAAAGCTATCAAGCTGTTTTGAGGCAACAGTATATTTGACAGTACATTTACCTTTTGGATTATATATCCCCTTGCAATAAAAAATGGGTCTACTTCCAAAGCCTTTTCCTTTTTCTGTATATTCAGATAAAAGCCCTGTGTACCCGTCATAATAATCATATTCAACATCCGCAAATAGTTGCGGTTCTTCATGAAAAGGTCGAACTGTCTGTCCATCCCCATATGAATTTTGATTTTGTTCATCTGTATCAAAGATTTCTGTTATTGCTTTAGAAAAAACACTGTTTTTGTTTTCAAAAAAGTCGATGTAATCCGTCAATGATTTATACTTCATTATTCTCTCCTTTCAGCAAGTACTTCTATTTAATTATACCAAATTGGGGTGGACAATTTTGTCCACATGTGATATATTCTTTGCTGAGGTGACAAAATGAGAAAGCCCTACGCAAAGAAAAATATCATATTATATGTGTTGGATTTGATAAAACTGTCTAATTCAGATACCCCTCTTTCTTATGCAAAAATGGCGGAGATATTGAGCCACTATGACATAGATTGTGACAAAAAAACTGTCAAACGTAATATTGCATATTTGAAGGACTATGGCTATCCAATTGTAAACGTCAAAGAAGGCTGTTATATGGATAATGCTGCACCAATGCCTGATCCGTTTAGAGTGAATAAAATAATTATTGATCATTTCAATAATGATTAAATAGAAAAACCGCTCGGTTTAGATGAAGAGCGCGAAAAAGCCCGTTTGCGAAGGATGAGCGTACAAGTCGTACGTGACCCCTGAACAAACGGGCTTTGACAATGCTATTCGCTAAACTGTGCGGTTTTTAGTGAGGTTTTTTCTCGAAGCGAGCGGTATCCGTGCATTCGACGACTGTCTTGAAGACGTTTTCGAAGCGGCGGAGAGCCTCGTCGATGATTTCGTCCGTGTCTGCCATTGAGGTGTAAAGACGTGAACCTGCGAGCGTGACGATGCCGTTTGCCATATATGCTGCGCCCATTTGTTCCATAGCGACTTTTCTGCGGAGCATCTCAGGTTTCTTCTTGAGCATTGGGATGACGGAGCCAAGCAAGCTCATGTTGGAGAAATCGAAGCTCATTGCGCCTGTGCATTCAAGGTGAACGATGGAGCCTTGGTTGTAGACGACGTATGGAAGGTTATACTTTTTGATAAGTTCTTTGAGACCTGCCGCAAGTCTATCACCTGCATGGCCTGCCTTTTCGCAAGCGTTGTTCTTTTCAATTTCGCAGATTGCGAGGTAGCCTGCATAGGAAGAAAGTGGGTTTGCTGCGAGTGTGCCACCGACGTATGCCTTTTTGCCCATACCTGCAAGACCTGCTGCCATAAGGCTGACATATTCTCTCTTGCCGCCGACGCCGCCTGCTGACGGATAACCGCCTGCGACGATCTTGCCGAAGACTGTGAGGTCCGGATACATATCTCTGTTGGTTGCTGGGCGTTTGAACTTGACAACCTTGCCATCTTCGAGTTTCTTGTCCTCGATGATCCACTCTTTGCCATCGACAAGAGCCTTCTCGTCGTTGTAGTCATAGCCGTAGTTCTCTTTGAAGAAATAGCCTGCTGCGCCGTGGATGCCGACTCTGAAACCTGTGACAACTTCATCAAAGATGAAGAGTGCGCCGTACTTCTTTGCAAGGATACGAGCTTTCAAGTTGTAGTCCATATCGATTGGACGTGTGCCGGATTCTGGTCCGACCGGCTCAACGATGACTGCTGCCGTGCCACCGCGGAGAGCGTTCTTTTTGAGCATCTTTTCAAGCATTGCGAGGTCGTTTGGTCTGATTTCATCCGTCTTGTTGTAGGAGCCAGGGATACCATGGGACTCGAGGAATTGACGAGATCCCGGAATCTTCAAGCCATAGACCATTTGATCTGACCAGCCGTGATATGCACCGCCGCATTTGATAACACGTTTTTTCTTGGTTGCGCAACGTGCAACACGGATTGCAGCCATGACGGATTCTGT
>DBVQ01000018.1:20114-20275 GCA_002308155.1 Christensenella sp. UBA1260
CAGTTTGGCATGAGCTCGTTGATCTTCTTTGCAAGGAGAAGTTCGCCTTCGTGGAAGAGACCTGTGACAGGGCCGCAGTTGTTGAGGAGCTCAAAAACTTTCTCCTTCACTGCAGGGAAGTTGGAGCCGAGGATTGTCGGGCCGCCCGCTTGCAAAAAGTC
>DBVQ01000018.1:20327-20802 GCA_002308155.1 Christensenella sp. UBA1260
AATGGATAGTTGAAAGCGAGGTTGTGTTGAACGCCGCCCGGGATATACTTCTTTGCTTCTGTGGTGATTTCTTTGGACTTGACGCACTTTGTCTCAAAATGATTGAGCACGTCCTTCAAAGCGTCTTCTGAAACGCAGTAAATTGGTTTGTCTGTGAGAGCCTTGAGTTCTCTGTTGATCTCATGGGCGTCTTGCCAGTTTGAAATGCCATAACCGTTTGCCATAATTTCCTCCTTAAAGGCAAAAATAGTATTTTTATGATTCTATTATAAACATAATATTATTGCTTGTAAATAGCGTAAATGCGCGCGTTATTAGTACAAAACGGCTGAGAAGTTGAAAACCATACAAAAAACGATTTTTGTCAATTGTATAATATCTCTGCTTTTGGAGTTTAAAACACATGCTTTTTGTGTACACTTGTATTAAAATCCGCACTATTTAGTGGCTTTTTTCAATTTGGGTATTGCAATAT
>DBVQ01000018.1:20828-21092 GCA_002308155.1 Christensenella sp. UBA1260
AGGTATAATCTTAAGGAGGATTATTAAATCATGAACAAAGTAGAACTTATCAAAGCAGTTGCCCAAAAGGCAGAACTCTCTCAAAAAGACGCAACAGCAGCAGTTGAAGCACTTGTCGAAGTAGTTGCAGAAGCATTGAAGGCTGGCGACAAAGTCGCAGTTGCAAACTTCGGTTCTTTTGAACTCAAAGAGAAACCGGCACGTCAAGGTTTCAATCCTGTCACAAAGCAACCTATCACGATTGCAGCGTCCAGAGTCCCAGTT
>DBVQ01000087.1 GCA_002308155.1 Christensenella sp. UBA1260
GTGTCGCTCTTGTTGAAGCCATACACCTCTTTGCCAACTTTGAAAGTGCCTTCCGTCGGCATTGAGTTTTGTTTCATGGTGAGGAAGAATCTATCCCAGAGATATTCGCCTTTGCGCTTGAACGGTGTGACTGTGACGCAGCTCTCGTGATTTGGCATAATGTCCATCTCAAACTTTGCCTCAATCATCTCGCCTTTGTATGGCCCTTTAAACTCAACGGTGCGATGACCTTCGACTGTTTCTTCTTTGAAGAAAAACTCGCCCTTTGTATATTCAAACTTGTTTGGCTTTTCACCGTTTGCAGGAAGCACGTATTTGTTTTTGCCGCCAAGGAAGAGCGACATAACGGACACCATTTTGCTCTCCTCTCCGCTCACGTCAACGATAACTGCCGACGCATAGCCGCCGATTGAAATGTTGGCAAAGGAGATTTGCACCATATACTTGCCGTTGCAGATTTGATAGAAATCCCACTCTTTGCCACGCCACTGTGGATGAGCAACAGTGCGATCATATTCAAACACGTTGTGTCTTG
Organism: Christensenella sp. UBA1260; assembly: GCA_002308155.1. Taxonomy (GTDB): domain Bacteria; phylum Bacillota; class Clostridia; order Christensenellales; family CAG-917; genus CAG-475. The sequence goes on from DBVQ01000087.1 coordinate 536, forward strand.
CCCAGCCGCCTTGTACGAGCACTTTGCCATCTTCTGCCAAGAGTTTTGTTGGCTCTGTGTATTCAACTTGATTGCGCTTGTAGCCGAGTTCTTGCCATCCGACGTAAGTTTTTTCCATAATTCCCTCCAAATCAAATTGGTTTTATAGATATATAATACAACTATTCAGTTGCAAATACAATACTAAAATAACAAAAAAACCGCTCTTCGCGGTTAAAATGAGGTTTTTATTCTTGTTTTTGTCATCGAATGAAATATTTCTCGTTTTTAAACTCCAAGAAAGTCTTCTTGATTTCAAACTGTGCAAGAACTACTGCAAACAAAACAAGCAAACAACCAAGAATCTCTCTTGCAGTTGGCTCTTCGTGCAAAATTATAACGCCACCGATGAGTCCAACCACTGCCTCCATACTCATAATGAGCGTTGCAGTTGATGGTGCAAGATGTTTCTGCCCTGCCGTCTGCATCGTAAACCCAATAGCCCCTGAAAGAATACCAAGATAGAGGATTTCAAGGATAGCACCCTTGATTGCAATCCCTTCTGGAAAACCTACAATCGCCATTCCTATTATGCCAAGAATAGCCGTAGTTGCAAACTGCGCAAGTGTAAGACGAACAGGATCACACACTTTGGCGTAAATTGCAATAAACAATATCTGCATTGAATACATGACGGCGCACAAGAGCACAAGCGCATCGCCGATCGTCACGCTGAACTCTCCTGTTATGCACATAAAGAAGAATCCAAGCATTGCAATCAAAATTGCAGGGATTGAAAACGTGCTCGGCTTTTGTCTTGCCACGATGCCGACAATCGGCACAAAGACGATATACATTGCCGTGATAAAGCTCGTCTTGCCAACCGTCGTAAAGGCAATACCCATCTGCTGGCACACCATTGCGAAATAGAGTGCCACACCACACAATACGCCGCCGATTATTGTATGCCATGACCAAGGGATTGTATTGTAGCCGCGCTTCTTGTTGAGCACGTCATAAATGATATAAACAACTGAAAGTCCCGCAAAAGAAAAGATAAATCGCATACCGCTAAATGAGAATGCGTCCAGCGTGCCCGACGCCTTGCTCTGCGCCACAAACGCAAAGCCCCAAATGAACGCGCAAATAGAAAGCATGATTATTCCAACAACTTTCTTTTTGCCTACGATATTTGCCATAAACTCCCTTTTGCCTACTGTTTAGTATATATTTTAATCATTTTCTAACAAAAATGTGATTTTGTCAAGGCGCTCAAAAACGCGATTTTATGCATTTATGCATTGATTTTATGCATAAAATCTTGCCAAATGTTTAAACATAAAAAATGTCTCAAAAATGCCCGCAAATATTGCATAAACTTTCAAAAAATTATTTTTTTAAATATTTTAAAACAAATTAAAAAATCTGTATAAAAAAGGCACGCTCGCAATGAACGTGCCTCTTGTTTTGACTTTGTTTAGCTAAACACTGCAAGCAGGAAGCCTGCAGCAACCGCCGAGCCTATGACGCCCGCAACGTTTGGTCCCATTGCGTGCATAAGCAGATAGTTGTTTTGATTGTATTTGAGCCCCATTTGATTGGAAACACGCGCCGCCATCGGGACAGCTGAAACGCCTGCCGAACCGATGAGCGGATTGATTTTGCCCTTTGACACGACATACAAGAACTTGCCGATGAGAAGTCCCGATATTGTTGCAAGCACAAATCCCGCAAGACCGAGCACTACGATGATAAGAGTCTTGGTTGTGAGGAAGGTCGCGGCGACTGCCGTTGCGCCGACAGATATGCCAAGGAAGAGCGTGACGATATTCATAAGTGCGTTTTGCGCCGTGTCGGAAAGACGCTCGGTGACGCCACACTCTTTGAGCAAATTGCCGAACATCAAGCAACCAAGAAGCGGAGCAACGGACGGCAAGAGCAAGCAGACAATGACCGTGACGAGAATTGGGAAGATAATCTTCTCTTTTTTGGACACCGTGCGGGATGTTTGCATGACTGCCATGCGCTCCTTCTTTGTTGTGAGCAATCTCATAAACGGAGGTTGCAAGAGCGGTATGAGCGCCATATATGAATATGCCGCAACCGCGATTGGTGCAAGGATTTGTGGCGCAAGTTGCTTTGTAAGGAAGATAGCCGTCGGACCGTCCGCGCCTGCTATAATTGAGATTGACGCCGCTTCGCCGCCCGTAAATGCACCAGTGCAAGCAGCAAGAATGAACACAAGATAGATGCCCATCTGTGCCGCCGCCCCAAGCACCAATGAGCTTGGACGCGAAAGCATAGGGCCAAAGTCCGTCATTGCACCGACGCCGATAAAGATGAGGCAAGGATACACGCCTGTCTTGACGCCTATGTAAAGGATGTCAAGAAGTCCGCCGTGTTGTAAAACTTCCCCATAGTTGACTCCGGCAGGGTTTGTCCACCAATCCGAGTGGAAGAGCTGATCGCTTGCTCCCGGGAGATTGGTAAGCAACATACCAAAAGCAATACCGACGAGAAGCAACGGCTCAAACTTCTTCTTTATGCCGAGAAACAGGAAGAAGAAAGCGACTATTATCATAATAATAGACTTCCAACCTTCAGGCTCTCCAAACAGATAGTAGCCACTGCTCTGTCCCAGATTTTTTAGTATTTCACCGATATCCATACAGCCCTCTTACAAAACTTCAACGAGTGGTGCACCTGTTGAAACAGTTGCGCCCTTTTGCACAAATACTTGACCGATTTTGCCGTCCTTTGGTGCGACAATTTCGTTTTCCATCTTCATAGCTTCAAGGATGATGAGCACATCGCCCTTTTTAACAGCCTGGCCGCTTGCCACTTTGACGGCGTTTATATTGCCAGGCATAGGTGCCACTACTGCGCTTGCGCTTCCGCTTGGAGCAGATGCAACAGGCGCGGCAGGTGCCGCCACCGATTGAGGTGCAGGAGCCGCCGGAGCGGGAGCAGGTGCTGCCGCATCAAACTCGGCCTTTATCATAGCCTCGCCCTTTTCAACTTCAACTTCATATACTTTGCCATTTAAGGTCACTCTGTAAATCATTTTTCATCCTCCACTTTTTTGATGGAAATAAACCTGAGCTCGTTGAGCGGCGTGCCAAGGTTGTCGGCAACGATTGCCATAATCATTGCAGCGTCGCGCTCTTCAACGTTTATGAGTTTGAGCTCGCCGCAAGTGCCGTTAGCCACCTCTTGAGCAGGTTCGGCTTGCGCTTGCTCCTTTTTCCAGAACATAATTTTTGCCTTTGCGTTTTGCAACTTTTGATTGAGTTCCGGATGCTTTTCTCTGAGCTTTGCCGAGCTGTCAAAAATCTTGCCCATAAGCCAAATCACAAGCATAAGGACGATCAGCACGACAAAGACAACCGCGATACCGATGAGCGCAAGATAGAGCGCGTCAAGCGGCGCGACGTTTTCGTCTTTATTTAGTACACTCGCCAAAATCAAATCCATATTTCACCTTATTTTTCAATTGGAGCGATTGTATATTTGACAATCTTCTCTTCCTTTTCCTTGCGCGCAGCAAAATACTTTTCTGCAACTTGCGGGAAGAGCACATAGGAAAGCACGTCCTCATCGCTTCTTGCAATGCCTTTCAGTTCCGCCTTTGTCTTTTCAAAGACAGGTTCAAGCGTATCGGCGTATCTGCCTTCAATCGGCTTCTCGTCGCCAAGCGCTTTCTTCATAACTTCCTTGTCAATAGGCGCAGGAGGTGTGCCGTATTCGCCACGACAATATGCCTTGACTTCTTTGGAGATGTTTTTGTATCTCTCACCCGCAAGCACGTTGTTTGTTGCCTGCACGCCCACCATTTGGCTCATAGGTGTGACGAGCGGCGGGAAACCGAGGTCTGCTCTCACCTTTGGTGTTTCAATGAGCACTTCCTCAAACTTGTCCATAGCGTTTTGCGCTTTGAGTTGGGACACGAGGTTGGAGAGCATACCGCCAGGCACCTTGTAGTTGAGAGCATCTGTATCGGTTGCCATCATCTTCGGATTCAAGAGTCCGTCTTTTATAAACTCGTCGCGGATTGGCTTGAAGTAGTCGTTGACCTGTTTGAGCACGGCGTCATCAAGCCCAGTTTCATAGCCCATTTGTTTGAGCGCATAGTTGAGCGTCTCCGTTGCAGGTTGGCTCGTGCCGCCCGAGAAGCAGGAGGTTGCGGTGTCAATGACGTCCACGCCCGCCTCGATTGCCTTCATATACGTGAGATATGCCATACCCGTTGTGCAGTGCGTATGCAATACAACCGGAACTTTGACTTCCGCCTTGATTGCGCCAACGAGGTCATAGGCTTCTTGAGGTGTCATAACGCCCGCCATATCCTTGATGCAGATCGTTGCAACGCCCATATTTTCCATCTCTTTTGCCTGTTTTGCAAAGGCCTTAAGCGTATGCACTGGGCTCTGCGTATATGAGAGCGTGCCAGACACGGTTGCGCCCGCTTTCAAAGCCGCCTTTGTTGCGGTCTCCAAATTGCGGAGGTCGTTGAGCGCGTCAAAGATGCGGATTATGTCAATGCCGTTTTCAACTGACTTCTCAACAAACATCTTGACAATCTCGTCTGGATAATGTTTGTAGCCGAGCAAGTTTTGTCCGCGAAGGAGCATTTGAAGCTTGGTGTTTGGCAAGTTTTTGCGAAGGTCGCGAAGACGTTGCCACGGGTCCTCGTTCAAATATCTCAGGCATACGTCAAAGACAGCTCCGCCCCAGCACTCAACCGAGTAGTAGCCCGCCTTGTCCATAACCGGCAAAATATCTGCAAACTTGGAATAAGGCAAACGCGTTGCAATGAGAGATTGGTTTGCATCACGCAACACGGTTTCGGTCAAAAAAACTCTTTTTTTGTCCATAAAATCCTCCAAAAAATCGTTCACGCTAATTATAGCAAATAAAAACCTCAATAACAAGACCAAAATTGAAAGTTTATAAATAATATTTATAATAAAAAGCAGTCCCATTTCAAGGACTGCTCGTTTTTGCTGAAAATCGTTATTTTGCGAGGGCTCTTAGGCGTGCGAGTTCTCTTTCGGCGTCTTTGAGCGACATCTCTTCAGAGTCGCACCCCCACTCTTCTTTCAAGCACTTCACCACTCTCTCATACGCTTCCGCCGCCTTTTTGTAGTCTCCCATGATTGCATAGATGTGAGAGATTGCCTGCGGTGCGTCAATATATCTCGGCTTTTTCGGTTCGTGTTCAAATGAAAGGTCATAGAACTTGATTGCCTTTTCATACTTGCCCTGTTTTGCATAGTATTGTGCGGTTTCAAAGAGCGCGTCGCAGTTCGTCGGATTGTCCTCGACAAGTTTGTCCATAATCTCGTCCGCTGTCTTTACGTCGTGTCTGCCAAGTGCGATATACGCCTTGTACACCTCGAGAAGCACGGGCTTTACGGCAGGCAGTTTTGCAACCTCTGCGGTGTATTTCTCCGCTTCGTCCAAACGATTGTCCTCAATAAGTTCGTCGATGAGATAGTAGTATGGGAGCGGAGTGTGTGGTTCAACTTTGTCGCTTGCGATGACTTCCTTGTAAAAATCTATGATTTTTGCGTGGTTTTTGATATTCCAATCCCAGCACGCACCGCCCGCGGCTTTTTGCAAAATCCATTGACAATCCTTCTTTTCGGGTGCGAGCAGGATAGCCTCTTTTGCAAACTTGGTCGCCTTGCGTGCCATTGCGTCCATGCTGTGCCAATAAAGAAGCGCAAGCAGAGACGTTGCGCGATATTTATACTGTTCATTTGCAAGTTGCGCCTTCAAAAACTCTTCGTAATCCCAAAATGCATCGCGAGTGAGCTCGTCTTCAAAGTCCAGACGATTTTCAATGCGGTTGAGTTTTTGCTCGACGGTTAGGTCAAAAAGTTCGTCTATGCTCACGCCAAATCTCTCGGCGATTTTTGGCAAAAGAGTGATGTCAGGCATACTTGCGCCCGTCTCCCACTTTGACACTGATTGCGGGCTTATGCCAAGTTCGTCCGCGAGTTGCTCTTGCGTCAAACTGGCTTTATTTCTCAATTGTTTGATTTTATTTCCGAGTTCCATATACTCCTCCAAAAACTTTCTTCAAGCTGCTTGCAACACAATGATAACATCATTTTCATGCAATATCAACAACGCATTTTTACTGCTCGCTCAACCAGTGGTTGAAAAAATGAGCATTTGTATATTTTTTGTATTGAAATAACAAAGAAATAGTGATAACATAAAATAAAGGTGGGAAAATGAAGCGCGCACAAAAGATAATTTTGAATATTTCAACTGTTTTGATTGCGGTTTGCATACTTTTTGCGTGTGTCGGATGTTCAAAACAAGAGGCTTTGCCGATTGCGATTGTAAACGCGCCTGAACAAGATCTTGTCGTCTCCACTCCACATCTTTGCAACACAAATGCGACAGCCGATACGGTTGCGCTCTACAATTATATCCTTTCAACCTACAAGACAAAAATCATCTCAGGTCAACAAGAAACCACAGGCAACAACCGAGACTATGAAGTTGACTACATCTATGAAACCACAGGCAAATACCCAGCCCTTCGTGGTTTTGACTTTATTCATGACGATTTTGACGGCGTTGTTGAGCGCGCAAAGGCATGGGACGCAAGAGGTGGCATTGTCTCAATATGCTGGCACTGCTCTGCAAGTTTTGACAAAGGCTACGACGAGTCCCAAGCAGATAAGTTGACCCAAGAAGAGTGGGATGCCATGCTGACGGAAGGCACACCTGAGCACGCCGCCGCAATCGCAGGCATGGACAAAGCAGGTGCTGCACTCCTTGAATTGCAAGAAGCAGGCATACCTGTACTTTGGCGTCCTTTCCACGAGTTTGACGGATGGTGGTTTTGGTGGAGCAAAATCAAAGATGAAGATGGCGCAGACACTTCCGAAAATTTCAAGCGCCTTTGGATCATGATGTACAACCACTTCACCAACGATTTGCATCTCAACAATTTGATATGGGTGCTCGGCTATTCATATGCCGGCACAAGAATACCAAAGTTCTATCCCGGCGATGATTATTGTGATATAGTTGGAGCAGACTCTTACTTTGTGTCAACATTTGGCGCAGAATCAAGGCTCTACAACAAACTCTATGAGTTGGTTGGCGATTCCAAGCCAATCGTTTTCCACGAGACAGGGCTTATCCCAACCGCCCAGCAATTCAAAGAAGTCCCTTGGGGCTGGTTTATGACTTGGCACACCACTTGGCTCACCGAAAAGAATACAACCGAAGCCCTCTACGCTTTATACAACAATCCATATGTCATCACGCTTGAAGATTTGCCC
>DBVQ01000014.1:0-11876 GCA_002308155.1 Christensenella sp. UBA1260
ATCAGTTTGAAATCATAGATTTCAATTTGTTTGGCTTGGAGTTCTACGATCTTGCCTTCTCTTGCGAGTTCGTATGCTCTCTTTCCACCGACGGATTTTGCGGAATACTGTGGCGGGATCTGCTCTATTTTGCCGATAAACGCGCCGAGTGTGGATTTTATATTGTCTGCACTGACCTGCTTGTCAACTTTTGAAATGATTGTTCCCTCACTGTCTAAAGTGTCGGTTTCAACTCCAAACTTGAATATGGCTTGATAGACTTTCACTTTGTCCTGTGCGTAGTCGAAAAGTCTTGTCGCATTGCCAACTGCTATTGGCAAAACACCGCTTGCCAAAGGATCGAGCGTCCCGAAATGCCCAACTTTTTGCTTTTCGCCCGTTGCCTTTGTCAAAATCTTCTTGACCTTAACAACCGCTAGCGATGAGGACATATTTTTCGGCTTTAAAATGTTGACAAATCCTTTCATAATAATAAACCGCACAATTATATGCGGCGATTGGCAAGATTTACTATGCGTTCAATGATGTCTTCAAGATATCCGTTGACTCTGCAACCAGCGGCGTTTTTGTGTCCGCCTCCTCCATAGACTGAGGCAATTTCGTTTGCATCAATTGGATCTTTTGAACGGATGCTGAGTTTGTAGTTCAAATCTCCGACCTGCGAAAGCGCATAGGCAACTTTGACAGATTCAATGTCAATGAGTTCGTTGATTATACCTTCGGTGTCAACTGGAGATGTTGAAGTTTTTGCAAAATCTTCCGCTGTGAAAACGATTACACCAACTTGACCATCACAATATAGTTTCGCTTTGGCAAGAACTCTGCATTTAAGGTTGAATCTCTCTTTTGACATGCTTCTATATACTTTGTATATAGCATCAGCAGCATCAAAGTCATAGAGCATAAGTTCTGCGGCGATTTGATGGGTTTCGGGAGTCACTGACGGATATGCAAAACATCCGCTGTCCGTGACTATGCCCTCAAACAACAACTGAGCAACCGTCTTATCAATGAGGCGCATCTCTTTCAAAAGTTTGTATATGATAAGAGCGCACGCGCAAGCATCCTTTTCAACGTAGCAAGTTTCAGTAAAACGCTTGAAGGATTTGTGATGATCAATGGCAATCTGCGATTTGCAACTGAGGAAGGATTTTACACAGCCGCCGAGCCTATCAATGTCGCTTGAATCAACACTTATTCCGAGCTCATGCACTTCGTCATTTGGCAAAACTATTCTATTGCTCCCGACAAACTTTGAGTTGCGTGCAGAAATCGGCGTATCACAACAGAAAGTCACTTTTTTGCCCTTCTTTTCAAGTGCCAAACCGAGCGAAAGCATACTGCCAAGCGCGTCCCCGTCGGGATTTGTGTGGCAATAGACCGCAATATCGTTTGCCTTGTTTATTCTCTTTATAATCTCGCCAAAATCACTCATATTACGCCTGTGTGTCGCCTGACGCGTCTTCCGTGTGAATTTCGTTTAGGATTTTGTCAATCTTTATGCTGTAATCAACGGAATCGTCAACAAGGAAAGTGAGCTCAGGCAAAAGCCTAATCTGCACTTTGTCCTTGAGCATATTGCGGATGAAGGTTTTTGAACGGCAAATCGTGTGGTATGCCTCTTGCTTTTTCTCCTCATCGCTAGCAAATATGGACAAATAGACCTTTGCATATTTGAGGTCAGGCGTTGTGTAGAGTTTGGTCACCCCAACAATTGCCCCACTCATGCGCGGGTCTTTGATGTCATCTGCAATGATTTTGGAAATTTGCTTTGCAAGTTCGGCGTTTACACGCTCCATTTTAATCTTCATCTGTGAGTTTCTCCATAGTAAACGCTTCGATTATATCGCCGACTTTGACATCTTGGAAGTTTGAAAGCATAATGCCGCAGTCAAAGTTGCGTTGCATCTCTTTGACGTCGTCTTTGCCATGGCGGAGCGAAGCGATTTCGCCGGTATATTCAACTGTGCCGCCTCTGATGAGTCTTGCCTTTGCACCTCTAACGACCTTGCCATCAACTACGTGGCAACCGGCGATTGTGCCTACGCCGCTGATTTTGAAGAGTTCACGAATCTCTGCACTGCCGAGCACGACTTCTTCAAACTTCGGTGCGAGCAAGCCTTTGACGGCCTTTTCAATATCTTCGATTGCGTTGTAGATGATATTGTAGAAGCGGATGTCAATCTTCTTTTGCGCGGCAAGTTGTTTTGCCATAGTGTCAGGACGCACATTGAATCCGATGATAATTGCACCTGCTGTCTCTGCAAGCAATACGTCAGATTCCTTTATGCCACCGACTGCCGAGTGGATGATGTCGATGTTGACTTCGTCGTTTCCAAGCTTTGCGAGTGATTGTTTGACTGCTTCAACAGAGCCTTGTACGTCGGCCTTGATGATGAGTTTGACGGATTTGAGTTCGCCTTTTGAAATCTTGTCAAACAAATCGTTGAGCGACACAGAAGTCGTCTCTTGATTTGACGCCGCAAGCTTAAGCTTGCGCTCTTCTGCAAGTTCTCTTGCAAATCTCTCGTCTGCAACAACGTCAATACGGTCGCCTGCTTCAGGAACGTCATCCCAGCCCGTGACAGACACAGGCATTGACGGACCGGCCTTCTTGACCTTCTTGCCCTTGTCGTCAATCATCGCACGGATTTTGCCCGTACAAGTGCCTGCAACAACGTTATCGCCAATGTTGAGTGTACCTGTTTGAACGAGGATTGTTGCAATCTTGCCAAGACCTTTGTCAAGCTTTGCTTCGATAATAGTACCGCGTGCATTTCTGTCCGGATTTGCTTTGAGTTCCTTGATTTCGGCAAGTGTCAAGATGTTTTCAAGCAAGTTTTCAACGCCGAAACCTGTCTTTGCGGAAACGCGAACGACAGGAGTATCTCCGCCCCATTCCTCAGGCACAACGCCGTATTCAGGAAGTTGTTGCATTGCTCTATCAGGATTCGCGCCCGGTTTGTCGATCTTGTTGAGTGCGACGATAATCGGGACGTTTGCTTGTTTTGCGTGGTTGATTGCTTCGATAGTTTGAGGCATAATGCCATCATCTGCCGCAATGACGAGGACAGCAATATCGGTCACTTGCGCGCCGCGTGCACGCATAGACGTGAACGCTTCGTGTCCAGGTGTGTCAAGGAAGGTTATCTTTTGACCGTTCAACGTGACAGTGTATGCACCGATGTGTTGCGTGATGCCACCTGCTTCACCGCTTGTGACGTTGGTCTTTCTGATGTAGTCAAGAAGCGAAGTCTTGCCGTGATCAACGTGGCCCATGATTGTGACAATCGGTGGACGTTGTTTCAAGTTGTCAATATCTTCAACCTCGTCAATATCAAGTTGAGCATTGAGTGTCTCTTCAAGAGTGACGTCCGGCTTGAACTCAAGTGTGATTTTGAACTCACTTGCAACGAGTTCTGCTGTGTCAAAATCAATGCTGTCGTTGATTGTCTTCATAATGCCGAGCACAAACAAGGTTTTGACGATTTCAGCAGCGGATTTACCGATCTTTTCACTGAGTGTCTTGATCGGCACAGGATCAGTTGTAATGACAGCGTGCTCAATGACTACGGTTGCGCTGTTTCCGCCACCGCGATTCTTTGGCACTTTGTAGCTGCGTACGATTTCCTCGCCTTCCTCATCATAAGAAATGCGGTCATCAACGAGATAACCTTTCTTCATGAGGTCACGTTTGTTCATCTTGTTGGAGCGATCGTCATACTTTCCGCTGTTTGCGGCATTTTGCTTGCCGCCCTTGCCCTTTTGTTGTGTACCCGGTTTTGGCGGGAACTGTTGAGGCATATTTTCAAGCGTAGTCGTCTTTTTGAATGCAGGTTTGCCTTGTGCACCCGCGCCAGTCTTTGCAAAATCGCCTTGCGGCTTGTTTCTTGGCGCTTGATAGCCGTTTTGACCAAATACTCTCGTTTGGACTTTCGGCTTCTTTTCCGGTGTCGGCGGAACGTAGATTCTTCTTACTTCGCCGTTTGGCAAAACTTCCTCTGTCTCTTGGACAAAGTCGCTGCCAGCAGGATTTGCAATCTTTTCTTGCTTTTTGGATTTCTTTTCGGCGACAGGAGTTTTCTTCTCTTCGCTTTCTTCGACTTTTGGCTCCACTTTTTCCGCTTTTTCAGGAGTTTCGGCAGCTTTTGTCTGCTCTTGCATAGCCTTCGCTTCCGCGGCGCGGATTGCTTGGAGTTTAGCTTCTTCTTGCAATCGCTTTTGCTCCTCGACTTCCAAAAGTTCCGCACGTTTTGCTTTTATTGAGGATAGCAAAATAGCGGCTCTTGATTTCTGCTTGGAGATTGAGTCGTTGATTTCCAAAAGTTTGGATTGTTTGAATACTGCAAGTTGTTTTACAGCGTCAACGTTTGCTTCTTTTTTGATATCTGGCATATTCACCTCAAANNACATTTGCAAGGTCTTCGTTTGTGATTGCGACAGCGTTTACGTTGTCTCGATGAAGTGCCTTGCGAAGTCCTTCCAGCCTGAAAACCGGAAGGCTGTCAAACTTGTTTTCCACTCTTGCCGAATACTTTTCGGGAGCGTTTGTGTCAATGAGTACAAGTTTTGCAAACTTGACTTTGTCTTCAATGACGTCTTCGCCATACAAAACCGCGCCCGCTCTTTGAGCGAGTCCGACATAGGATGCGACTTTGTCAAAGTTCTCGTTTGCCATTCAGTTCCTCATAAACACTCTCGCTTACGGTGCATTTGAAAGCAACGTTCAAGAGTTTTTTCTTCAAAAGTTTTTGTTTGCACTCAGTATTGTTGTGCACCCATACGCCTCTGCCGTCCGCGCATTTTGAAACGTCAACAAAGATGTTGCCGTCTTTTGACTTGACAATACGGACAAGTTCGGACTTGTCTGCGTGCTGTCTGCACGATATGCATTGGCGAAGATTCTTTTGATTATTCGGCATCTGCTTCTGGATTTGTGTTCAAGCTTGAATATGGCTTAACGTCAATCTTCCAGCCTGTAAGTTTTGCGGCGAGTCTTGCATTTTGACCGCTTCTGCCGATTGCAAGGCTGAGTTTTTCGTCAGGCACAATAACTCTTGCGTTCTTCTCGTCTTCGTTGATGGAAACCATAAGAACTTGTGCAGGAGAAAGCGCGCGCGGAATATACTCGAGCGGGTCTTCGCAATACTCGATGACGTCAATCTTTTCACCGCCGAGTTCTGCAACCACAGCATTGACTCTGACGCCCTTATTGCCTATGCAGCTGCCGACTGCGTCAACGTTTGGATCTTCACTGTACACAGCGATTTTCGTGCGGAAACCTGCCTCACGGACGATCCCTGCAACCTTGACGAGACCTGCTTTGATTTCAGGCACTTCAAGTTCGAAAAGTCTGCGGACAAAGCCCGGTGCACTGCGTGATACGACAACTTGTGCGCCGTGTTGTGTGTCGCGAATCTTCTTGACATAGACCTTGATTACGTCGTTGACGTTGTATGTCTCGGTTGGGACTTGGTCATTGATTGTCATGACACCTTCCATTTGAGTGCCTGTGATTTCAACAAAAACGGTATTGCCCTCTTTGCGTCTCACGATTGCGCTCAAAATCTCGCCTGTTCTGTCGCTCATTTCGTTCAAAATCATCTCTTTCTTCATATCGTTGATACGTTGAAGGATGACTTGCTTTGCGGTTTGTGCGGCAATACGGCTGAAATCCTTTGGCGTGATGTCTTCGATGACGACGTCACCGACCTTGTACTTCTTGTCGATGTCTTGCGCATCTTCGAGTGAAATTTGAGATTCTTCATCTTCAACCTCTTCGACGACAAGCTTGTGGCCATAGACCTTGTATGTCATCTTCTCTTCATTGAGACGGACGGAGATTTGGCTTGCATAGCCGTATTCCTTCTTGTAAGCGGACACAAGACCTGCCTCAATTGACTCGATCATAGACTCCTTTGAGATGCGTTGTTCTTTTTCCAAGTCGTCAAGTGCTTGGAAGAACTCTTTGTTCATCATTGTTTTTATCCTCCTAAAACCTGATGTACGGTTGTACTTTCGTTAATGTTTTTCTTTCTATAACTTTGTCTTGCGGCTTTTTGCCGTTGACATAAATCACAATTTTTTCATCATCATACTCTTTGAGTATGCCGTGGATTTTGTTCTTGGCATTGTCAACAACTTCAATCTCTGTGTCAAGCGCGCGTCTGAAATCGTCATTTGAAACGATTTTTCTGTCAAGGCCGCTGGATGAAACGTTGAGAATATATGCGTCCGGAAGTTCCGCTTCAATCGCATCAAGATTTTGGGACAATGCATTGTGGACTGCCTCGCAATCGTTGAGGTCAATCCCCGCCTTTTTCCAAATATAAGCCGTGACGTTGAGCTTGCCGTATTCCTTTTTGAAGCCGAGTTCAACAAGTTCAACTCCCTCAAACGCCAAAAGCGTTTCGGCGACAAGCTTTTCAATGTCAAGACGCACGGAATCTTCTATAAGTTTTGCTTGCTCTGCCATACAAAACCCCTTTACAAAACTAAGAGTGAGCCGTCGCTCACTCATAGTAGGTTTACTATTAAGTACATATAAATTAGCATATTCAAAAAAATAAATCAAGCAAAAAAACGAATTTGTGGCAAATATTATTAAAAATAATAAGTTTTCGTGTCAAAAACCGCTTTTGCCACTTAGAATAATGCTTACATTCGTCTTGCAATGATTTTTAGTGCCTCGCAAGTTGCCATAACATCGCTCAATGCCCTATGGGCATTTTCGTGCGAGATTCCAAACACTTTGGAGATTGTTTCAAGCCTGAAGTTTGGAAGTTCTGTGAGATATTGACGAGCAAGGAGCAATGTATCTTTGAGTTCGTTGTCAAAATTGTAGCCGTATTTGTCGGCGTAAATCTTTATAAGCGGATAGTCATAGCCCGAAATATTATGTCCGACAAGGATTGAATCTCTTGTGAACTTAAAGAAGTCCGGCAATACTTTGTCAATCGTCGGCGCGTCTGCAACCATAAGATTGTCAATATGCGTGAGCGCAGTGATTTCCGGCGAGATGCTTCCCTCAGGTTTTACGAGAGTTTGGAAGGTCTCAGTTTCAATCCCGTCCACGACTTTGCAAGCGGCAATTTCAATAATTTCAGCTGACGAAATAAACTTGTCTGTGGCCTCCAAATCATAGACGACAAACGTCTTGCCTTTGAAGAAGTCAGGTATGGTTTTTTCGGCATCTAACAGGCTCTTTTGCCCCATTTCAATATATGGCTGAGGAAAAACAGTTGAGTATTTTTTCGGCACAGGCTTGAGCGATGTAAGATGAATTGAACTATAATCAATTGTGCAATCAAATATTGCAGAAACTGTGAAAGAAAGTGCGTTGTCATAGGTTGAAATGCCAACCTTTCCTACGCAAACAACTTGTGCTCCATCCACAATGCTTTCAATCTTTTCGACGTCTTCAAGACGCGGGAAACACACACAGCTGATTTTTGACGTCGTATCGTCAAGCAAAAATCTGATAAGCGGCAATCTCTCAGGCTCTGCACTTGGATTTTCGGGGTCAAACTTCTTGTTCTTGTACATAACTTTTGACATGGCAAATACTTTTCCGCAAAGCACGGCATTGTCGTTTGCGCTCTTTATGTCAATTATGTAGCCCGGAAGATGTGGGAGCCCCTCAATCTTTCCGCGTGAATATATCTTGTTGCCCGTTTCAATTTTGACAATTCTTGCCGCTGTATCGTCCTTGATTGTGGTCTCAATCAACATATCGTCTTCCCGCATAATTTGCTTCAAGTCTACAACTTTCTCTTCAATATCAACGGTGATTTCCTGATTGAAGTTATGCTCCAAAAACTCTATGAGTTTTTCAAGCAAGTCTCCGGACTTGAGCATCATATATGTAGGCGTTTCAAATGTGATTTTGATTGTTATCTCTTGGTTGTCAACGGAGATATTCAGATTTTCATCCTTCAAACGTCTGAAAATCATTTGATTGTTCTTGTTGAAAAACTCAATAACCTTGTTTTTGACAACGTTTTCATCCGCATAGGATTTTTGATATATTACGTTGACTTTAACGCCGCCGAACAGAGATTCGCAGATTTTTTGGACCTCCGCCCTCTCTTCGTCCGCAAATTGACGTATGTCAAAAGCGTCGATAATAAACTTTATATCGAGCACGCGTATCGTCTTATTGTATACGGCGGATGCAAATCTGAGCATATCAAATCTGTTTCCGCTCGCATTTTTGAACTCTTCAACAAACTTTGTAGGCATTTGAACCTCTTGTCATTTGATTTTTTCGTTCAACAACTTTTCAAACTCTTCAATTAAAACCTTGGAGTCAACTGTTTTGAACACTTTGCCGTCCTTCAAAATAACGGACTTTTCTTTGCCGCCTGCGATGCCAAGGTCGCTGTTTTCGCCCTCACCTATTCCGTTGAGCGGACAACCGAGGACTGAAATTGTGAGCGGTTTATTTATATTTGCAGTCATAAGCTCAACTTTGTTTGCAAGAGCCTCGACGTCAATCTCCGTTCTTGCACAAGTCGGGCAAGCCACGACTTCAACTGCGTTCTTTCTCAAACCCAAGGTTTGAAGTATCTTTTTGCCTGCAAGCACTTCTTCCACCACATCGGTTGTGAGAGAAACTCTGATTGTGTCGCCGATTCCCTCACGCAGCAACGCACCAATGCCGATTGAGGACTTTACAAGCCCTGTACGCAGCGTTCCAGCCTCGGTGACGCCGATGTGAAGCGGATAATCGCAGACGCTCGCAAGCTTTCTATTTGCTTCTATATTAGTTTGTGTATCGCTGGACTTGATTGCGATTACAATATCACTCATCCCCGCGCTTTCAAACACGTTGGTGCATTCAAGCGCGCTCTCTACGAGAGCGTCAACCTCGTTCATACCCTTAAACCTTGCGTCAAGCGAACCGCCGTTTACTCCTACGCGCACAGGCACACCCATATCGCGC
The DNA here is from genome assembly GCA_002308155.1 of Christensenella sp. UBA1260. Lineage (GTDB taxonomy): Bacteria > Bacillota > Clostridia > Christensenellales > CAG-917 > CAG-475. Next base: position 8,945 of record DBVQ01000014.1, read on the forward strand.
ATCCTGGCAGCAAGCGGCTTAATCTGCGAAAAATCTTGCATATTGCCGGGGTTCATGCGGATTTTCTTTGCTCCGTTGTCCAAGGCAAGATGTGCAAGTTTGTAGTTGTAATGTATGTCGGCAATGAGCGGAAGTCCCGTACGTTTTGCAATCTCGCCAAAAGCGTATGCGCTCTTTTCGTCGGGCACAGCAAGACGGATGAGGTCGCAACCTACCGCTCTCAATCTTTCAATCTGTGCAATAGAGCCATCAACGTCCACCGTCTTTGTGTTGAGCATAGACTGGACGGTTATAGATGCATCTCCGCCGATTTTGATGTCTCCCACCGAGACTTGTCTTGACTTTCTTCTGATTATATCACTCATACTGTACTTTTTTTGGGGCAATACTCCCCGCTTTATCATATTTTGTGCTATGCCTTGACCAAATGGAATATGTCAAGAAAAACCGCAAGCACGATTAGGAGCACGAGCCCCACCGTGTGTATGATTGCCTCCACTTTGCGTGGCACTGGCTTTCTGAATATCATTTCAATGAGCGTAAACAGCATGCGACTGCCGTCCAGTGCCGGGAAAGGCAACCAGTTCATAATTGCAAGGTTGGCAGATATTATCGCCGTCACGTACAAGAAACTGTCAAAGCCCAATGCGCTCATCTTTGCAATCGTTGTGATTGTGGTGATTGTGCCGCCGGCATTTTCAAGCCCAAGTTTGCCTGTTATAAGTGCACCGAGCGAGGCAAGAATCTTGAACACAACAAAGAAACAGAATCCAAATGCCCTGCCGAGCGCAAGGAAGAACGGAAGTTTTGCCCTTGATATTGTCCTCGTTATGCCAAATCCATAGCCATAGTAGCCTGCAGGGTCTTCTGAGACTTTTCCGCGTTGCACCTTTGCTGAGCTCTGCGAAACAAGATTGCCTTCCAAATCATATTCGGCAACGACAATCAAAATCTCGTCGTTCGTATCTGCTCCGGCAGCGGTTGCCAAATCGCCAAATCTGACAGGCGATTCAAGTTGCACGCCGTTTATTGAATATACAAGCTCGTCGTCTTCAAATGGCGAATAATAGTATTTTGATGCGTTTATCGTGATGCGCTTTCCGTCTCTTAGCACTTTGAACTTTGCGCTGTCGCCGACTTTTGCAAACGCCTTGTCCAAATCCTCTTGCAAAAGGATATTGACTTGCTTTCCATCAATATTGAGAATCACATCGCCATATTGAAACTGACTTTCTTCGGCGTTCTCAATGACTGCCGCCTCGTTGTGCGTGTCTATGACAGTCGGCAAAATCTGCCCGTATGCCGCAAAGTATATTGTTATGATAACAATAGCGCTCAAAAAGTTCATGAACGCACCGGAAAACAAAACGATAAGTCGTTTCCAAGGCTTTTGAGCATTGAACGCATCTTTATCTTTTATTGGCTTGCCATCCTCGTCTAGGAGCGGATTGCCCTCTTCGTCAACCTTCTTTTCGTCAGCGTCTTCGCCGTGAAAAGCGCAGAAACCTCCGATTGGGAATATTCTCAAAGAGAATATCTCGCCGTTCTTTGGATTCTTTTTCTTGAAGATTGCAGGGCCGAAGCCTATGCCAAACTCGTCAATTTTGAAGCCTAAAAGTTTGCCCGCGACATAGTGCCCGAGCTCATGCACGACAATCATCACCATGAGCGCCAATAGCGCAACGATGACGTAGCCAATATATGTGAAAACTTGCGCGGCGGTCACCGCTGTAAGCATCAAAACCACGTTTGCTCCTTGATTACTTTATGCCAAGCACGCTATAAGTATATTTTCTCGCCTGTTCGTCTATGCTGAGAACTTCGTCTAGCTCAACATCGCCGACTTTTTTGAACTTTGCAAGGACTTTTTCAAGCACTCTTTCAAAGTCGCCAAACTTGATTTTGTCCTTTAAGAACAAATCAACAAGCACTTCGTCAGCAGAAGAAATTGCGATGCACGCGCCTTCCCCGCTGTTTGCCGCACTCATTGCTATTTTGAGACAAGGATATCTTTCAAAATCCGGCTCTCCAAAGTTCAAGGTGCCGATTTTTGCAAGGTCAAGCGAATCAACGGCGTTCTTCTCAGGGCGCGCAGGATAATAGAGTGCAGTTTCAATCGCGAGCGCCATATCAGGCACTGACAAGAGTGCTTTTTGACTGCCGTCTGAAAACTCTACGAGCGAGTGTACAATTGACTCTCTGTGCATAAGCACAGAAACATCCTTTGCATCCACTTCAAAGAGTCGCATTGCCTCGATTGTTTCAAGCCCTTTGTTGAAGAGTGTCGCCGAATCTATTGTCACCTTTTTGCCCATATTCCATACAGGGTGTTTGAGTGCGTCTTCGGCTTTTACTTTTGAAAGTTTGTTTGCAGGCAAATCTCTGAGTGCTCCGCCACTTGCTGTCAAATACAACTTCTTGACAGATTTTTTGTCCTCTCCTCTCAAACAACTGAAAATTGCTGAGTGCTCAGTGTCGAGCGGAAGAATNNAACGCCGTATTTCTTTTCAAGTGCCTTCAAGTGCCTGCCAGCTGAAACGATTGTCTCTTTGTTTGCAATAGCAAGCGTTCCGCCGCGTTTCAAAGTTGCAACTGCAGCCCAAAGCCCTGCAATGCCGGTGACGGCAAGCACAACTATATCTGCAGGGATTGCCGCCAATTCTTCAAGCGAAGAAAGGCACTTTGCATTCTTTTGTTCCTCATCCAAAAAGTCAAACAACGAACTTTGAACTTCAACAGCTCCGTTTGGGAAATAATAATGCGCAACATCAAACTTCTCAATTTGCGCGCGCAATAAGTCCTCATTTTTGTATGCGGAAAGCCCAACGACCTTGAAATCGTTTGGGTGTTTTTCAATAACGGCAAGAGTCTGTCTACCGACAGAACCCGTGCTTCCTAAAATTGTGATTGTTTTCATTTATTCCTTGAGATT
>DBVQ01000014.1:11891-14164 GCA_002308155.1 Christensenella sp. UBA1260
AGATTTGAAGTCTTTTGCAAATCTTTATTGTCTGATTGTCAGTTTATTTATCAAAGATAAATAATCAATATTGATAAATACAAGTGAATGCTATGAGTAGCACTGCAAGCGAATACATAATACTGTCAAGTCTGTCCATAAATCCGCCGTGTCCCGGGAAGATTTTGCCGTAGTCCTTGATGCCGATTGCACGCTTGATTCTGGATGCGGCAAGGTCGCCAAGTTCGGCAAGCACACCAATGCCAGTGCCGAGTGCTATATAGATTAGCGCAGTCTTCCATTCCCAACCATTTACATCGTGCCTGATAAACTCTTGATAGTGGCAACCGTTTATAAATGTCGGGTACTTATCCGCAAACATTTCAAACACGAGCCAAAACAGCATTGACACTATAATTGCGCCCAAAAGCCCGCCGACAGCACCAGCAATCGTCTTCTTTGGGCTGATTTTCGGGCAGAGTTTTTTGCCGCCTATTGTTGAGCCCGTCCAATATGCAAAAGCATCGCCAAGCGTTGGAACAAATATTGCAAACAACACTGCAAATATTGCACTGTATTTATAGCTGAGCACCCAAGAAAGCAGCATAAACAACATTGGATAAACAAGCATAAACACGTTTGCAAGCAAATCTTTGAGGTCGTGTGCCTTTGGGCTATCGAGTTCTAGGTCAATACCCTGCTCTTTTGCCGCGTCAACTTCTTCCTGCGTATGCTTTGCCGGCTTGAACGTAAAGATTGTGAGGCAAATCATAACCGCGACAACAAATACGGCAATCAGCCCTTGCACTCCAACGGACGCCCTTGGAGACGCTCCGCCGGCATAGTGTTGCAAGAGATAAAATGTCGGATATGACGCGACGAGCAAAAATACAGGCGGCGTGATAAACATCTTGTAGCCTGCATCTTTGAAACATTTGAACATCTCATACACTGCTCCCGCAAGGAACAAAAGTATGAGCATATCAATGAAAATCGTGCTGACGAAATAACCGCAGAGCATAAACCCTGCGACAAGAACTACGAGCACGATTCCAGTTAAAGTCCTTTTAAGCATAGTTATTTACCATATTTTCGCGTACGTTTTTCAAACCCCGCGAGCAGACTGTCAACGTCTTCTTCGGTCATATCAGGCCAAAGCTTGTCAAGGAAAAACAGTTCAGCATAAGCAGCTTCATAGAGCATGAAGTTGGAAAGCCTCATTTCTCCGCCCGTTCTTACAATCATATCAAGTGCCGGAAGCCTTGAAGAGCCAAGATGCTTTTCAAATGTATCTTCCACAAACTCACCGTGGTCGTAAGCGATTTTTGCCGCGTGCAATATATCAGCTCTTCCGCCATAGTTGAACGCAATGTTGAGTATCATACCTTCGTTATCCTGCGTTCTTTGCTCGACGGACTCTATAGAGTCCGCAAGCTTGTCAGGTAGCGTGGAAAAATCACCCATATAGCAGATTCTAAACTTCCCGTCATAGGTGAGATTAAACTTGCGCACAACATCAAATATCGCATCGATTTCGTCCGTCGGACGTGCGATATTCTCCGTGGAAAATGCGTAAACGGAAACAGCTTTGACGCCCTTCTCTTCGCACCTCTTTGCCACGCGCCGTAGAGCCATAAGCCCATACGCATAGCCCTCGGCACGAGAAAGCCCGTGAGCCGTCGCCCACCTGCCGTTTCCGTCCATAATAAAGCCGATATGATTTGCGCTCATCAGATGGAAAGAACCTCTGTTTCCTTGTCTTTGAAGAGCTTTTCCACGTCTTCTGTACGCTTTGAGAGAGCTTTGTCAACGTCAGCCGTGAAGTTCTTCAAATCGTCCTCTGTGATTGTGGAATCCTTTTCAAGTTTTTTGAGCTCATCAATAGCATCACGACGCCAGTTTCTCAAAACGACCTTTGTTTCTTCGGCAAGGCTCTTGATTTGTTTGACGGTTTGTTTTCTTCTCTCTTCCGTAAGTTCCGGGAAGACGAGACGAATAACTTGACCGTCATTGTTTGGCGTGACGCCAACGTTTGCGGCGAGGATTGCCTTCTCTATTGATTTGAGCTGAGATTTGTCCCATGGGCTGATGACAAGAAGTCTTGCCTCTGGGATAGAAATATTCGCCATTTGGTTGATTGGGGTTGGAACACCATAATAGTCTGCAACAACCTTGTCCAAAATGTGCGGATTTGCTCTGCCTGCTCTCACTGAACGAAGCTCTGTCGTGAAGTTGAGCATGGTTTTTTCAGATTTTTCGTTGAGATCGTCGAAGATAAGATCGACTTCATCAAT
>DBVQ01000042.1:0-1885 GCA_002308155.1 Christensenella sp. UBA1260
AAGTGGTCAACGACACGTTGCACGAGACGAGAATAGATGTCAATCGTCGCATAGGTGTTGAACGGAAGCACGCTGAGGAAATCGTATTGTGTGATATACACGGCGTATCTTGGGTTGGAGTCAAGCACTGCTTGCCAATTTGCCGCGGTCGGGTTTGCCTTGTATGCCGCGATTGCCGTGTTGTAAGCCGTTTGATTCCATTGCGCTGCAGGGGAGTCGTTGTAGATGTCGTCGGAAGCAAGTTCCTTCAACATATTGATTGTGTTGAGCTTTGAGATGGATTTCTCGCCGAGTTGTCCGTCGCAGTTTTCGCGCTCGACGGTCAAATATCTGCAAGGCGAGCCATAGCTCACGCAGGAGCCTGNNCTGTTTCAAAGTCATAGAGCGTTCTGCCTTCGGCATCCGTATAAGTGATAAGGTCGGATGCGTGCATATGTCCCGTGAATACATAGCGGCAGCCCATTGCGAGCAAGCGTTTTGCAGTGTATTCCCAGTTGTAAATTGTGAAATCTTTGAGGATATCGTCCTCTTGATCCCAGTGCGGGAGGACGTTTTGGTGGACGGTTGCAAAGATTGTTTCTTCGCCAAGAGTCGTCTTTGCGCCTGTTTGCGTGTTGCAGTATTCTTCAGCCCAGTCAAGGCAGTCCGTTGTGATGCGGCCGCCTGTCAAGTGCTTGTAGTGTGTGCCGCGATAGACTCTATTGCCGGCGTCAAATGCCGCAATAATTGCCGCATTGTCCGAGGACTTTGTGAGCTTGTGAGCGGTGTCAATCTCGCCATTTGCATCTTCAAGGAAGAAGATGTTGTCGTTGCCTTGATCATCTTTTTGAGATATTGTGTCGTATTCATCACGACCAACGGCAACGATTGTGCCGACTTTTTCATAAGTGCGGTCGCTTGAGTCAAAGACGAGGAAGGAATAGCCTTTTGTTTCAGCCTTTGTCACTTCCGCCGTGAAGGAAAGCACGTTGACGCCGTCGCCGAGCTCATAGTATTTTTCAAGACGCTCGCTTGCGTCGGCTGTATTTTTGATTTCTTGAAGAACAGGGGAATAGTAGTTGATTTCAACAAGTGTTGAGTTGCCGGACGTTTGATAGCCGCTTGTAAAGGTGGACGACCAATATTCGGCAGGCATATAGTCCGTCAATTTGATTGCACCATCTGCGCCTGTCAAATTGGCGTCAGGATAGCCAAGGCCTGCAAATATCAATGCAAATTGCATTGCGCTGACGACGTCGGTATCGTGGCTTGAGCCGTCCTCTTGCGAATATACTGCTCCATCAGGATTGTAGAGGTCGTGGTTGCCCGTTGTGGCAAACACTTGGAAATCCTCATATCCGGGGATTGCACGCATTCTGTTTTGGAGATAACGGAAAGAGTTTGCAACGTCAATGAGCGCAACTCTCTCGCCGTTTTTGCTTAGGTCGCCCGATGCTATCAAATAGTGCGGAGCAATGCCGGCCTCAGCGTCCTCAATGATTGAGTGGATGAGTTTGTTTTGCACCATGCCGCTCTCAAGCACGAGCTTTGTGTCGCCCGTCATTGAATAGAAAAAGTCGCTGTCTTCATAGCCGTCGTTGTGGACGCCAAGATAGCAGTATTCAAGCGGGAAGTAGTGCACGTCGCTGATGTGCCCGACCATCAAGGAACTGTCAAGTGTCGGTGCAGTTTCAGGGTCAGCAAACGAAATGCCCGGTGTAAGTGAAAAACTGAGAGTCGCAATAAGCACTGTGCACAAAACCACAGCCAAAAATACGACAAAACGTCTGGAAGATACGATATTCATAATATTCCCCCTCGCGCAATTTACGCGCGCAAAAACTTATACATTTGTATTATAAATCAAAATTAACAATATTTCAATATGCAAACGCGATTTTTGAAG
>DBVQ01000042.1:1896-6145 GCA_002308155.1 Christensenella sp. UBA1260
AAATGTATTAATACGGGATGTCGTTTTTGAAAAATATGGCGCAAACGTCGCCAAAAGCGATGATTTTTCCGCTGAAAAGGGTGGTGGCGTTGTTGGACTTCCTGTAATAGCCAAGTATGCGACCGTAAAAATCTCTCACGGTCTTGTCTCCGTTTGATTCAACGTCAATAAATCCAATGATTTTTCCTGAAAATAGTGTAATTGCCTGTCTCTCCATGATAAAGCTCCAAATATTTATTCTTAACTTTAGTATAACATATTTAATTTAGTCTTGCAATATTGGATTAATTTGCAAAAAAACGCTTGTCAACGCGCAGTTTTTATGCTATTATGCAAAGGCTAACGAAAATTGGTACTTTACGCCCTCATGGTCAAGCGGTTAAGACGNNAAGACGTCGCCCTCTCACGGCGGAATCTAGGGTTCGATTCCCTATGGGGGTACCACAAAGCACAACAAATCCCATCTCATTGAGGTGGGATTTGTTATTGTCTATGGCTGGCGGGCATTTATGGCCGAACAGGCATAGGCAATAGAATAACAACGCAGTTGGTGTGTTGTGCTTTGTGATACACAAGCGCACCGCAGGGTGAGGGAAGCGCCCGTAGTGGCGCATAGGGTAAACACAAGAAAAAACGACCTATATAAGGTCGTTTGTTTGATCCCACATCGCCGTGTGATGTCCATTAAGAACCCGCTGTGTATAAGCGGTGGGTAAAATGCTGCCGCACGGTATCTGTCTTCCACTGATATGATGAGGCCTGACATTGCCGTGAATCTTTCGGACCCGCAATCCCGTATAAGTGTTGTGGCTCATATGAGACATCATCACGCACGTAGCAGGAAACTTTGATCATCTATAGTATAACAAGAAAGTCCGGATAATGCAATACCCAATTTTGATTTTGTTCAAAAATCCTCAAAAACCGATATTCTAAGCTAGTAAAATCTTGCAAACATAAGCAAACTTTTAGGTTGAGATTTTGCTTTTTGTTTGCTCGTCTGTAGCATTTTGTCCTATTTTGTCAAAAGAAAAATGTGCCGTTAGAACGCCTGTTTCAAAAATCAGCACGAAACAACCAAAAATCCTATTTTGCTCTTGAAAAAATGTTATTTTGTGGTAAAATAATAATATAACAATATGTTCACGTGCGTTTTGCGCGTGATTTGGGAGAAAGTTATGAAAGAATTGAATCTCAAGACAAAGACAATCATTTCAATATGTTGCTTTGTCGTAGTTTTTGCAGTGATTATTGCACTCGCAAGCGTATTTGACTATCAAATCAGCGAGATTATGACCAAGGGCTCGCTTGACGCAGGCGAATATATCTCGCATGGGTTCTATGCGGTTGCAGGCGAAGTGCTTGGCACGTCGCCACTTTATATCGTTGCGGCACTCTCTATGGGCATAATGTTTTGGTTCTGCCTCAGGATTATTCCAAAGAAGCCGCTCGCAATCCTAGGCTCAATCGCCGCCGCAGTCCTTATTGTTGTGGCATGGTGGTTCTTCTTCAAGGACATAGTCGGCTATCTCTTTGAGCATGCCGCAAATATCGCACATGGCGAGCAGGCAGAGGTGTATGAGTTCCGCCACGCCTTTGGCGTGAGACTTGTTGAAGTCCTCATGGCGCTCTGCGTTGCATCGCTCACAATCTTTGCTTTCAAGGGCATCAAGGAAGAACATCTCAAAAAGCTCTTCTGGATGGTGGTTGCATTTGTTTCTGCCGCTGTCGTTGCGCTGCTTATTCTCAACATCAAAGGGCCTGTTGGCAGAATGAGATTCAGAGCAATCAACTCAAGCGTTGGCGAAAACCTTGTCAGAGACGGCATCGTTGGATACACACCATGGTACAAAGCAAACGGACAACCATCTGCGGACATCATCCGTATGTTCACAGACAGATGGCCGGGAGCGAGCGATGCTTTCAAGTCATTCCCATCAGGGCACACCTGCTCAGCCGCAATGTCTTATGCAGTGATAATGCTGCCTGACGTCATTGACTTCAAGCACAAAAAAGCCGCGAAAGTCATTTGCTGGGTGACACCAATCGTCATCACAGGTCTTGTCGCAACAAGCCGTATTGTTGCCGGCGCGCACTATATGAGCGACGTCACGTTTGGCGGAACAATCGCTTTCCTCTGTATGCTTATCGCACGTGAAATCTTTGTCTGCCGCGGCGCGCACTTCAAAGCTCTCTTTGGCAAGGGTGGTGCAGCAGTCGTTGAAGAAGCTCCGGCAGAGAGTGTTGAAAATGCACTTGTTGAAGAACCGGCTCAAGAAGAAGTTGCTCCTGAAGCACCAGTTGAAGAAGCTCCTCAAGAAGCCCCTCAAGAAGAATAAAGCATCTCAATTCAAAATGAAAAGGCACTTGCTTTGCAAGTGTCTTTTTTGTTGCTTTTTTGTGCGAGTAGCCACTCAAAAAGGTTTATTATAAGCTTTCAAGCATCTTGATCACGATATTGCTTGAATTTGCGCCGGCAACGTCGCCAAAGTTTTCATAACTCTCGTGAGCTTGTCCGTCCGCCTTGTCCGAGAGCGCGCGAACTACGACGAAAGGTATGTTGAATCTTTGGCAAATGACGCCAACGGATGCGCCTTCCATTTCGCAGGCAAGAGCATTGTATTCTTGTTGAAGTCTTTGCACGTACGTTTCGGAGGCGATAAATTGGTCGCCGGTTGCAATGACACCTTTGTGCGCGTGGTCTTGTCCGACAATTGCAACAGCCGCATTATAGGCAAGTTGAACAAGGGCAGAGTCGCACTCATAATAGATGCCGTCTTGCACGCCCATGCCGGGGTCTCCTGACGTCCACATAAATCCGTCGTTTGTGATGATGCCGTAGTCGTGCTCAACGAGTTTGGTTGCAATGACTTCGTCAAGGACTTCAAGATTGTCCGCAACGCCGCCTGCGATCCCCGTAAATATGACCTTTGAGATGTTGTATTCGTTGAGCATAGTTGTGACGCCGGATGACGCACGGACTTTGCCGATTCCTGCACGAGTTATCACGACGTCCTTGCCGCGGAGCTTTGCCAAATAATACTTTACTCCGCCGATTGTGTCAACTCTCTCAACGGTTGCTGCGTTGAGCAGGGTGTTGATTTCGTTGTCCATTGCGGAGATAATGCCAATGCGCTCTTTGTCTTCAAGCGACGTCTCTTTTGAAGCCGAACATCCAACCAGCACGACCGTCAAGCACGCAATGAGCAGTGTAAATGCAAGTAAAATACATCCAAAACGTTTCATTTGTTCACCTCATTTGACAACACTATATCACATTTTTGCCCAAAATCCAAACAATTGAAGATAAAAACATATTTTACAGTAGAAAATAAATATTTTGAGAGGATATTATTTTCAAGTCAAAAACTATTGCATTTTGCAAAAAGCTTTGATATAATCAACAGGCAATTGAAAATGCTAGTATGGCTCAGTCGGTAGAGCAGCTGNNAGCTGATTCGTAATCAGCAGGTCGCCAGTTCGAGTCTGGCTACTAGCTCCAAAAGATAAAGGCATCCGTTCAGGGTGCCTTTATCTTTTGCGCCGCGCCGCCTTTCACTGGCGACCTTCGCCACTGACGCGATTGGCAACAAGTTGCAACAATCGCTATTACGCTCACAAAGCTCGCTACGAGTCTGGCTACTAGCTCCACTCAAAAAGCGTGCCAATCGGTGCGCTTTTTACTTTGTAAAAGCGTGACCTGTCAAACACGCTTTTTTCGTTGCTCCGCGCAAAAGATTGTTTGCTGAACTTTAAAGCAACAAAAAAACCAAGCAAGTGTTTCGCACAATCTTTTGCTTGGTTGCGTGCTCAGCACGCATTGTATTAATAGACAATTTTATATTTTTTATTGAATTAGAACTACGTCTATGTTATAATTGTTTCAAGTATATTTGGAGAAATAATATGAGAACCGTATTTATTCAACGCGAAAAAAAGTTTTGGGGTAGTGCATGTATCTATATGGTGTTATGTGATGGAAAAACTGTTGCTTCGATTAGAAATGGACAAACAGTTTCATTTATTATTGACGATAAGGAACACATTATTCAATGTCAACAAACGACACCAGTAAATTTTTATGACGGATATGGTGGTGGTGGAACCATTTTTAGTGATGTTGTTAATGTGCCTGTGGGCAACAAAGATGTTAAATTATTTGTAAGCCCTCAATTGGCGTCATTAAAATTAGAATTGCTCTAATTATATATATTTCAATATTTATCTTTAAAATCTCTCAATTTTGATG
>DBVQ01000062.1:0-3785 GCA_002308155.1 Christensenella sp. UBA1260
AAGATTTATGTGTTATATTATTCCTCACAAACGGGCTTTTCCTTGTTCTTCATCCAAATATCGCGGTTTTATGATTATTTTTAAAACAACAAAAAAAATATAGAAATATTATTTTTTTTATGCTAAAATATTATTTACAAAGTATTTATGCGCCGTGGGGGATGGTGCAGAGGGGAATAAATGGAAAAAATCGGATTGGTGCTTGAAGGCGGCGGCGTAAAGGGGGCATATCAGGTCGGCGCACTGAGAGCAATTGAGGAATATGGCTTTCATTTTGACGGCGTTGTGGGGACGTCTATTGGTGCTGTCAACGGTGCGCTTTATCTTGAAGGCGGCTACTCCAAGCTTTATGAGATGTGGAAGGATATTGACACAGACACCATTTTTGATGTTGACCCGAAATATCTCAAAAACATCAAACAAAAAGATATTGATTTGGACACGCTTGTCTATGTTGGCAAATGTGTGTTTTCTTTAAGAGAGATCCTCAAAAATACGCACGCAAAATGCTCAACGTTTCTTGCTTCTCACGTCAGCGAAGATACATTGCGCAAGAGCCCGCTTGACTATGGCTGTGTGACGTATGATTTGACAGACAGGCGCCCCATTGAGGTGATGAAAGAAAACGTCCCCGAGGGCAAACTTGTGGACTATATCATTGCATCTGCAACCTATCCTGCGCTTCCGCCAAAAGTCATTGACAACAAAAAGTTTATAGACGGGGGAGTGTGGGACAATATGCCTGTCAACCTCATTGCGCACAAGGGCTACAAGAAGATTCTTGTCATCCGCACCAACATAAAGGACAAACAGCCACAGCGCAAGTTTGATTTTGACTCAAGTGTTGAAGTCCGCTACATCATTCCAAAGGTTGACCTTGGCAAGGCGATGGCGTTTTCGCACAACAGAGTTATGTCATTTATGGCAAAGGGCTATGGCGATGCGATTGTTGAGCTTGACAATGGGCTTGCCGATTTCCTCAAAAAAGAGTAAACTCTTTTTGTATCAACTCATCATTCAACAGCAATAATAGTAGCAAACAGCGAGGCAATATGGACACAAAGATTTTACTTTTAGATTCCAACAGTTTGATGCACAGAGCCTATCACGCGCTCCCAAACCTCAAAACTTCAAAGGGGCAATACACGGGCGCGATATATGGTTTTTTGAGCATACTTTTGCGTCTAATAAAAGAGCAAAACCCAACGCATATTGCCGCTGCTTTTGACCTTCACGGTCCAACCTTCCGCCACGAGATGTATGATGGCTACAAGGCAACGCGCAAACCTATGGACGAGGAGCTCCGCCAGCAGGTTGAGCCTCTCAAAGCCCTAATAAGCGCGATGGGCATAAAGATTGTAAGTTTGCAGGGCTACGAGGGCGACGACATCCTTGGCACGCTCTCAAAGCGTTTTGACGAGCCTTGCATCATTGTCACGGGGGACAGAGACAGTTTTCAACTCGTCGGCGACACTACAAAAGTATTTTGGACAAAGCGCGGCGTCAGTGAGATTGAAGTCTATGACGAAAAGCGTTTGCTTGAAGACGGCTTTACTGTCAGTCAATTCATAGATTACAAGGCTCTCATGGGCGACGCCAGCGACAACATCCCGGGCATCTCCGGCGTTGGCGAAAAGACGGCAAAACAATTGCTCCAAGATTATGGCTCTCTTGACAGTGTGCTTGAACATGCGGGCGAAATCAAGGGCAAACTCGGCGAGCGTATTGCCGAGGGCAAGGATATGGCAATTTTGAGCCGCAAACTTGCAATTATCAACCGCGATGTGCCGATTGAGTGCACGCTTGACGACATCAAGTTTGAGCCTGTCTACACTTCTCAAGTCAAGGCAATTTTGAACGAACTTGAAATCTCCTCGCTCGCAAACCGAATGACATTTGAAGAGGGCGATATTCCGTCTCCGGTTCTAGTGGAGAAAGAGACAAAGTCTCTTTCCAGTGCGGAAGAAATAAGGCGTGCAATAACAGGCGACAGCGTTGCGCTCGTTATTGACACAGACGTGCGTTTTGCCGTTGACGACAAGACGGAATATGTTGTCACTTGCACGCAGGACTTGTTCAGCGAAGGGCTCAATTTTGACGAGGCAGTCGAGGCAGTGAAAGAGGCGTCCAAGGACAAGGAAATCGTGTGCTATGACTTCAAATCCATATCCAAGAACTATGGTTTTGACAACACAAGGTTTTTTGACGTCATGCTTGCGTCGCACCTCGCTCGCGAGAGCGCACCGATAAAGAGCGTTGAGCAAGTTTTCGGCGCGGACGGGCTTGAAGTCGGCGCGGTTGAAATGCTCATTGAAAAGGACAAACTCATTGGTCAAATGAAGGACAAACAAGTCTATGACTTGTTCTCGCAGATTGAACAGCCGCTCCTTATCGTGCTCCGCAATATGGAGCAGCGCGGCGTAAGCGTGTCTGTGGACGTGCTTAAACGCCTTGAAAAGGACTATGCCGAAAAGATTGACGCTGTCACCAACAAAATATATGAGCTCGCAGGCGAGCCTTTCAATGTGGCGTCTCCGAAGCAACTCGGCGACGTGCTATTTGAAAAACTCGGACTCAAACATGGCAAGAAGATGAAGACGGGTTATTCCGTCAACGAGGACGTGCTTTCAAGCCTTGAAAGAGAGCATCCAATCATTCCGCTCATCCTTGAATATCGCCATTATGCCAAACTGCAATCCACCTACGTCGTGGGGCTTCAACCGCTTGTCACGAGAGGGAAGATTCACACAGAGTACAATCAATGCATAACGATGACGGGCAGACTGTCGTCCACAAATCCGAACCTTCAAAACATCCCGACGAGAAGTGAAGAGGCAAAGGACATCAAGGCGGCATTTGTCGCAAGCGAGGGTTGCACACTTGTCTCCGCAGACTATTCGCAGATAGAGCTCAGGCTTCTTGCGCATTTCAGTGAGGATGAACAGCTCATCAACGCGTTTAGAAACGAAGAGGACATCCACGCGCTCACAGCATCGCAAATCCTCGGCAAAAACATTGAGGACGTGACTCCAAGCGAGCGTCGCGATGCAAAAGCGGTCAACTTTGGCATAATTTACGGCATAAGCGGCTTTGGACTTGGCGCGAACTTGTCTATTCCACGCTGGAAAGCGCAGGAGTTTATTGACAACTATTTTGTCAGCCATCCAAAGGTGCGTGCCTATATGGACAAGTGCGTTGCCGATGCAAAGGAACTTGGCTATGCCAAGACCATGCTCGGCAGACGCAGAAATCTTGCCGACCTTCACGCGTCTAATTATATGGTGCGCACGGGGGCAGAGCGCATGGCAATGAACACTCCGCTTCAAGGCTCGGCGGCGGACATCATCAAACTTGCAATGCTGGGCGTTGAAAAACGTCTTGAAAATATGAAGTCAAAGATGATTCTTCAAATCCACGACGAACTCATAATAGACGCGGACAACAGTGAACTTGAAGAGGTCAAAAAAATCCTTGTGGACGAGATGGAAAATGCAGTCAAACTCTCCGTTCCTTTGACTGTTGACGAAGAGGTCGGCAAATCTTGGGACTTGCTCTAAAACCGCACAAAATCGCGTTTGACTTTGTCAGAGCCAGTTTGTTCAAGGGTCGTGTACGTCTTTGTACACTCATCTTTCACAAATAGACTCTTTCGCGTCACACATCAATTTTGAGTGGTTTTGTGTGGATAGAAACTTTAATATACAAAGCAAAATAAACGCAAAAAACTGCAAAACAGTGGGTTAGATTATGAAAATTGCGATAGTTGGCGGAATAGGCTCAGGCAA
>DBVQ01000062.1:3897-6699 GCA_002308155.1 Christensenella sp. UBA1260
GTTGACAAAGGGCAGGTCAATCGCAAAAAACTCTCTCGCATAGTTTTCAATGACAGTTTGGCAAGAGCAAGGCTCAACGCCGTGGCGCATCCTCTCATTTTGGAGAGAATAAAGCGCGATACAAGAGACCCGCTTGCCGTTGAAATCCCGTTGCTGTTTGAAAGCGGGGCGGTCGGTTTGTTTGACGCAATCGTGTTTGTTTCAACTCCGCTTGACAAACGTATTGAACGTTTGACAAAGTCAAGAAATATGTCAATTGAGGACGCGCTTTCTCGCATCAATTCACAGGTTGACGAAAAAGAATATGAGCGCATAGCCACAAAAGTTATTGTCAACGATTCGTCTATCGAACAGTTGAAAAACAACACGAAAAAGGTTTTTTCCGTTCTTTTGGCAAAACTTAGTTAGGTTTTTTTATTTATCAATACAAAAACTCGATTTTGTATATTGTAAACATTATAATTTGATGTTAGACTTATAGTATAAAAACGTACACGTGTATGATTACACGCGCTTATAATAAGGAGAAAAATTATGATTACAGGCAAAACTATCGTTCTTACCGGCGCAAACAGTGGTATTGGGCTTGAAACACTCAAACTTTTGGTCAAAGGCGACAACAAGATTCTTGCTGTTGACCTTCACACAGACAAACTCGCAGAGTTTGATCCAAACAAGGTTATCCCAATGCAATGCGACGTTTCCACGCCTGAAAACGTTGACAAAATCTTTGAAACGGCAATTGAGAAACTCGGTTCAATCGACATTTTCTATGCCAACGCAGGTTTCCCATATTATGAAGTCATGGACTATGTGAATTGGAACAGAATTGAAAACATTTTCAAAGTCAATGTCTATTCGCCGATTTATTCATTGCAAAAGTACATAGAGTATCTTGATGGCAAGCCGGGACACATGGCGTTTACGGTCTCTGCAATCGGCAAGCTCGCAATGCCGGGCTATACGCTCTACAGCGCATCCAAGTTTGCTTTGCAAGGTTTCCAACAAGGCTTCCGTCTTGAAATGCCAAAGAACGTCAAACTCACTTGCCTCTATCCTGTCGCAACAGACACGGGCTTCTTCAAGAAAGCCGTTGAGGGACAAGGCAATGTTGTGATCAGAGAAAAACCGTTCCCGGTTCAAAAGCCGACAGTTGTTGCCAAGAAGATGGTGAAGGGCTTGGAGAGACAAAGAAAGAGCGTCAACCCATGTGGACTCTTTACGCTTGCTCAAATACTCTTTGCAATTTGTCCGCCACTCAGAAACTTCTATTGGCATCTTGAATACAAAAAGCTTGAGCGCTACGAGGCACAAAAAGCAGAACAGGCAAATAAATAAGTTTTTTGCTCTCTTTGAGAGCATATAGGGGGAGCATTATGTCAAAACTTCAAAAGCTGATTGACAAAAAGGCGCAGAGTGCCGACTTTATGGCGCAAGAAATCGCTCATATTTGCAACGATATGCCAAAGCGCGACCCGGGCAGCCTCGGGGAGAAAATGGCGTGCGAATATATGGCGGACTACATGAAAAACGAGTGTGGTTGCGAGCGCGTCGATATCGAAGAGTTTGAAGAGCATCCAAATGCGTTTTTCGGGTTCTTGTATTTCACAATTTCGTTTGTGCTTGCAAGTATTGTTATGTTGTTCTTCGTGCCAATCGTCGGCGTGATACTCAACTTTGCGGGAATGCTGATTCTTGTCGTGCAATTCGGCTTCTACAAAAAAGTCGTGGACAAGTTCTTCCCAAAGAAGATAGGCCACAGCGTGACGGCAATCAAGAAGTGCACGGGCGAAGTGAAGGGAAGAATTTTCTACAACGGTCACCCGGACGCAGTGTGGAACTGGCCTGTCAACAACAGATTCGGCGGTAGAGTGCACACAGCGCACCTTGTGACGAGCATTCTCGGAGCGCTCATCTGGCAAGGGTTGAATGTTGCGGCGGCAATCAGGCTCGGTTTGCAAGGCATATTCTATGTGCAAGATTTTACGTTTGGAGCAATGGTTGCTGCGTACAGCCCTGCAATCTTGTACTTTGCATTTGCGGCAATGATTTTCGTGCCTATTCTCGTCGGTTTGTACTTTATGTGGGATGAGCACACGATAGTTGACGGTGCAAACGACAACCTCACCGGCTGCTATATGGGTATCGCAGTGTTGAAAGCATTGAAGGATGAAGGCATCGACCTTGAGCATACAGAGGTTGGCGTCATCATCTCCGGCAGTGAAGAAGCAGGTCTCCGCGGGGCTATGGCTTGGGCAAAGGCTCACAAAGATGAGTTCAAAGACGTGCCAACTTGGATTTATTCCTACGACACGATTCATGAGGCTCGTTTCCTTGGCGTAAGCTACAGAGATTTGAACGGCACGGTCAAGAGCGACAAAGAAGTGTCCGACAGCTTTATGCAGGCGGCAAAAGAACTCGGTATCCCTTGCAACAAGAGTTGGGTTCCACCGTTTGGCGGCGCAACGGACAATGCTGCGTTTGTAAAGGGAGGTTTCAAATCAACGGGTATCACCGCACTTGATTTCAACCTTCAACCTTATTATCACACTCTGAAAGACACGGCTGACAATCTTGACAAAGACTGCCTTGCGGACTGCTATGCGGTCTCCGTCAAGTGCCTTGAAAACTTTGACAAGATGGTATCTGAACAATAAGTTTTGCACGATTTTAATATATTAATCAATTAAACGAAAAACTGCATAATGCAGTTTTTCCATATTATAATTACAACCGCGGCATTTGGATGAGAGGCGAGGAAGATGCGAACGAGAACCACGAGCATACTAAACCGTATGTGAC
>DBVQ01000062.1:6722-10690 GCA_002308155.1 Christensenella sp. UBA1260
GACTGGTGAGCGCACGCAAATATGACGAAGCATATCGCCAAATAACACGGTTGTGGAGGCAATATGTCAATAGACGAGAAATGCTGTTGCACAAAAGAACCAATAGGCACAATCCCAATCGGGCGCATAATTGACAAACTTGATATTCTTTTCGCGCACAACGAGATGGACGAAGTGGGCGAGGTTTTGCGCTACTGGGAGAAGGAAGCAAGAGCACTCAACGACGACAAGGGCTTGCTTGAAATCCTCAGTGAAGAGATCGGCTATTTTAGAAAGGTCGGCGACAAAGTGCGCGGGCTCAGTGCCGTGGACGAGGCTCTCTTTATGCTCCAGTGCAACGAGAACACCTCGAGCGTCAACAATGCGACGATATATCTCAACTGCGCCACGACCATGAAGGCGTTTGGCAAAGCGGAGGAGGCAATCACGTACTATGAGAAGGCAAGAGAGACCTACGAGAGACTTTTGCCTGCCGATGATTTCCGCCTTGCCGGGCTCTATAACAACTACGCAACGGCGCTCAAAGACCTTGAAAAATATGACGAGGCAAGGGAGTATTTTGTCAAGGCGATAAAGCTGCTTGAAGCAAAAGAAGACGTCTATGGCGAGATTGCCGTGTCCTATGTCAATCTTGCGCACCTCGAATATGATGCGGCATACTCAAAAGGTGAGGATGCGGACGAAAGAGTGGACGAATGCTTGGACAAGGCGTGGAAATGTCTTGACGACAAAAACATAAAGCGCGACGGCAACTACGCCTATATCTGCGAGAAATGCGCACCAGCATACGAGTTTTTTGGCTACTTTATGCAAAAGGCGGAACTGGAAAAGCGCGCAAACGATATTTACAACCAAAAGTGATGGTATGAAAGGACTTGAAGAAGCGAGAAAGTTTTATGAGACCGTCGGCAAGGATATGATTGCCCGCGAGTTTCCGGAATATGAAGGCCGAATTGCCGTCGGCTTGGTTGGGCATGGCTCGGAGTGCTTCGGTTTTGATGATGACATAAGCCGTGACCACGACTTTGAGACGGGATTTTCAATGTGGCTTACAAGAGAGGACGAAGAGAAAATCGGCTTCAAACTCACTCGCGCTTACGACAAGCTCAAAGCCGAGTACAACGGCACGGAACTCACGCACACAAGCGTAATCGGTGCAAACTCGCAAGGTGTGGCAAGAATAGGCGATTTTTATCGCAGATACACGGGCAGAGAGGGTGCGCCTGAGGACTGGCGCGACTGGCTCTACACAGAGAGCTCATATTTTGCCGAAGCCACAAACGGAGAGGTTTTTTGCGACGACCTTGGAGAGTTTAGTGCGGTTAGAAATATGATTTTGACGGGTATGCCCGAGGACGTGCGCCTCAAAAAGATTGCAGCAAGATGTGTCAGGATGGCGCAGACGGGGCAGTACAATTATGCTCGTGCGCTCGCTCACGGTGAGGACGGTGCGGCAGTGCTTGCTCTTGACGATTTTGTGCGAAACGCCGTTGAAATCATATTCCTTTTAAACAAAAAACATTGTCCATATTACAAATGGATGTTCAAGGCAATGAAGAGTCTTGACAAACTTGCCGATCTTTGTGCTCCGCTTGAGTTTTTGCTCACTGCGGACAATGATGCGCAAGGGAAGAAAGTAAAAAAGGAAATTGTTGAGGACGTCTGTCTTGCAATCGCAAATGAGCTTAGAGAGCAAGGTTTGAGCGATGCAAAAGAGAGTTATCTTGAGCCGCACGGTTTCAGTGTTCAAAAACGTATAAAGACCGCCGAAATCCGCAATCTGCACATCCTTGTTGGCTGATTGAAAAAAGCAAAAATAAAACTCCGCATAAAGCGGAGTTTTTTGTTTGCACAAGTTTGTTATTCAAACAAGCTTACAAGCGTGTTTTCCACAATCTTGCGGAACTCGTCATAGTTGATGTAGTTGTGGTGGTCATAGACGCACTCGTGGGCAAAGGATTGTGTGATGTCAATGGCAAAGTGTACGCGTTCAACGAGGTTTGGCACGGATATTCCAAGTGCTTCAAAGCGTTTTGCAATGCGAAGCGTCATTTCATCTTCGAGTGCCATAAAGCGGGCGTTGATTTCCTCGTCCGTGTGGCACATAGAGTGGAGTGCTTCGTGGATTTTTGCATTGTGCTCGTGTGTGCATACTGCAAGCTCTATGGATTGAGAGGCGAGCGAATGCAAATCGAGGGCGGGGATATGGTCTATTGTGTTGAGAAGCGGCTCAAAGACTTTTTCCACGTAGAGAGAAAGGACTTCAAGCAGTATGTCGCGCTTGTCCTTGAAATAGCCGTACACGATGCCCGTGGACACACCTGCGCGCTTGGCAATCTCTGCCGTGTTCGTGTTGTAATAGCCGACATCGCTGAAAAGATCAAAGCCTGCTTTGATTATGCGATTTTTCTTTTCAATTGCGCGTTCCTGCTTTGGAACCCTAACTTCGGTGGACATGTTTCGCCTCGTAATTTGATAAATCAATTATAATCCACTTTTGTTCGTTTTGCAAGGAAAATGTGAAATGATTTTCACATTGTGTTTAATATTGAAAAATGTATTAACATTTTTGGTTTGATATGATATAATAACTGTATCTAACCGCAAAGGAGAAAAATATGAAGAAGTTTTTGCTCGGCTTTTTGATTGCGATTTTGGTTCTTATAGTCGTGGTTGTTGTCGCATTCGTCGTAATCATCAACTTGACACCTCGCCAACTTCACCTTGAAAGCATATCGCTTGGGGACAAAACGATTGAGGAACTCGGCCTCGCAGACACAAAGATAATTGACATTTACAAGAGTATAAAGAGCATTGGCAACACCAAAGAGAGTGACGTCGTTGAAAACCCCGTCAACAAAGAAGAGGAAAAATCCAATGCCAGCGACAATATGGAGGGCAGTGTAAAGGACTACAACGACGACTATTCTTCTGTTGCGGTTGAGCCGGTTGTGTATGACGTGCGCAGACTCGTCTCCTATGACGACACGACAATCGCGTATATCCTTGACAATATTGTGCAACACGCAAGCGAAGATGCATCTGACGAAGTCAAAGCACTCAAAGATGCCCATATCTCCGTCAAGGAACTCACAATCACCAAAGAGTCAGGTGTCGGCAAGATGAGAGTCGTCTCCTACATGGATTTGACCTCCTATCAAGACCAAATCAAAGAAGCTCTCGGCAGTGCGGCAAGCATTTTGCCAATTCCAAAGCAAGCATATCTCGTCAGCGAGTTTTCATTCACGGTTGAGACAGGAGCGCTCAGCCCTGACCTTGGCAAGATGATAACAACGCCGCTCAGCATCTCAATCAATGGCAACAATGATGACCCTGTTTCCAAGGCAATTCTTGAAGTCATGGGCAACATGACGGGCGAAGACATCAATTCTTTGAACGGCAAACTCGGCGAGGCAGTTGCGCAAGTGGTTGGCAATCTCGGTCAAATCGGCACAGCATCAACGGTTGGCAGTACAAACGTTGTGGTTGCACTCTCCGAAACCTACGGCATGAACGGTGTTGAGAATCACAAACTCACCCTCATCACCTATGGTGCATAATTGATTCAAACAAATCAAAAAGCACGGCGAACTGCCGTGCTTTTTATTTTTGCTGGTGCGGACGACCGCAAGCGAAGGGAGAGGCAAGCGCGGAGCATTTGCAAAAACCGCGCGCAGAGGACAGCGCACCAGCAGGCGGCAATAGTCGCCTTTCTTTTTGCAAAAGAAAAAGACACAACACGTGCGTGTCGTGTCTGCTGGTGCGGACGACGGGACTTGTAGCGAACAAAGTGAGCGTAATAGCGGAGCGTCTTACAAAATAGATTTTGTTTCGTCCACATCGTCTTTCGCAATCCTTGCAAGCAAGTTGCTCATTCCTTGTGGTCAGCTACGAAATGTGGGTTGCAGACATAGTCTGCCGACGATTATTATCGTCGCAAGTCCTCGCCACACAAACAAAAATACGAA
>DBVQ01000062.1:10733-10923 GCA_002308155.1 Christensenella sp. UBA1260
GCGTCTGCCAATTTCGCCACGTCCGCAAGCAAGGGTATTTTATACTATAGACGGTGCAAAGTCAAATATATTTTGCTCAATATGCCGCGGCGTATCACTATATTTATATATATAATAAGAAATCTTTCAAAATCGTTTGACAAAAATGGCGTGTTTTGTTAAAGTAGTACCCGAGCCGCTCGAAAGTGGT
>DBVQ01000025.1:0-15260 GCA_002308155.1 Christensenella sp. UBA1260
TTTTTTGTTTGCCTTTTTCTTAGTGGTTGTCGCAATACTCTTTCAAAGCCTTTTTGATGTAGAGATAGCGCTCGTATTTTTCCTGCGAAGCGAAATGCTTTTCTCTTGATTGCGGATAATTCTCGTCATAGACGAGCACCTTGCCACCAAACTGCTCGCTTGTAAGGTCAAATCGGCAATCACCAACCACGTTGTAGCAATGCACACCACCACCTTCAAGCGGCACGCCATACACTTCGCCGCCAAAGATGTCCTGCACAAGGAAGGACGTGATTGAACACTGCCCCGCAGTCATGTTTTGCTTGCTCCACTCCGCCCTAAAACTCGGCGCACAGGAAGCTTCGCACCAGACGTGCGTCATTGCATCGTACATATCGCGCGGGGTTTTCAACCCTTTATATTCTTCTGCAATCGGTTGACAATCTGCGTTTTGCCATCCCCAAAACTTGTATTCCATACTCTTCTCCTTTATCTCTCTGATTTTTCAACAAATCCGCGCACACGTGCCACGAGATCCTTTGTATAGTATTTCGCATTTATTCTCCACTGCCAGTTGCCCATAGGCTCGCTTGGACGGTTGAGACGCGCCTCTGCGCCAAGGTTCAAATAGTCCGCAATCGGGATGACGCAAAGCGTAGCTTTGGAGTTCATGGCAAGTGAGATGAGAGCGTCCACTCTGCTCTCTCCCTTTGCGCGCGAGCATTCCTTTTTGAAGACGGCAAGTTCTCTGCCTTTGAGTTCCGCCGCCCACTCGCGCGTAGTTGCATTGTCGTGCGTGCCCGTGTAGACAACGCAGTTTGCCGAACGATAGTTCTTTGGTATATATTCGTTTTCGCTTGAGGAAAAACCAAATTGCAGCACCTTCATCCCGGGGTATCCCGTGGATTTCAAAAGCGCGCGCACGTCAGGGGTTATGACGCCCAAGTCCTCCGCCAAAATCTTTGCGGAACGCACCTCTTTGCGCAGCACTTTGAAAAACTCTTCGCCGACGCCCTTGTTCCACCAACCGTTTCGTGCGGTCTTGTCGCCGTACGGGATTGTGTAGTAGCCGGCAAACCCGCGGAAGTGGTCTATGCGCAAAATATCGTAGAGTTCTTTTGCGTGTCTTATGCGCGCCATCCACCACGAAAAACCATCCTCTTGCATACGCTTCCAATCATAGATTGGATTGCCCCAAAGTTGCCCGTCCGCCGAGAAGGCATCCGGAGGGCACCCAGCAACAAGTTTCGGCTCAAGTTTTTCGTCAAGCAGATAGCTGTTCCAATTACTCCAAACGTCCACGCTGTCATAGGCAACGTAGATCGGGATGTCGCCGAGCACACTCACGCCCATTTGATGCGCATAGTCAAGCACCGCGCTCCACTGCTTGAAAAACTCATATTGCACAAACTTCCAAAACGCTATTTCTTTTTTGTGCTCTTTTTGATTTTCTTTTGCCTTTTCGTAGTTGCGTTCTTTCTCATCCCACTCGGCAAAAGATTTGAACCCGTTTTTGACTTTGAGCGCCATATAGAGCGCATAGTCGTCAAGCCAATAGGCGTTTTTATCAACAAACTCAAAATATTTGAGCCCCGTCACAAAGCGTGAATACGCCGTGCGCAAAACTTGATAGCGGTTTTCAAACAGCCAACCGTAGTCTATTGTTTTTGTGTCGTGCTTTTGGGTTTTGAGCTCGCTTGCGGTGAGAAGCCCGTCCTCGCGCAACAAATCCAAATCCACAAAATACGGATTGCCCGCCCACGCGCTTGGAGATTGATATGGCGAATCGCCGTAGGACGTTGGATTGAGCGGCAAAACCTGCCACACCTTCACCCCTGATTCCGCCAAAAAATCAACAAACTTGAACGCCTCTTTACCGCACGAACCTATGCCGTAGCGAGAAGGCAAGCTGCTCACCGGCATAAGTATTCCGCTGCCGCGTGAAAACCCAAAACTCCTTTTCAATTTCATTTTTCGCCTCATGAAAAACAATCTTAATACATTTTATCGCTTTCGTATTGACAAGTCAATACGCAATTTTTGTCGCCAGCCAAAAAAGTTTTGAAAACCGATATTCTAACGGCATATTTTTGCGAAAAATATTTTGTTTGATTATTTTGCATTTTCATTTGCATTTTAGCACATTATGTGCTAAGATTGTCATACTCTATTGGCGGAAACTATGAAACAAAAGATTGGCACAACATTTTTAAAAGGTATGCGCGACAGCATTCCTGTCGCAATAGTCTATTTTGTCGTGTCGTTTACTTTTGGCGTGACCATTGCAAAATACGGGTTCCCATGTTGGTATGCCACCTTGCTTTCCGCAATCAACTTCACTTCCGTCGGACAATTTACCGGCGTCAGAATGATGATTGAGTCCGTTGCGATTTATGAGATTGGGCTTGCGATTTTGGTCGTCAATTTGCGCTATATTCTCTGCGGCATTTCAATTTCTCAAAAGCTTGACACAAAAAGCAAATGGAAGAGAATGCTCATCGGCATGTTTATCGCCGACGAACTGTATGCGGTTATCGCAAACAAGCAAAAAGTCACGTTCAAATACTATATGGGACTTGTTCCACTTCCATACATCTGCTGGATTGCAGGCTCAACGGCGGGCGCATATATGGACGCCCTGCTCCCCGAACGCCTGCAAATGGCAATGGGCATCGCACTCTATTGCATGTTCATCGGGCTCATCATACCGCCCGCGATGCGCGACAAACGCTTGTTCTTCACAATCGGGCTTGCGGCAGGAATCAGTTGCCTATTGTATTTCACGCCATATCTCAACAGGATTTCATTTGGGTTTAGAATTGTCATCGCGGCAGTTGTTGCGGCAGTCGTGTCCGCACTTCTATTCCCCGTCTCGGGCATTGACGACAATTCTACATATGTGCGAGAAACTTTGCAAGACGAGACCTCGCCTCAAAATGAGGACGAAACAGGCGACCTGCCTGCAAGTGATACGGAGGTGTCGTGATGGATTTGAAATATATTCTCATAACCGCCGCCGTAATGTGCGTCTGCACAGTCTTGCCAAGGATTATCCCGATAACCTTCTTTACTCATAGAGTAAAATCAAGATTTATAAAGTCCTTCTTGCACTACGTTCCAAGCGCAATTCTGTCCGCGATGGTTTTTCCTGCAATCTTCTTTGCAACGGGCAACGTCATAACGGCAACAGTGGGCACGGCGGTTGCGCTCATACTTGCGTTTATCAAAAAGATACCTTTCTTTATCGTTGCAATCGTGAGTGTCATAGTCGTTTTTGGGCTGAGTTTTGCGTTTTGAGCAAAAAATATCAAAAATACCTCTTGATTTTTTTTAAAAAACAATAGACAATAGAAGCAGGTGTTCCACCTACTTCTATTTTTTTGGAGAGAATTATGAAAAGAAACAACATGTGTCCTATCTGCTACATCAAGCAACTCTTTATGAAGAAGAAACCTTCCAGCGTCAACCCTCACTTTGAGGACTACCCTATCGGCGCGGCAACAACTCCGCCAATGGGCTGGTCAAGCTGGAACACTTTTGCCAACCGCATCAATGAAAAACTCATCCTTGACACGGCAAAGGCTATGAAGGAAAAGGGCCTGCTTGACGCCGGCTACCGCTACGTCAATCTTGACGACTGCTGGCAATCCTCTCTACGCACAGAAGACGGAGAACTTGTTGCAGACTATGAGACCTTTCCGCACGGCATGCCGTATCTTGTCAAAGAAGTCAACAAGCTCGGTTTCAAACTTGGCGCATACACCTCAAACGGCACTCTCACCTGCGAGGACTTGCCTGCAAGCTTGCATAGAGAATCCGTTGACGCATACACGCTTGCAAAGTGGGGCGTTGAGTATTTCAAATACGACTTCTGCCACCACGAATATCTCTCCAAAAACGCGCCTCTCGTTTACAGCATAAGCATCTCTCAATTTGACGGACATCCGATTGAGTATTCCGTGCAAAACGCAGTGCTCAGCGGACTGGCCAAGTTTATGACGGACACCAAGCTCCCTTCCGGACACTTTGTATCCGGACTTGACGCAAACCTCGGCGCAATCACCTACAACAATATTGAGGTTGACGAGGACGGCAAATACGTGCTCACCATCAATATAAAGAAGAGCGGACAATTTGCCAAGTTTTTGGTTGCAAAAATCAATGACGAAAAGGAATATGAAATTGAGTTCCCTGACCAAAAGAAGTTCAACGTGACCGCACGTTTCCAAGTTATTGTTGAGCTCAAAGCCGGCAAGAACACAATCAAGCTCTACAACCCAATCGCCTCAAAGGCGGACAGCGAGATGTATCAATATCGCCGCATGGGCTATGCCTTGAAACGCGCAACCGAAAGAGTGGCAAAAGAGGAAAAGCGTCCTGAAAAGCCAATCGTATTCTCCATCTGCGAATGGGGCTGGGGCAGACCGTACAACTGGGGCGCAAAGGCAGGCAACCTCTGGCGCACCACGCCGGACATCAAACCGATTTGGGTTTGGATCAAACTCATCTACGGCCACACGGTCAAACTCTATGCCAAGTCCAGCCAGGGGCACTACAACGACCCAGATATGCTTGAAGTCGGCAACGGCAAACTTACCTACAACCAAAACGTATCACACTTCTCACTTTGGTGCATGATGAACTCCCCTCTCATCCTCGGCAACGATATAAGAGAGATGTCCGACCAAGTGAAAGAGATTGTCACAAACAAGGCACTCATTGCCATAAACCAAGACCCACTTTGCAAAGCTGCAAAGCGTGTCAAAAAAGGCAAAGTGGATGTGCTTGCCAAACCGCTCGCAGACGGTAGCGTGGCAGTGTGCTTCTTCAACAAAAAGAACAGCAATCAATCCGCCAAGTTTGACTTGAACAGCTTGTGCGATGACGAATACGTGGCAATGAAAAAAGCAACTTCATATCATGCAAGCGAACAGTGGACTGGTGAAGAAGTTGAAACGTCCGGCGTCCTTGAAGTCAAACTTGAAAAGAACGCCAGCAAAGTGTTTATAGTCAAATGAGACACTTCGTGTCGTTTATTCTCGCTAAAACTCAACCAATGCTAGCAAGGATAATGCAGTTGCGTATATATTTATGAATGCAAGACACATCAAACATCCTTTTCCACCTGTCATAGACAATGACTGCAAAGTGCTCATATTGGGAAGCGTGCCATCCGTCAAATCGGTTGAGGCAAACTTCTATTATGGGCATCCGCAAAATAGATTTTGGAAAGTCCTCTCCACGCTTTTGGGAGAGGATTTTGTCTCGGCGGACAAAGACGCAAAAAGGTTGCTTCTTCTTTCGCACCACATAGCACTCTACGACAGCGTTGAGGAGTGCGACATCTTGGGCAGCAGCGATGCACACGTCAAAAACGTTGTCCCTGCCGACATAGAGGGCATGATTGAGGGCACCAAAATATCAAAGATATTTTGCAACGGCAATACATCCTTGAAATATTTTGAAAAATACCACCCGACTCTTACAGCCACCCTGCTCCCTTCAACCAGCCCCGCCAACGCGAGTTGGACGCTTGAAAAACTGGTTGACGCATGGCGAATCATATTGAAATAATCAAAATAAAAAACATTAAAAAAGGCACTCAATCGAGTGCCTTTTCAATATGCCGTTAGGCATAATCAAGCACAAGATTTGTGCGAAACTCTTGCTTGACAACAAATCATTTTGACAGTTTAACACACAACATTGTGCGCGAAGCGACGACGATGTTGAAACAAAAAAAACACGTCTCCAAAACGGAGACGTGTAAAATTGTTGCGACTGAGAAGTTTACTCGCTTCTTAATGCAATTGCAGGGTCTTTCTTTGCAGCAATGCGAGATGGGATAAAGCCTGCAAGCATTGAGAGCAAAACGCTGATGCCGAGCATCATGACGCAGTGCCACCATTTGACTTCCATAAGTCCGTCAATTTCAAACACCACCTTCAAGACAAATGCGCCGAGCAAGGATATGAGATAACTGACAAGCAAGCCGATGAGTCCCGAATATGCGCCGAGGATTGCGGACTCTGCAAGGAAGACGCGTGAAATATCTTTCTTTCTTGCGCTGATTGAGCGGAGCACGCCGATTTCCTTGCGACGTTCAAGGACCGATGTGTAGATGATGATTGCAATCATAATTGTTGAAACCACAAGCGAGATTGCCGCAAACGCCACAAGGACGCCCGTTATTGTGTTTGCCATTGTGTTGACAAAACTCATCATCGTTGCAAGCACGTCGCTATATTTGATTTCGTCGGCTTTTGTGCCGTTGGCTTGTGCTTCTGCGCGCTGCTCTTCATTGTATTGATTTATGAAAGAAACAATCTTATCTTTCGCCTCAAACGAAGTGCAATAAAACTCAATGTTGGTTGGGTCATCAAGTTGGACAACACCAAGTCCGCGGAGAAGTTCAACATAGCTTTTGTTGATATTGTNNTTCCGTATCGCTGGCATACCAAACTATTGTGTCGCCCGCTTTTTTAGAGACATTTGACCCATAAGCCTTGAATGTAATTGGGCTCGTGATAGAGCCATTTGGGGAATCTTTTGCTTGGTCTTCGGCAACGCGTCTCAAAATCTCTTTTACGGCCGGATGTTCTTTTGCCGTTTGAATAAGAAGCTCTGTCAAAGCCTCAGTATACCCATAAACACCTGAAATAGAACCATTCGCGCCCTCTTTTGGACGAATTACACCAACGACTTTAAGTTCAATCGAAGAAGATAGCGAGTCAATGATTTCCTTGTGTTGTTCTCCATGATCCACTTGTGTCCAAGTACCGTCACCGTTGTCTTTGAGATAATCAGTTTCTGTAAGCACTTTATATCTGAGTTGTAAGATATCCGAAACATCTAATGTTGTTCCAACGTCAAAACTGGATTTGCCCTGCAAAGCATTTATNNTCATCTTGAGATTTAAGACCAAGCATAAAGAGTTGGATGTCAACCAATTGATTCTTATTGCTAATAACAATAACTATTTCATCCGCTTTGGTTGGCCATTTTGACTCACTACCAACAAGTTCGTATTGAGATTCGAGGAGTTTTTGATTTGATGACATCTCGCTCCATGAATTGAACATATTAAGCCCAGGCATCATCATGCTTGTCATGCTTGATGCCATAGGAGATGTTGCTGAATTGATCAACTCTTCTATCGTCATGCCACCAATATCCATATCTCTTATTGAAGCAGGAAAACCATCCACAACCGCCCGCATTGTTTCTTGATATGGATTGACCTTCATATAGATTTTATCTTCATCTGCCCTTTCGTTATTCCTTGGGTCTTCGATATATGCGTTGAAGTTCAACCCATAATTATACTTGACGGTTGCAAGAGATTTATCAAAGTTTTTCTCAATATACGCTCTAAACTTCTTCAAATCATTGTCAGTCATAAGCTCGCTGATAGTCTCCGGCTTCAAAATCTTCCCCAACAATTTCTTTGTTGTAATAGTCGTACTATCAGGGTTTGACGGCAATTTTTCTTCATCTTCAGAAAGGATATTCAGCGCAGAACCCAAGTCCATTCTTGATTTTGAAATTGATATAGGATAGGTTGAAAGCGTGCTCTCTTCAAGCGAACTCACATACGCCTTTGCGCCCGTTGAAAGCGAAAGTACAAGGATAATACCAATGATGCCGATGCTGCCTGCAACAGATGTGATGATTGTCCTGCCCTTCTTGGAGAGCAAGTTGTTCCACGAAAGGCTGATTGCCGTGTGAAGTTTCATAGCACTCTTGCCTTGTGCGCGACGCTTGCGGAAGAGATTGCGAAGTCTTGATTTCTTCTTTGCAGGTTTTTCGCTTTCGGCTTCTTGCTCGTCCGAGACAGCCCCCTCTTTTGCGTCAACATCAACAAACTCTGTTTCTTCAACAGCTTGCTCGGCTTGTTCAGGCTCTGCGTCAACAGGGAGTTCTCCCTCAGGCTCAACAGATGAGTCATAAGGCATTGTGTCGCCGTCCACTTGTCCGTCTTTTAAATAGACGATACGAGTGCTGTATGTTTCGGCAAGAGTCGGGTTGTGTGTGACCATGATGACAAGCCTGTCGTTTGCAACTTCTTTCAAGAGGTCCATGACTTGAAGGCCTGACTCGCTGTCAAGAGCACCGGTCGGCTCGTCTGCCAAGATGATTTCAGGATTATTGACGAGCGCGCGCGCGATAGCAACACGTTGCATTTGTCCGCCGGAGAGTTGATTTGGTTTCTTTTTGGCTTGGTCGGCAAGTCCAACCTTTTCAAGAGCTTCAAGCGCACGACGATAACGCTCCTCTTTTTCAACGCCCGCGAGCGTCAAACTTAGAGCAACGTTTTTCATAATGTTCATGTGCGGAATGAGGTTGTAGGATTGGAAAACAAAACCGATACGGCGGTTTCTATATGTGTCCCAATCGACGTCGTCATATTCTTTTGTGGAAATGCCTTCGATTTGGATGTCGCCGCTTGTATAACGGTCAAGACCGCCGATAATGTTGAGCAGTGTGGTTTTGCCGCAACCGCTCGGACCCAAAATAGAAACAAACTCGTTTCTTCTAAACTCAATTGACACTCCTTTGAGGGCAAGAACGCTCTCTTGTTTGTCAACTGCATAGGCTTTTGTGATATCTATAATTTTAAGCATAATTTATCTCTCTTTGATGTGTATTTTGCAGCAATATATGCCGACAATCATTTCAAGTCTGCCACCTCAATTATTGCCAAAGTTTTACAATATATTGTGGCGCAAACTCATTTGTAAACATTATATTGTTTACAACAGTAAAATATTTTATCACAATTTCCCCGTCTTGTTAAGCATTTTTATGCAAATAATATACATTTTGAATGATTTGTATTGTTATCTCGCCAAAAAACAGCCATTTACGCGGATTTGACAAAAAAATCTGTTTTTAGTCAAATATTGCCTATTTTCGGCAATTCAAAACACGAATTGTGTTTTATGTTTGCAAAAATAAAGGCAAATATTCTCTATTTGCCCTCAATTTAGTATGTTTTCATATTGCAACACAAAAATTAGAACACGAATTGTGTTTTAACATTCAAACACAAATGACAGCGGACCGTCCTGCTGTTGCTCAATATACATGTGTGCACCAAAAACGCCGTTCTTTACGACAACGCCGTCGTTTCGCATAGTTTCCGTTATACGCTCATAGAGATATTTTGCGCGTTCTGGCAGTTCGGCATTGACAAAGTCGGGACGATTGCCGCTCCCCTTGACAAGTTTGCCCGCAAGCGAAAATTGGGACACAAGCAAAATCTCGCCACCCGTTTGCAGGACGCTCAAGTTCATCTTGTCGTTTTCGTCGCGGAACACGCGGAGTTTTGGGATCTTGTGCGCAAAGTAGTCCGCCTGCTCGTCCGTGTCGCCCTTTTCAATCCCCAAAAATATCGTGAGCCCTGCGGGTATCTCGCTGATGAGCTCGCCATCTACGTATAGTTTTGATTTGAAAGTTCTTTGTATCAGTGCTCTCATTTTTTTACCTTCTTTGGTGCTTTTCCTAAATACGTGTAGAAATTACATTCAAGTTCACTGTTGTATAATTTGCGGACTTTGTCCGCCTTTTTGCCATAGTACTTTTCAAAAGCCTTGTAGGAGGATATGACATAAACGCACCACTCGTCCAGCCCCTTCGTCATCTTGCCAAAGTCTGCATAGAGGACTTTGAGTTCCGCCTCGTCCATCAATCTCTCTCCATAAGGCGGATTTGTGATGATGACGCCGTGCGAGAGTTTGGATGACACGTCCCGCATATCCATAGCTTGAAAATGTATTTTGTCTTGCACGCCCGCCCTGTTTGCGTGTTTGAGCGCAAGTTTGATTGCCTCGGGATTGATGTCAAAACCACTGATTTTGAGTGTTCTATCGTGGTCAATCAGCGATTCTGCCTCGTCTTGCACAACGTTTCTCACGTTTGGCGCAAAACTGAACTTTTCACATGCAAAGTTTCGGTTCATACCGGGTGCGATATTGAGTCCAATGAGTGCCGCTTCAATCGGGATTGTGCCCGAGCCGCAAAACGGATCTATGAGCGGACGATCTGGGTTCCACACCGAGAGTTCAATCATTGCTGCCGCAAGTGTCTCGCGGATTGGTGCGTCACCAAGATAGGTGCGGTATCCCCTCTTGTGCAAGCCCTCGCCCGACGTGTCAAGCGTGACAGTTGCAACGTCGTCAAGGAGAGATATCTCTATGTCATACTCTTCTCCACACTCTTTGAGTGTGCAGTGATAGGCGGATGTCATTGCGTTTACAATTGCCTTCTTTGCAACGGACTGTGTGGCGGACAGTGCAAAAATCTTGCTGTTTTTGGACTTGGCATCCACGACGATTTTGGCATCGCGCGGCAATATTGACTTCCAGTCAATTGCGCTTATGCCGTCAAAGAGCTCATCAAACGTCTCAACTTTGAACGAGTCAAGCACAATACGGACACGATTTGCCGTGCGCAAAAACACGTTTGCACGAAGCACGTCAGTGTAGGTGCCGTCAAACGTGATGCGCCCAAAGTTCGCGCCGCTCGGCTCGTAGCCAAGGCGAGTGAGTTCTCTCTTCGTCACGGCTTCAATTCCGCTTGCGGTTGCAACCTCGATTTTCAGTTGTCCGTCAAATATGCTGTTCATACCGCTTAATTGTTTATCGTCCCCAAGTTTTTCAAAAAAACCTTCAAAGCCTTAATATTTGAATGAGATGCGCGAAAGGGTGCTTTGGACAGACAACCCAGTGTACAAAAGCGTACATGGTTGCATGGACAAAGTGCGCTGACAAAGCAGGTCGTCAAATAGTAAGGTCTTTGATAACTTCTGCGGCGAGCACCAAACCGGCTATTGCCGGCGAATAAGAAATACTCCCCGGTATGTGGCGACCGCTTTCCGTTGGCGTATTGCTTGGGACAATCGGCTCTTCCTTTGAATAGACGACTTTGAGGCTGTCAACGCCTCTCGCTTTGAGCTCCTTGCGCATAACTTTTGCAAGCGGACAAACGGACGTCCTGTAGATATCCGCCACCTCAAAAGACGTGCCGAGTTTGTTGCCAGTGCCCATACTTGATATTATGTTGACGCCCGCACGTTTTGCGCGTACGATAAGTTCAAGTTTTGCGGTGACAGTGTCAATGGCGTCAACGACATAGTCATATGCCGTCAAATCCACCTTGTCGGCGGTTTCGGGAAGATAGAAAAAGTCGAAGACCTCAACCTTGCAGTCGGGGTTTATTGAGAGCACTCTCTCTTTTGCCACTTCCGTCTTGCGCCTGCCAATCGTCGCCGTCGTCGCGAGGATTTGGCGGTTGAGATTGCTTGCGGCAAAAACGTCGCTGTCGAGCAGGTCAATCTGCCCAACTCCTGCGCGCGCCAAAGCTTCAAGTGCATAGCCGCCCACGCCGCCGAGCCCCAAAACGAGAATCTTGGCGGATTTCAACTTGCTTATTTTGTCTCCAATGAGGAGAGATGTGCGTTCATATAGTTCTTCCATAATGCCACCTACACAATATATTACACCATTTGGGGGCTGAACACAACAAGATATTTTGAGTTTACAAATTTCGACATTCTCTGTTGACAAAACACATTGCGTGTATTATACTACATCGTACACAACGAAAAAGGAGAAAAATATGCTGAAGAGTTGTTTCCCAGAACGCCTCAAATCCTTGCGTCAAGAGAGAAATATGCTCCAACAGGACCTTGCCGAGCATCTCAAAGTGGCGAAGTCCACTGTTTCAGGCTGGGAAGTCGGCAGAAATCAACCCGACTATGACACGCTGATTGAACTCAGCATATTCTTTGGAGTTTCAGTCGATTATCTTATTGGCCGCAGAAACTACTAAAAAAAAATAAATAAAAAACAATCTCGCAACCGTATGGCTGCGAGATTTTTGTTTTATAGCATTTTCTTTAAAAACTGAGCTGTGTAGCTATCTTTTAAATTGTGTTCGACTAAATACTCCGGGCTACCCTCGGCGATGACTTGTCCGCCAGCGTCACCGCCTTCGGGACCGAGGTCTATGATGTGGTCGGCGACTTTGATGACGTCAAGATTGTGCTCAATGACAACCACGCTGTTGCCCTGCTCAACGAGTTTTTGCAGAATCACAATGAGTTTTGCAACGTCTGCGGAGTGCAATCCCGTTGTCGGTTCGTCGAGAATGTAGAGCGTTCTGCCCGTAGCGCGCTTTGAGAGTTCGGTTGCGAGTTTGACGCGTTGCGCCTCGCCACCCGAGAGCGTGGTTGAGGATTGTCCGAGTTTGATATAGCCAAGCCCTACGTCGTTGAGCGTTCTTATTTTGTTTTTGATGCGAGGGATGTTTTCAAAGAAGCTTGTTGCTTCTTCAATCGTCATATCCAACACGTCGCTGATGCTCTTGCCCTTGTATTTGACCTCTAAGGTCTCTCGGTTGTATCTTGCGCCCTTGCACACTTCGCACGGCACATAGACGTCCGGCAAGAAGTGCATCTCAATCTTGATGATGCCGTCGCCCGAGCAATGCTCGCAACGTCCGCCCGATACGTTGAAGGAGAAACGCCCTGCCGTGTAGCCTCTCGCCTTTGAATCAGGAAGCGTGGCAAACAGGTCTCTTATATGGCTGAACACGCCCGTGTACGTCGCAGGATTGGAGCGCGGAGTACGTCCGATTGGGCTTTGGTCTATGCAGATGACTTTGTCAAGGTTGTCTATGCCGTTGATAAAGTCGTATTGTCCTTCAACAAGCCTTGCACCCATAAGGCGATTGGCAAGTGCCGGATACAATATCTCATTGATTAAGCTCGATTTGCCGCTGCCGGACACGCCCGTTATTGCAGTGAAAGTGCCGAGCGGGATGTTCACGTCAATGTTTTTGAGATTGTTTTGCTTTGCGCCCTTGACGCTCAAAAATTCTTTGCCTTTGCGTCTTGCCCACGGCACGTCAATCTTGAGTTCTCCGCTCAAATACTTGCCGGTTGTAGACTCAGGACACGCGATGATGTCTTCGACACTTCCCGCCGCCACAACTTGTCCGCCATGCACGCCTGCGCCCGGGCCTATATCTACGATATAGTCTGCGTTTCGCATCGTATCTTCGTCGTGCTCAACAACGATGAGCGTATTGCCGAGGTCGCGCAGGTTTTTGAGGGATTCAAGCAGTTTTGCATTGTCCCTTTGATGAAGTCCTATGCTCGGCTCGTCAAGTATATACAAGACGCCCGTCAAGCCACTTCCTATCTGCGTTGCAAGGCGTATGCGCTGGGATTCGCCGCCAGAGAGCGACGTCGCCGAACGCGAGAGCGTGAGATACCCAAGCCCGACGTTGACAAGAAAGTCAAGTCTTGCGCGGATTTCCTTGATGATGCGGTCGCCGATGAGATGCTCTGTGTCCGTGAGTTTGAGGTCCTTCAAAAACTCGCTGAGTGCGCCGATTGACATCTCAGTCATTTCAAAAATATTCACGTCGCCTATCGTCACAGCAAGCGCCTCAGGTTTTAGACGCTTTCCGCCACAAGTGGAACACGGCACGTTCTTCATATACTTGGAAATTTCATTCTTGACCATCTCGCTTTCCGTCGTTTTGAAACGGCGCATGAGGTTGTTTGCAAGTCCTTCAAAGCTCGCGTTGAAGAAGCCAGAGAAACTGCGTGAATTGTATTCCATGCGAATACGGTCGCCGTCGTTGCCATAGAAAATTATATCAAGGACTTGTTTTGGCAAATCCTTTATCGGCACGTCAAGTGAAAAACCGTATGCCTTTGAGAGCGCCTTAAACTGCATTCCCGTCATATTGCCCGGGTCAATGCCCCATCCGCTCGCCTTGATTGCGCCTTCACGGAGAGTCTTGTTCCAATCGGTGACAAGAAGGTTTGTGTCAATCTCCGTCTTGAAACCCAAGCCGTCACAGTCAGGGCAAGCACCTTGCGGACTGTTGAAAGAGAAGAGTCTCGGTGCGAGTTCCTCAAAGCTTAGATCGCAGTTCGGGCAGGCGTATTTTGTGGAATACAGCACTTCCTCCCCGTCAAAGTCGGCAATGACAAGCCCTTCTGCCAGTTTGACAGCGTTCTCGATTGAGTCGGTGAGCCTGCGCTCCACGCCTTCCTTTATGACGATACGGTCAATGACGACGCTGATTGTGTGCTTGATGTTCTTTTCCAGCACGATTTCTTCATCAAGCGTATAGTTGATGTCATCCACTCTCACACGCACGTAGCCTGCACGCTTGAGTTGTTCGAATTCCTTTCTATATTCGCCCTTTCTGCCACGCACGATTGGTGCAAGAATCTGCACCTTGGCACCCGAGCGCAACATAATCTTGTCGGCGATTTGGTCAACGGTCTGTTTTTCAATCAGCCTGCCGCACTTTGGACAATGAGGTTTGCCTATGCGCGCATAGAGCAAACGTAGATAATCGTATATCTCCGTCACAGTGCCGACGGTTGAACGCGGATTGTGTGACGTCGTCTTTTGGTCAATAGACACGGCAGGAGAAAGCCCCTCGATGTAGTCCACGTCAGGCTTTTGCATTTGTCCGAGGAACATACGCGCGTATGACGAAAGGCTCTCAACATAGCGTCTCTGCCCCTCGGCAAAGATTGTGTCGAAAGCAAGCGAGGATTTTCCGCTTCCCGACACGCCAGTAAAAACAACAAATTTGTTTCTAGGTATTTCAAGAGAAATGTTTTTTAAATTNNGATTGTTCTCTCTTGCGCCTTTTATGATAATTTTGTCCATAGTCTTTTTAAATTGTTTTTGTATCTATGCTCATTTATTCTGCTGCTCATTCGCAACCGCTCAGTTTGGATGAGATGCAAGAAAGGTGCGTACGCGAACACCCAATGTACAAGCAAGTACATGGTGTGANNNGAGCACCCGCAAAGCTGACACAGCAGGTCGCCAAAATGTGCGGTTTTAACTTAGTTGTTTTATTTTGCGTTTGAGCTCATTCAGCTCATCGCGCAAAAGAATTGCCTTCTCAAAATCGAGCTGCGCGGATGCAGTTTGCATCAACCCTTTTAGTCTATCAATCTCCGCATACATATCTTTAACAGACAAATTGTCGTGTTTAACATCCTTTTTGGTGATTTCAAGCGAGTTCTTGATTGTGCTGACAATCGTCTTTGGCACTATGCCGTTTGCCTTGTTGTAGGCGTCTTGAATCCTGCGGCGACGGTTGGTCTCGTCGATTGCCGTCTTCATGCTGTCCGTGATGTTGTCAGCATACATGACAACTCTGCCCTGTGCGTTTCTTGCGGCACGACCAATCGTTTGAATGAGTGCGGATGCACTGCGCAAGAAGCCCTCTTTGTCCGC
>DBVQ01000025.1:15283-27251 GCA_002308155.1 Christensenella sp. UBA1260
GGGATATCAAGGCCTTCACGAAGCAGGTTGATGCCGACAAGCACGTCAAACTCACCTTCTCTGAGTCCGCGCACAATCTCGATGCGCTCAAGCGTGTCGATGTCACTGTGCATATACTTGACGCGGATGCCAACTTCCTTCAAATAGTCCGTGAGGTTTTCCGCCATCTTCTTCGTGAGCGTAGTGACAAGCACTCTGCCCTTATTCTTTGTGACGGCATTGATTTCGCCGATAAGGTCATCAATCTGTCCGTCAATCTTTTTGACTGCAATCTCTGGGTCCAAAAGTCCTGTCGGGCGGATAATCTGTTCCGCCACGTCGTCTGCACGATTGAGCTCATACTGCGCAGGTGTTGCGGACATACACACGACTTGACGTATGCGGCTGTCAAACTCGTCCCAAGTGAGCGGGCGGTTGTCGTAGGCGGCAGGAAGACGGAAGCCGTATTCAACGAGGTTTGTCTTTCGTGCCCTATCGCCGTTGTACATGCCGTGGATTTGCGGTATTGTCATATGGCTCTCGTCAATGAAGGTGATAAAATCCTTTGGGAAAAAGTCGAGGAGCGTATAAGGCGCTTGCCCTATCTCTCTGCCGTCAAAGTAGCGAGAGTAGTTTTCAATGCCGCTGCAATAGCCCATCTCGCGTATCATCTCCACGTCGTAGTTGACGCGCTCGTCTATGCGTTGAGCCTCTATGAGTTTGCCAAGGCGGGTGAAATACTCCACGCGCTCGGCTTTGTCCTTTAATATTCTGCCCAAAATCTCCTCTTTTTCACCGCTGATAACATAATGCGTCGCTGGGAAAATAAGGGTATGTTTGAGCTCGCTGATGATTTTTGACGTTGTGCCGTCAATCTCGCAGATGCGGTCTATTGTGTCGCCAAAAAACTCTACGCGGATTGCAACCTCCGAACTCGTGGACGGAAAGATGTCCACCGTGTCTCCGCGCATACGGAAGGTTGAACGCACAAAGTCAAAGTCCGCGCGCTTGTACTGTATGTCAACGAGGTTTCTTGCAAGTTCATCGCGGTCTATCGTGTCGCCTTCGCGCAGCGATATGCACTGCTTGAAGTATTCAGTCGGCGCACCGAGCCCGTATATGCAGGACACGGACGCCACGACAATCGTGTCTTCTCTCTCGCAGAGAGAGGCTGTGGCGGAGTTGCGCAACTTGTCAATCTCGTCGTTGACGGACAAGTCCTTTTCAATATAGGTGTCCGTGCGCGGGATGTACGCCTCCGGTTGATAGTAGTCGTAATAGCTGACAAAAAACTCAACCCTGTTCTTTGGGAAGAACTCACGAAGTTC
Source organism: Christensenella sp. UBA1260 (assembly GCA_002308155.1). Classification (GTDB taxonomy): domain Bacteria; phylum Bacillota; class Clostridia; order Christensenellales; family CAG-917; genus CAG-475. Next base: position 16,591 of record DBVQ01000025.1, read on the forward strand.
ATTGCAGAGCTGTGCCGCAAGCGTCTTGTTGTGCGCGATGACGAGCGTCGGCTTCTGCATACGCTCGATAATATTCGCCATAGTAAAAGTTTTGCCCGAGCCTGTGACACCGAGCAAAACTTCGGTATTAAATCCGTTTTGAAGCCCTTCGACAATCTTGTCTATCGCCTGAGGCTGGTCGCCTGTGGGCTTGTATTTTGAAACAAGTTCAAACTTCATTTATTCTGGAAATAGGCTATCAGCAAACGTATGCCCCAGCCGACGAGCGCACCGACTGTCGCCGTGCACATTGCAAAAATGAGACGGAACATAACGTTGCTCCTGAAAGCGCGCTCCACGCGGGCAAATTGAAGCCCTTTCTTTTGCATATTGATACAATAGACAAGCTCGCCCTTTTTGTCCGAGAGCGTAAGGTCAAAATACTCGTCTATTTCGAGGTTTCTAAGAGTCGTATCAAGCTCGTTCTCTTCTATATCGATGTCAAGCGGAATCTGCGAAAAGATGTCAATCGGCGTAAGCAAACAAGAACCACCCTGCTTTTCAGCCTCTTGGTACACGACGCGCATAACCGCTTTTTCTTTTTTTGTGAGAACGTGTTGTCTTTCAAGTGCCATAAATTACCTCTTTTGCACGCGTAGTAAATCAGAGAACAAACCTTGCAATCACAATCGCAATTGCGGCAACAACCGCACTGCCGAGAAGAGCACCCAAAAACGCCATAAAGAAGACCGTGCCTTTCTTCACAGGCTTTGCCTGTTTTTCAGGTTGCTCCGCTTGTGCCGCATAAGGGACTCTCTCCGCTTTTTCCTTTTTTGTAGCAGGTTTTGACGGTGCAACAACGACAGGCTGTGCCGTGGCATCATCAAAACGCTTGTAGGTCAAAAGGCAATACTCATCAGGCGTAAAATACTTTACGCCGATGTATTCTCTGTCTTTGAGGTCGCGCACGATTGCCGAGAGTTGAACCTTTGTAAACTGCTTGTCCGCCGGCAACTTTTCAAGCACCTCGTCCGCCTCAATGATTTTGTAGACGTCATCATCGCCCACGAGTGAGCGAAGTGCGTTATAAACCAATTTACTGTCAGGATTTAACATTTGTTTCTCCTTTAATCTGCAATTATCGTCCCCTTGCAATCAGGGTTAAATGTGTTTCTTACGTTAATCTTTATCCCCGCCGCTTCAACGGGATACACTGCGTCTTTATGCAACACGTTTGCACCTCTTAGAGCCAGCGCATACATCTCTTTGTATGTCAGCTTTTCAACAAACCTTGCCGTAGTGTCCTTGCGTGGGTCAGCTGTAAAAATGCCGTCCACGTCCGTCCAGTTTTCATACACATCCGCACGCACAGCCGCCGCCACGAGCGCACCCGTTATGTCCGAGCCCCCGCGCGTGAAGGTCTTTATGCCCAATTCGTTTGAGCCATAAAAACCGGGGAGCACCGCCATTGGCAAACCTGCAAGTGCCTGCCGCAAACAATCTATCGTCTTGTCAAGCGCAAGGTTGTCTCCTTCAAACCATACAAGATTTTGCGTGTCGCAGAACGGAACATCAAGTTTTTTTGCGAGAAGTTTTGCGGATAGATATTCCCCTCTTGACGCCACAAAATCGCGGCTTGCTCCGCCTGCAATTTTGTCTTTTATCTCTTCAAGTTCACACTCAAGTTTTGCATCAACTTGAAGCTCTCTTTCAAGGTCAAGAAACCGAGTTTTTATGACTTCAAAAACTTCAAAGAAGTTTTCTCCACGGTCAAACTTGTCCTTCGCAAGATACAAAAGGTCAGTCACCTTTTTGTCATCTTTGTCTCTCTTGCCTGGAGCAGAAACGACGATATATCGCCTTGACTCGTCGGCTCTTATTATCTTTTCCACGCACGCCACCGCGTACGCATTGCTCATAGAACTGCCACCAAACTTGCATACCTTCATATTATCACCATAAACCTATGGTTTATAATATGAGATTTGCTTTGTTTGCGTGTTTTGTTTTATAACCCTTTAAACTGTTCAGATGCTCTCAATATGTGAGAGTTGTAAAACTGGGATATTTGGATGAGTTGCAAGGCAATGTGCTTTGGACGGAGAACCCAGTGTACAAAGCGTACACGGTTTTACGGACAAAGTGCATTAACACAGCAAATCGCCAAATAGCACGGTTTTAGATGTCGAAGCGATCTTTGCGCCCAAACCTCTTTTTTCTGCTCTTCTGCTCCGCACGTCTTGCGATTGCTGTTGGAGAGATGCCATAGGCATCTTCAATTTCGTCTTTGAGTTTGTCCATGGTCATATAGCGTTTGATTTCGCCATGTTGAACAACAGAGATGATGCCCGTCTCTTCACTGACAACGATGGAGAGCACGTCTGTCTCCTCAGTGACTCCGATTGCAGCACGGTGACGAGTGCCCATCTCTTTGTTGACGTTGCGCTGTGTAAGAGTGAGGAAGCATCCTGCCGCAACAATCTTGTTGCCGCGCACGATGACTGCGCCGTCATGAAGAGGAGCTTTGGTGTTGAAGATACTTTCCAAGAGCCCTGCGGAAATTATTGCGTCAAGGCGCGTGCCCGTGTCAAGTATGTTCTCGTGGATGTCGCCAGGTGTGTCAATAATGATGATTGCACCGACGTCCTGTTTTGCCATATCTTGGCAGGCGGTCAAAATCTCTGTGGTCGCTTCTCTGAGTTCATCATCGCTCGTGTGCGAATCCATGCTCTTCGAAGAAGAAATCTTTTGAAAGATGTTTTTGAAGTCATTTTGATAGACAACGCACGCAACTATGAGATTGAAGATAACCGCATAGTGAAGTATGTACTTTGAAACCGTGAGTATCTTGCCGTCATTGAGTTCGCCAAGCACAAGCACGAGGACTTCAAGCACAATAGGTGCAAGCAAGAACAAGAACATCTTGACGTTGCGCTTGTACACGAAGAATGAGATCATCATGGCAAGAATCGCCACCAAAATCACACCGTCGATAACAGCATAAAGGTTGATGTTTTGCGCATATTCAACAAAATTGTATTGCATAAACTTCTCCTAAGTTTTGTTTGCTTAAATATCAAACTCGTCAAAGACGTTGCCGTCTCCCGAGTTTTTGTCATTGTCATCGTTGCCGCCTTGCGCCGGCTTGTCAAAATCACCATACGTTTGACCAACGTCGTCGCGCATAGTGTAAGGGCGTCCATCCTGAGAGTCAAAATATTCTCCTCTCGTCGCTGGGTCTTGAAATCTGCGTGCTTTACTGCGCATAATCTCGCCAAGCACAGCAGCGACTATTACATAAACGCCATAGACCGACAGAGCGACTGCGCTTGCAACCGTCTGCAAATCGTTCTTGACCAAAACGTAGCCATAATCGGCAACGAGTTCGTTTATCAGATTCAAAGATGCCTCATCCTGCACGGCGATAATATACAAGAGGTTTTCCGCCAGCACGGCAATACCAAGCAAAATGAGATATACCATTGCCCAAAGCATGAACGAATAGTATTTTTCAACCGGATTCATTTTGTAGTTCTTTGCAAAGACAAAGAAGAACATAAAGCCATAGGCAAGCGGTTGCAAAATTGGGTTGAGCACCGTGGAGGTGACGATATACATCTTTGGCTCCAAAATGCAAAACACTTCAATTATGCCCGTCGCAAATCTCACGATTGCCGTGAAAATCATGACTGTATAGATGAAATCGTTGCGCGGAATTGCCCCAAAGCCTCTCCTCGCCGCAAGCGCATACAGAATAAACGCAAAGAAGAAGCATAGTGCTGTCGGGATTGCACCATATGAAAGGATAATCTTGAATATCTCAACAAAGAGTGCAATGGCGGATGAAATCCCTTCTGCATTTGAAAAAGTGACATACATGGCATACACCCCACTGACAAGTGAGGCGACAATAAGCCCAAGCCAAATGAACGGATAAAACTTTTTATCTATTTTTGGACGCATAACGTTTTCCTTTTCAAATTATTAACAGCTGCAAAACTGCCTCTTGAAGCGCGGAGGCTTCAAGTCTCTTGCCCGAAAGCACGTCAAATTGCAAGTCGTGGAGATAGTCCACACACTTTTTGAGACGCACTTGCGAATACTTGCTTGACGTCTTGCGGAGATAGTACACCGCTCCGCCCTTCATGCCGAGCATCTGCCCGACTTCGTCATTTGTTTTTGTCTTGTTGAGCTCTGCGTGGAGCATTTTTCTGTATCTATCATAAATGAGATTTATGATTGTCACGCCTCTTATGCCATTCAAGGCAAATGTATTGAGCATTTTGAGCGCGGCGTTTCCGTCCTTTTCGGCGATGGCGGCGGAGAGCTCGTACACTTGGAAGTCCAAATCCGGCACGACCATCTCCTCAACGTCTGCGCGCGTGATGAGGTTGCTTGCATACGCTTTGAGTTTTGCGGTTTCGCTGACAATCCTTGCCATACTGCCCTGCGTACGCTTTATAAGTTCCTCCGCGGCTTCGGGCGCTATCGGCATAGACGGCTCAACTGCCAAAATCTTGTTGATTTCAAACACGAGTTCCTCGTCTTCAAGACGAGAGCAGTCAATTTGCACGGCTTTCTTTTGCTTGAAAACCTTGTTTGCATCTCCGTCCACACTGACGACGAGCACGGATGTCGGCGACGGCGATTTGACATATTCGTCAACAAACGCCCTGATGTCGTCCGGAGTCTTTTCGTCCGCCTCATATGACACAATCCTCACGCTGTCAAACATCGGGTAGGTGTCAAGAGCATCCTGCATATCGTCCACGCTCGCATCGGATTTGAGTTTTGCAAAGTTGAAATCCGCATAGTCCTTGTCAAGCGCGCCGAAAAACTGTTTGAGCGCAAGCTCTTTGAGATAATCATCTTCGCCGGCAATAACGTAAAGTGGCGAAAAGTCTTCTCCGCCATTCAAAACGTTTTTTAAGTGTTGTTCAAGCTCCGAATATCTCATTTTGCCTCGCATACGTATATGTGCGCCATGTGCACATTCGTATATTTTATAATATCACTCTTTTTAGTCTATGTAAAGTGGGCAAACAAAATACGCCCTGACTTTTGCCAAATATTTTATATTATTTTATCAAAAAAGGGTGCATTTGCACCCTTAATCCAAAAAATCATTGCATTTTAGTACCTTTATTAAGAATCCAAAACCATTCAAAACTGATGGATGACGCGAAAGACGCGAACGCGAATACCGAAGTGCACTAGGCGCACACGTTGTACGAGTACCAGCAAGATTGACTGCAGGTCGCTCAACTGGGCGGTTTTATTTGTTGAATTGTTTGGCAATAGCTTCAGCCGCCGCCGAATCCGTCATAACAAAATCAACTTCGCCGTTTAGCATTGCCTCCACTGCGCTTGACACTGTGTCATAGCCCTTGCCTTCAACAGAAAACGTGTCGGTGTATTCACGGGATTTGCCATAGAGATAATAGTAGGCGGACGAACTGTTTTGATAGCCGATTCTGACAGAAGAGTCCATATTCAAAAGCAGCCTCCGCACTTCCTCGGCACTTGAACAGGCAGAGAACGTGTCGTCATCAACCTTTGCCATTATCACCTGCCCCGCCATATAGTAGCCGTTTGAAAAAGTGACAAAGTTCTTTCTTGCGTCAACAACGGAGAGTGCCGCAATTGCAACATTTGCGTGCCCCATTTGAAGCTCGTTGAGCACGGAGGCAAAGCGCACGTTTTTGATGACTAGTTTTTTGCCGAGTTTCTTTGCAAATGCCGCCGCTATCTCCATATCGACGCCATAATAGGTGTCGCCCTCCATATATTCAAACGGCGGGAAGTCCGCGCTTGTGACAACGACGAGTGCGTTGTCCGAGTCAAGAGGTGCGGATTTCACTCCCTGCGGCTTGCTTGAGCCGAAATATCTTGCGACAATCTTGTTGAGAGTGCCGTTGGATTTTATTTCAATCAAAAAGCTGTCTATTTGTGCAAGCATTGCGGAGTCAGTACGGTTTATGCAAAACGCATATTCCTCGTTTGTGAGTTTGCAGTTTATGACTTTGACCTTGTCCTTTTTTTGGCAGGCCGTAAGCAAAAACAGCGCCAAGCTCAACATGGCGACAACAAGAAGTATTAAGCTTAAAATCTTGCATGCTTTTTTCACTACTAACCCAAAACGAGCAAATCAAAGATTTGCGGACTGCAAAATATGATAACATTATTTTTGGGTCTCACGCAAGCGGATTGAAAAGGATTTTTTGAGCAATCGCAATATTTTTCACAAGATATTTGACAAAATACAATCTTTCTTTGCCAAGCGTTTGACGGGGGCGCGGCGTTGGTATATTATTTATTTGTTATGAACGGCAAAATCGCATATTTGAAATCTTCAAAACTATCCGCCTCCCCTATAAACGAGTTTTGCAATCTTGCAAAATCATTTGGGGTGGATTTTGCAGTTGAAAACTTTGATGCGGACGCTTTGACGAGCGAGGACTTGAGCAAATTGTCGCTCTTTGATGCGATTGTCGTGAGCAGTTCGGCCAATCTCAATTCGTCATTTCTTAACGCCGTTGCCACTCGTCTCAACTTATACGCAAAATGCGTGTTCAAAAACACGGATTTCAGCAATCTAAGCGGCTCAAATCTTGCAATCGTATCCGATGTCGTGGCATTTGAAAACGGTGGTTTTGGCACAAGTCAAGAGTTTGGAAGGCAAGCGTTTGACACGCTTAGATACAGCGAGCTTGAGATTGAACGCACTGCGCGCATAGCATTTGAACTCGCCGAGAAGAGAGCGCACGCTTTGACACTTGCGGATGCCATGCAAACAAGAAACACAACTGCACTTTGGCGCAAGATTGTCAGCGACATCAACGAGGACTATTCGTCCGTGCACTTGGAGCTTGAAAGCATATTTGACGTGACAAAGGCACTTGCCGCGCGCAAAGAGTTTGACGTGATACTCACCTCCTACTCGCAATTTGATGCGCTGTCGGGAGTTGCAGATGCCTTTAGTCCTTTGGGAGACGGCACGTCAACTGTTGCCTACCTTGGCGAAACGACGGTTGGACTGTACGCAACGGAGCGACCTGCTGTTTATGCCCCTCTCTTTGATATGCTCGCACTCTCCAAAATGCTTGAACACTCCTTTGACCTCCCCGAGCTTTTGAAGGCGTGGCAGTCAAAAATCAAAGACTTTGCCTGACAAACGAAATATGACACAAAAAAAGAAGCCCGCATTGGCTTCTTTTTTTGAACAATGATTTTGCGATTAAATGTGCGCCTCAATATACGCAACAACGTCCTTGATGCGTTGGAGCTTTGGCACGTCCTCGTCGTCAATGACGAGTCCCCATTCGCTTTCAACGTTCATGAGCATCTCGACTATGTCGAGGCTGTCTGCGCCGAGGTCTTTGATGATGTCGCTGTCCGGAGAGATTTTGCTCTCGTCAATGTTCATTTGTTCTGCAATCAATGCTTTGACTTTATCAAGTACCATTATTGTACCCTCCAATATTATTTTCTATTTTGAACGCTATTCAATAGCGTTGATGTCAAGCTCATAAGCTCTTATGCTCTGCGGCTCTGCACAAATGCAAGCGTGATAGCCGTCAAAGACGTCAAAGTGCTCAAAGTGTGCATCGGCGGGGATTTCCTTGCGGAAGCCGTTCAGCCCCTCGCCTGTAAACTTCAAATAACTCTCTCTTTCCGTCCACTTTTCAAAGAAGTCCTGTTCGTCTTCGGCGTCAATGAAGTCAAACTTTTTGAAATCGATTGGGCGCACCTTCTCGACGTCCACCCCTATCGGCGCGTATGAGATGCCGACAAGCATAACTCCATGCGAGTGCGAGAGGTTGAAGTGCGCATCTTCCGTGTCAAAGCGAGGTTTTGCGCCCTCTTCACGTATGATTTCCACCGTCTCAGGCAATTCGTTGCCGAGGGACGTCATTATGTTGCGATAGTGCGAGTAGCAATATCTCACAAACTTGTCGCTATCGCATTTGCCTTTTGCAAAGAAGAGTATCATTTTTTCGTGCGGTCGTAAACGTATTTGAGCCCTTTGAGTGCAAGTGCGCGGTCAACGATGTCAATGATGTCAGGCTCGGTGTTCTCAACAAGTTCGCTGAGGCCGCCCGTTGCAACAACTTTTGCGCCCTTCATCTCAGGGAGCGCCTTGTACTTTTCAAGCATATATTTGACAAGTCCGGTATAACCATAGATTATACCGCTCTGCATACAGGTTTTTGTGGACGTACCCACTATGCTCGCAGGCGGAGTGAGCTCAATGCGCGGAAGTTTTGCCGCAGTTGTGACAAGTGATTCCGTTGCGGTCTTGATGCCCGGTGCAATTGCGCCGCCGATATACTGTCCGTCCTTTGTCACGAGGTTGAAAGTCGTGGCAGAGCCAAAGTCCACAACGATGACCGGCCCGCCGTAGAGATGATATGCGGCAGCCGCACCCACCATTCTGTCCGAGCCGAGTTCGGCAGGATTGTCATATTTCAAGGTTATTCCAAGGTCCGTCTCGTGATTTACGGACAGCGGATTTCTGCCCGTGTAGAAACGACACATATGTTCAATCGTATAGTTGAGCGCAGGTGCAACGGATGACATGACGCACGCCTCAACGTCCTCAAAACTTATGCCCTTTTGAAACAAAAGGTCATAGATTATCATGCCGTATTCGTCCGCCGTCTTGCTCGCCGCCGTTGACACACGCCAAGATGCCACCATCTTGTCGCCGTCAAACGCACCGATCTTTATATTTGTATTGCCAATGTCAAGAGTGAGAATCATGGTCTTCGACCCCTCTTTTGTTCTTGTGTATCCACAAATATTAATTATAGCAAATTGCCACCGTATTATCAAGCAATATTTTCAAAAGCAAAAGACGACGCCGATTGGCGTCGCCTGTTTCTTCTACTGCGCGTAGATTTCCAAACTTAGTTTGGGTTTACAAAACCGTGCGATTGAGATGAGATGCAAGGAAGGTGCGCACGCGAGCCACGAACATACTTGGTCGTATGTGACGGGAAGCGCACGCAAAACTGACACAGCAGGTCGCTCAATCACGCGGTTTTTGCTTACTTGCAGCCACATGGCGTGTTGTTGCCGCAGAGGCAGTTGAGAATGAGGATGAGCCAAATGATGTCGCATCCGCCCATTCCGCAGAAATTCATGCCGCCGCAGCAGTTCAAGAGAAGCAGTAGATAGATGATGTCGCAGCCACATCCGTTGTTTGGACCACCGTTTGTAAAGAAGTTCATTATGTACCATACCTCCTATAAGATTTTGGATTTCTCCTACTTCACCATACGTACAGTTGTCAAAATATGTGATAGCACATAGCAAGTGCGAATATATTTTTGTGTGGAACACTTGAAACGAATGATAGGCATGACAGTGGCGCTCTTTGCGATCTTACTCGTTGCAGGGATGAGCTCGTATTGCTTCAAAATGGACTTTATATGGTGGAATAGCCTCACAAAACCTGCGTTTGTGTTGCCTTCTGCGTTTTGGAGCTCGTTTGTCGTAGTGTCATATTTGTCTGGAATTTTGTCTATCACTCGGCTTGTTGAACACAAACATATTTTTCCGTCAATGATATTTTTTGCGTTCTTAGGCACGTTTTGCATACTCTTTGTTTTTGCCTTTTTCACGCTCAAAAACCTGCTCCTCGCTTTTGTGTTTATGACCTTTGCACTCGCCTTTGCCTATGTTCTTTTTATCCGTTTCCTCACAAAAGACGTGACGCTTGCGCTCATGTTTTCGCCAATACTCCTCTTTGACATATATGCTTTTGTCTCAACGCTTGCCATAATTATGGCAAACTAGTCCAAAGCATTTGACAATAAAAAAATAATCATTTATAGTTATTAACAATAAATATTTTGGTGCACTAATCCAGGTGCATACAAAGGAGATAAATTAATATGGCAGAACTCACAATGGACAAACTTGTTGCTCTCGCAAAGAACCGCGGATTTGTGTATCCGGGCAGCGAGATTTATGGCGGACTTGCCAACTCTTGGGACTTCGGGCCTCTTGGCGTTGCACTGAAGAACAACATCAAAAACGCTTGGTGGAAGAAGTTTATTGTTGAAAACCCATACAACGTCGGCATTGACAGCGCAATCATCATGAACCCGACAACTTGGCAAGCGACCGGACACGTCGGCGGATTTTCCGATCCACTCATGGACTGCAAATCTTGCCACGCTCGCCACAGAGCAGACAATTTGATCGAAGATTATATGGCAAAGAAGGGCATCAGCGAGAATATCGCGGGTTGATCCAACGAGCAAATGGAAGCATATATTGCCGAGCACAAAGTCCCATGCCCAGTTTGCGGCAACTCAAACTTCACGGGCGTTCGCAAGTTCAACCTTATGTTCAAAACTTTCATCGGCGTCACAGAGGACTCAACGTCCACCGTCTATCTCCGTCCTGAAACCGCACAAGGCATCTTTGTCAACTTCAAAAACGTACAACGCACCACCCGCAAGAAAGTGCCGTTTGGCATAGGTCAAATCGGCAAGAGCTTTCGCAATGAAATCACCCCAGGCAACTTCATATTCCGCATCCGCGAGTTTGAACAGATGGAACTTGAGTTCTTCTGCAAACCTGGCACGGACCTTGAGTGGTTCAATTATTGGAAGAACTTCTGCCACAAATGGCTCGTTGACCTTGGCTTGAAGGACGACAGACTCCGCCTT